>NZ_JBHXRD010000007.1:0-262006 GCF_042717325.1 Streptomyces sp. NPDC058637 | reverse complement strand
GTGGGGGGGGGGGCCCGCCGTCCCCGCCGTTTCCCCGCCCCCCCCCCCCCGGCGGGCGCCCCGCCCCCCCCCCCCGGCGGGGGGGGGGGGGCGCCGCGGCCCTCGGGTCTACGGGACCCAGGTGTACGAGGCTCAGCGCAGCTGCTCGTACGCCGGCAGCGTCAGGAAGTCCGCGTAGTCCTGGTCCAGGGAGACCTGGAGCAGCAGGTCGTGGGCCTGCTGCCACTTGCCCGCTGCGAAGGTCTCGTCGCCGAGCTCCGTGCGGATGGCGGTCAGTTCCTCGGCCGCGATCCTGCGGGCCAGGTCCGCCGTGGCGTGTTCGCCGTTCTCGAAGACCACGTCGGCGTTGATCCACTGCCAGATCTGCGAGCGCGAGATCTCCGCGGTGGCCGCGTCCTCCATCAGGTTGAAGATGGCGACCGCGCCCATGCCCCGCAGCCATGCCTCGATGTAGCGGATGCCGACCGCGACGGCGTTGCGCAGGCCGTCGTACGTGGGCTTCGCGTCCAGGGAGTCGATGGCGATCAGGTCGCCGGCCGCGACCGAGACGTCCTCGCGCAGCCGTTCCCTCTGGTTCGGCCTCTCGCCGAGGACCGCGTCGAACGAGGCCATGGCGATGGGGACGAGGTCCGGGTGGGCCACCCAGGAGCCGTCGAAGCCGTCGTTCGCCTCGCGGTCCTTGTCGGCCTTGACCTTCTCGAAGGCGACCTTGTTGACCTCGGCGTCACGTCGTGAGGGGATGAAGGCCGCCATGCCGCCGATGGCGTGCGCCCCGCGCTTGTGGCAGGTGCGGACCAGGAGTTCGGTGTACGCCCGCATGAACGGGGCGGTCATCGTGACCAGGTTGCGGTCGGGCAGCACGAACTTCGGGCCGCCGTCGCGGAAGTTCTTGACGATGGAGAACAGGTAGTCCCAACGGCCGGCGTTCAGCCCGGAGGCGTGGTCGCGGAGCTCGTAGAGGATCTCCTCCATCTCGTACGCGGCGGTGATCGTCTCGATCAGGACGGTCGCGCGGACCGTGCCCCGCGGGATGCCCACGTAGTCCTGGGCGAAGACGAAGATGTCGTTCCAGAGGCGGGCCTCCAGGTGCGACTCCGTCTTCGGGAGGTAGAAGTACGGGCCCTTGCCGAGGTCGATCAGCCGCTGGGCGTTGTGGAAGAAGTAGAGGCCGAAGTCGACCAGCGCGCCGGGCACCGGGGTGCCGTCGAGCTGGAGGTGGCGCTCGTCCAGGTGCCAGCCGCGCGGGCGGGTGACCACGGTCGCGAGCTCGTCGGCGGGCTTGAGGGCGTAGGACTTGCCGGACCTCGGGTCGGTGAAGTCGATGGTGCGGGTGTACGCGTCGATCAGGTTGAGCTGGCCGGTGATCACGTTCTCCCACGTGGGGGCGGACGCGTCCTCGAAGTCGGCGAGCCAGACCTTGGCGCCCGAGTTCAGGGCGTTGATGGTCATCTTGCGGTCGGTCGGACCGGTGATCTCCACCCGGCGGTCGTCCAGCGCGGCCGGGGCCGGTGCGACCTTCCAGGAGTCGTCCGCGCGGATCGCCGCCGTTTCCGGCAGGAAGTCCAGCGTGGAGGTGCGCGCGATCTCGGCGCGGCGCTCGCCCCGGCGGGCGAGCAGCTCGTCGCGGCGCGGCGTGAACCGGCGGTGCAGCTCGGCCACGAACGCGAGGGCCGCATCGGTCAGGACCTCGTCCTGCCTCGGCAGGGACTCGGCATCGACGACGGCCAGCGGGGACGGCGCTGGTGCGGACATGAGCTGTCACTCCTTCAGCGGGGCGGTACGGACGGTGTGCCACGGTCGCCGGGTCGCCCGGTGCGGCACGGGGTGCCAGGGCTCCGAGGTACGGCCGTGGGTGCCGCCCGGGGGCAGAAGCGGTACTGCGGGCTTCTGATCAGTGGATATTAGTTTCCTCATGGTGGAAGTTCAATGGTTTGTTGATGTCGAGATTCTCCGGGTCGACAGAGGTCGGGTCGCGGTGGCGCACCGTGCCAGGGCACGTACTGTCCGTTCACTCCAGTCGCGTGAGGTCCTCCGGCCTGTCGATGTCGAACACCTGAGCCACATCGGAACACTCGACGAGCGTGATCGCATCGTGGTGCGCCCGCAGATACTCCCGGGCGCCCCGGTCGCCGATCGCGCCTGCGGCGATGTCCGCCCACCGGTCTGCCCCGAACAGCACCGGATGGCCCCGCTGTCCGTCGTACGCCGCCGCCGCGAGGGTCCGACGGGTGCGGTAGGCCGACCGCACCCGCGCCACCGCCTCCGCCCCGATCCCCGGCTGGTCGACCAGGGCCACCAGTGCCGCGTCCACGTCCGAGCCGACCAGGACCCCGAGCCCCGCGCGGAGCGAGGAGCCCATGCCCTCCTCCCACCAGGGGTTGACGGTCACCTCGCACCCCGAGAGGTCCGCCCGTGCCCGCACCTCCTCGGCCGCCGCGCCCAGCACCACATGGACGGGGCCGCACCCGCCGTTGCGCAGCGCCCGCACCGCGTGTTCGACCAGAGGACGGTCACGGTGTTCCAGCAGGGCCTTCGGCCGGCCACCGAGCCGACGGCCTCCACCCGCGGCGAGCAGCAGCCCGGCGATCACGGGGGCGGGTTGTGTGTGAGCCATGAGCCCTGGATACCACTGCCCCCTTCGCACAGGCGAAAAGGATGTCACTCCCACGGGTACTCTTTTGTGGCCGCGCGGTGGCGCACGCCGCCTTTCATGGCGTTAACTTGCGGGCATCCCTGGGCACTTGACCGCACCCGGGACCGATGAACAGACGGCACGCGGTGGTACGAGGGGGGAGTGCTCTGTTGCGAAGTGCGGGGCAGAAGCGGTTGCGCAGTGACGAGGATCCGAGGGTGACGGAATTGCGTACGGCGGTCTCCCGGCTCCGCCGGGAGCTGGCCGGCCACCCGTCCGAGTTCCCGGACCGGGGCATCGCCGAGGACGAGCTGGCGGCCCTGGACGCCATGGCGGTCAGCGGCACGCCCGAGATCCCCCGGCTCCGCCGTTCGCTGCTGCTGGTCGCGGGGGCGATCGGCTCGGTCAGCGCACTGGCGCCCGGCCTGCGGGACGTACGGATCGCCGTGGACCTCTTCGGGGAGCCGCCGCGCCACCCGTGAGGCCGTGAGATCAGCGCCGGATCAGCCGGCGTGCGGTGGCCGTCGCGACCGCCGAGGTGCGTGAGTCGACGCCCAGCTCGGCGTAGAGGTGCACCGGACGGGACTTCATCGTCGCCTGGCTCAGGAACAGCCGTTTGCTCATCTGCCGGTTCGACAGGCCTCGCCGGCCGGCTGGAGTACTTCCAGCTCGCGTTCGGTGAGGGCCTGTGCGGGGGGCGCGCATCCGGTCCATCGGCCGGTGCGCGACCGCCGGGGCCAGGGCCGAGCGGCCGGCCCTCGCCGTGCGCACCGCCGCCGGCTCCTCCGGGGAAGCGTCCCTGGGCGGACAGTCGCCGGCCCCCGCCTCGACGGCGGCCAGGATGACCCCGTCCAGGGTCCTGTGCCGGGACCGCATCGGCATCGTCTTCCAGCAGCCGAACCTGCTGCCCTCACCGACCGCCGCGGGTGATGGTGAATCTGTCCGGCCGACCGGTCCGGGCCGCGCGGGTCCGGCCACTGGGACCGCACCGGCCCTCCCGGCCTGATTCGAGGGGGCCGGTCCGTGGCCCGGGAGGGGTCAGCCCGGTGAGCCGCCGCTGCTGGCCAGCGCCTCGGAGAGCTCCTTCGCGGTCTGCCGCAGGATCGGCACGATCCGCTCCGTCGCCGCCTCCGTCACCCGTCCCGCCGGACCGGAGATGGAAATGGCCGCGGATGTGGGGGAGTTGGGCACCGACACCGCGAGGCAGCGCACCCCGATCTCCTGCTCGTTGTCGTCCACCGCGTAGCCCGCCCTGCGCACCTGCTCCAGCGCGTCCAGGAAACCGTCCGGGGTGGTGATCGTCTTCTCGGTGGCCGCGGGCATGCCCGTACGGGCCAGCAACGCCCGGACCTCGTCCGCCGGGGTGTCGGCGAGGAGGGCCTTGCCCACACCCGTGGAGTGCGGCAGCACCCGGCGGCCCACCTCGGTGAACATCCGCATCGAGTGCTTCGACGGCACCTGGGCGACGTACACGATCTCGTCCCCGTCCAGCAGTGCCATGTTCGCCGTCTCGCCGGTCTCCTCGACCAGCCGCTGGAGGTACGGCCGCGCCCAGGTCCCCAGCAGCCGGGACGCCGACTCGCCGAGCCGGATCAGACGCGGGCCCAGGGCGTAACGCCGGTTGGGCTGCTGACGCACGTAGCCGCACACCACCAGGGTGCGCATCAGCCGGTGGATGGTCGGCAGCGGCAGTCCGCTGCTCGCGGAGAGCTCGCTGAGCCCGACCTCACCCCCGGCATCCGCCATACGCTCCAGCAGATCGAAGGCGCGTTCGAGGGACTGCACCCCGCCGCTGGAACCGGCGGGCTTGGAGTCGGAAGTGCTGGCGTGGGACGGCGGCACGTCAACGGTCCTTTCGAGGCAGGGGCAAGGCAGCAGCCTACCGGGCTGTTCCCGATCGGCCCACTGCTCCCGGTGTGGCGTCCTTGCCGGTCAGGGCCCGTTCTGTCCCGTCGTCGGCGGCCGGGTCGTAGCCTGGCCGCAGGCTCGGTGGTGCCGCTCCCGGGTCAGTCTACGTTCCGTATGCCGAAATTGAACTTTTGCTTCGTGGAAATCTCTGTCGCGCGGTGCGAGTGGTCCCCTGGGCGTCCCGCGAGGAAGGTGGGGTCTTGACGGGCCGTGCCCCCGAGTGAAGACTCCTTCAACAGTTCGTTGAATTTCTGAGGGAGGAGCACGGGTGCCCGGTGCGGACGCGGAAGCGGAAAGGGAGACGGACGTGAGGCTGGTGCTGCGTTCCACGCGCGTCGTGACCCCGGAGGGGACCCGGGCCGCGACGGTCGCCGTGGCCGGCGGGGTGATCGAGGCCGTCCTCCCGTACGACGCCGAGGTGCCCATGGACGCCCGCCTGGAGGACCTCGGCGACGACGTGCTGCTGCCCGGCCTCGTCGACACCCACGTCCATGTGAACGACCCCGGCCGCACCGAGTGGGAGGGCTTCTGGACCGCCACCCGGGCCGCCGCCGCGGGCGGCGTCACGACGCTCCTCGACATGCCGCTCAACTCGCTCCCGCCGACCACCACCGTCGAACACCTGCGCACCAAGCAAAGGGTGGCCGCGTCCAAGGCGCACATCGACACCGGTTTCTGGGGCGGTGCGATCCCGTCCAACACGAAGGACCTCCGCCCCTTGCACGAGGCCGGGGTGTTCGGCTTCAAGTGCTTCCTCTCGCCCTCCGGCGTCGAGGAGTTCCCCGAGCTGGACCAGGAGCAACTGGCGCGCTCCATGGCCGAGATCGCCGGCTTCGGCGGACTCCTCATCGTGCACGCCGAGGACCCCCGCCACCTGGAGTTGGCCCCGCAGCGCGGCGGACCCGCGTACGCCGACTTCCTGGCCTCCCGGCCGCGCGTCGCGGAGAACGCCGCGATCGAAGGGCTCGTCGCCCACGCGCGGCGGCTGAACGCCCGCGTCCACGTCCTGCACCTCTCCTCCGCCGACGCCCTGCCGCTGATCGCCGAGGCCAGACGCGAGGGCGTACAGGTCACCGTCGAGTCCTGCCCGCACTTCCTCACCCTCACGGCCGAGGAAGTCCCCGACGGGGCAACGGAGTTCAAGTGCTGCCCGCCCATCCGGGAGGCGGCCAACCAGGACGCGCTCTGGGCCGGGCTGGCCGACGGCACGATCGACTGCATCGTCTCCGACCACTCACCCTGCACCACGGACCTGAAGACCCCGGACTTCGCCTCCGCCTGGGGAGGCATCTCCTCCCTGCAGCTCGGCCTGCCCGCCATCTGGACCGAGGCGCGCCGACGCGGCCACACCCTCGACGACGTCGCCCGCTGGATGTCCGCCGCCCCCGCCGCACTCGCCGGACTCACCCGCAAGGGCGCCGTCGAGGCCGGACGCGACGCCGACTTCGCGGTCCTCGACCCCGACGCGACCTTCACCGTCGATCCGGCCGAGCTCTTCCACCGCAACCAGGTGACCGCCTACGCGGGCCGGACGCTGCACGGCGTCGTCAGGTCCACCTGGCTGCGCGGAAAGCGGATCGCGGCCGACGGCGTGCTCACCGGACCCGCCGGCCGCCTCCTCGAAAGGAACCACTGACCCATGACGCCGACACGGCACTTCACCGGCGACGCGAGCCCGTACCGAGGCGGCGACCCGTACGCCGACTACCGCACCGCCGACTTCCCGTTCACCTCGCTCGTCGACCTCGCCGACCGGCGGCTCGGCGCGGGTGTCATCGCCGCCAACGACGAGTTCTTCGCCGAGCGCGAGAACCTGCTGAAGCCGGAGCCCGCCGCGTTCGACCCGGAGCGCTTCGGCCACAAGGGCAAGATCATGGACGGCTGGGAGACCCGCCGGCGTCGCGGTACGGGCGCCCATGAGCCCCACCCCACCGACGAGGACCACGACTGGGCCCTCGTACGCCTCGGCGCACCCGGAGTCATCCGCGGCCTGGTCGTCGACACCGCCCACTTCCGGGGCAACTACCCGCAGTCCGTGTCCGTCGAGGCGGTCTCCCTGCCCGGATCGCCGTCCCCCGAGGACCTTCTGGGGCCCGCCGTGAAGTGGACGACCCTCGTGCCCCGCACGGCCGTCGGCGGCCACGCGGCCAACGGCTTCGTGGTCGACGCCGAGCAGCGCTTCACCCACCTCCGGGTCAACCAGCACCCGGACGGCGGCATAGCCAGGCTGCGGGTGTACGGCGAGGTGGCTCCCGACCCGGCATGGCTCACCGCGCTCGGTACGTTCGACCTCGCGGCCCTGGAGAACGGCGGGCAGGTCGAGGACGCGTCCGACCGCTTCTACTCGCCGGCCACGAACACCATCGCGCCGGGCCGCTCGCACAAGATGGACGACGGCTGGGAGACCCGCCGCCGACGGGACAAGGGCAACGACTGGATCCGCTACCGGCTGGCCGCCCAGTCGGAGATCCGGGCGGTCGAGATCGACACCGCCTACCTCAAGGGCAACGCGGCGGGCTGGGCGAGGCTTTCGGTGAGCGACGGGGAGGGCGAGGAGTGGACCGAGGTCCTGCCCCGCACCCGGCTGCAGCCCGACACCGACCACCGCTTCGTCCTGCCGGAGCCCGTACGGGGCACGCGTGTCCGGATGGACATCTTCCCGGACGGCGGGATCTCGCGGTTGCGGCTCTTCGGCTCACTGACCGAGGACGGCGCCGCGCGACTGACGGCCCGTCACCAGGAGCTCGGCGGATAACGGCGCCCAGGACACCCCCGAGGATGCCCCGGGGGCGGCCCCCGGGGCGGGCGCGTCCGGCGGCACGCGGGTGTGCCGGGCGTGCCCGCCCTGTGGGCATATGGGAACCTGGTCGCTGCCCGATACGGAGTGCACCACCCCGACCAGGAGTTGCCATGATCTTCATCGCCGTCAAGTTCACCGTCCGCACCGCCGAGCGCGACAACTGGCTACCGGCCGTGGACGCTTTCACGCTGGCCACCCGTCAGGAACCGGGCAACCTCTTCTTCGAGTGGTCGTACAGCGTCGAGAACCCCGACCAGTTCGTCCTGCTCGAAGCCTTCGCCTCGCAGGAGGCGGGCGTGGCGCACGTGAACTCCGACCACTTCAAGGCGGCGATCGAGACCATGTCCGAGCTCGTCGCCGAGGTCCCGGAGATCATCAACGTCGACGTACCGGGCGACGACTGGTCCCGGATGGCGGAGGTCACCCCGCGCAACCGGTAGGGCGGGGACCGCACGGAGCGGCCCGCCCGCCGCCGGTCAGAACTCCTCGTGCGTCTCGGGGTCGCCGCCGAAGCGGTGCGACGGCCCAGACCCGATCCGCTCCAGCTCCTCCGGCGTCAGCTCGAACCCGAACAGGTCCAGGTTCTCCCGCTGCCGCCCGGGGTCGGCGGACTTCGGGATCGGCACCGCGCCCAGCTGGGTGTGCCACCGCAGCACCACCTGGCCCGGGGTGACCCCGTGCGCCTCGGCGGCGGCCACCACCGCCGGGTCCTCCAGCACCTGGCGCCCACGGGCCAGCGGGCTCCAGCTCTCCGTGCGGATCCCCCTGGCGGCGTGCACCGCACGCAACTCCGCCTGGGGGAACAGCGGGTGCATCTCGATCTGGTTCACGGCGGGTACCACACCCGTCTCCTGCTCCAGCCGGTCCAGATGGGCCGCCGTGAAGTTGGAGACGCCGACGGAACGTACGAGACCGTCCGCGCGGAGCTTGAGCATCGCCTTCCAGGTGTCCACGTACCTGCCCACCCGCGGCAGCGGCCAGTGGATGAGGTAGAGGTCGACGTACTCAAGCCCCAGATTGCGCCGGGACTCCTCGAACGAGGCCAGGGTCTCCTCGTACCCGTGATGCCGGCCGGGCACCTTGGTGGTGACGAAGAGGTCCTCGCGGGGGACGCCGCCGCGGGCGATGCCGCGCCCCGTGCCGGTCTCGTTGCGGTAGTTCAGCGCGGTGTCCACGAGCCGGTAGCCCAGACCCAGCGCCCCGGCGACGGCCTGTTCGGCCGCCTCGTCGTCGAGCGGCCAGGTGCCGAGTCCCACAGCGGGGAGGGCGCGGCCGTCGTTGAGCGTGTGTACCGGGGGCGGGGTCTGGCTCATGGTGTGCCTCTCGTGTCCGTACCGTCCCTGCCAGCGTAGGCGGGGCGCCGGAACAGGGCGGCGTGGCGTGCCCTACGCGGCGTGGCCGCCGTCCACCACCACCTCCGTGCCGGTGATGTAGGCCGCCTCCGTGCTCGCCAGGTAGGCGACCAGCGAGGCCACTTCGTCCGTCGTGCCGAACCGGTCCAGCGCGGTGGCGGAGCGCTGACCGGCGGCGAACGGGCCGTCCGCCGGATTGAGGTCGGTGTCGACGGGGCCGGGCTGGATCAGGTTCACCGTGATGCCGCGCGGCCCGAGCTCCCGGGCGAGCGGCTTGGTGAGGCCGGACAGGGCGGACTTGCTCATCGCGTACAGGGTGCTGCCGGGGCCGCCGGCGTACCTGCTCAGCGCCGTGCCCACCGAGATGATGCGGCCCCCGTCGGCCAGTCGGCCGGCCGCGGCCCGGCAGGCCAGGAACACCGCGCGTACGTTCACGGAGAGCACCCGGTCCACATCGGCCGGAGCGAGGTCCGTGATGGGGCCCAGGACGCCGATGCCCGCGTTGTTGACGAGGATGTCGAGCCGCCCCAGTGCGTCCGCCGCCTCGGGCACGGCCGCCGCGGCGGCCTCCGCGTCCACCGCGTCGGACCGCAGGGCGACGGCGCGGCGGCCGTAGCCCTCGATCCGGCGGACGACCGCCTCGGCGGCCTCCTTGTCCTGGACGTAGGTGAAGGCGACATCGGCGCCGTCGCGGGCGAGCCGGAGGGCGGCGGCCGCACCGATGCCGCGGCTCCCACCGGTCACGAGCGCGGTCCGGGTACTGCCGGTGGTGCTGTTGTCGCTGGTCATGGCTGGTTCCTGTCCGTCCGGGAGGCCGCCGGGCCGGTATGGCGGCGGCAAGGACAAGGAAAGTCCCTCGGGCTCGTCGGCACCGGCGGGAAACGGACACCTAAGGCGGCCCGCCACCGGGCGTACCGATGAGTTCCGTCCGAAAGTGGGGTCTGGACAGGTGGGGGTACACGGACTGCCGGGAACCGTGGGCAGGGATGCGAAGGAGCAGGACCATGGCGAAGCTGACCCTCACCACGTTCGTGACCCTCGACGGCGTCATGCAGGCTCCCGGAGGCCCCGAGGAGGACCCTTCGGGCGGCTTCGAGTGCGGCGGCTGGATGGTGCCCTTCGCCGACGAGGGCATGATCGAGTACGCGAACGAGACCTTCGACCGGGCGGGCGCCTTCCTCCTCGGACGACGGACGTACGACATCTTCTCGGCCTACTGGCCCAGGGTGACCGACCCCGAGGACCGGATCGCCGCCCGGCTCAACACCCTGACCAAACACGTCGTCTCCACGACGCTGAAGGACCCCGAGTGGGAGAACACCACGGTGGTGTCCGGTGACGTGGCGGCCGAGGTCGCCCGGCTGAAGGAGCGGACGGAGGAGGGCGAGCTGCAGATCCACGGCAGCGGCGCACTCGCCCGGTCGCTGATGCCGTACGACGTCATCGACGAGTACCACCTGCTGGTCCACCCCGTCTTCCTGGGCCGCGGCCGACGGCTCTTCCCGGACGGCGGCCTGCCGACGGCCTTCGAGCTGACCGACGCGCGGACCACGGCGAGCGGTGTCGCCGTCCAGACCTACCGGCCCGCCGGACACGCACGCTTCGGGACGTTCGCGGGGGACGCGTGAGCGCCGGGACCACAGGTGAGCACGCGTGAGCGCGGCAGGCGGCCCCTACGGACGTCCGGGACGCGCCGCGGGCAGCAGCCGTGAGCGCGCCGCGACCAGCAGCCTTCAGGGCGCCGCGGGCAGCAGCTCCTCGGCCGTCGTGGCGGCCCGCAACCGGCCCAGGATCGCCCGCGACGCCTTCGTGTACCCCGGGTTGTTGTTGTGCAGGACGGACTCGGCGTTGGCCAGCTCCATGAACGCGATGAGTTCGAAGGCCAGTTGGGAGACGTCCGTGTCCTGTGCGAGCTCCCCGCGCACCCGGGCCCCCTCGATGGTCTCCTCCACGAACGTCACCCAGCCGGTCTGCGTGGACGCCAGCGCGTCATGCACCTTGCCCGCCCGTGAGTCGAACTCCGCGATGGTCGCGTAGAAGAAGCAGCCGCCGCGGAACACCCTCTGCTGCGAGTACGAGAGCCAGCTCTCACACATCCGCCAGACACGGCCGAGCCCCGGCTCCACGGCCCTCGTCGGGGTCAGCACGTGCTCGACGAAGACGCTCACGGCGGCGCGTACGGTGGCGAGCTGCAGCTCCTCCTTCGAGCCGAAGAGCGCGAAGACGCCGCTCTTGCTCAGCTTCAGCTCCGTGGCGAGCCGGCCGAGCGACAGGCCCTCCAGCCCCTCCGTCGAAGCGACCTGGACCGCGCGCCCCAGGACCAGCTGCCTGGTCTGGTTCCCCCGCTCGACCCGTCCGTCCGGTCGCGCTCCACCCATGTGCCAACTCCGTGTGTCCGAGCGTCCAAGACCGACATTCTAGGAGGGCCCGTCACTGCCGCGAGACCGCTTCGGCACGGGACAACCCCTGGGAGCGGACGGCCGGACCGCCCCTCGGGCAGAGGTTCCCGCGAAGGGTGTCCGTTCGATACGGTGACCGCTCCCCGTGTGAGCCGGCGAGGTCTCCACATCGTTGCCTGTGGAGAACCAGGAGAACCACGTGTCCTCTGTCGCCCTGCCCGCCCTCGCGCCGCCCCGCCGCGCGTGGGTCACGGACCTGCCCGTCCTGCTCGTCGCCGTCGTCTGGGGCGCCAGCTATCTCGCGGCCAAGGGCATCACCACCACGCACACCGTGATCGCCGTCCTCGTGCTGCGCTTCGCGATCGTGCTGCCCGTCCTGGCCGTGGCCGGGTGGCGCGGGCTGCGGTCGCTGAACGCGGCGCAGTGGCGGGGCGCCGGACTGCTGGGGCTCGTGCTCAGCGGGATCTTCCTGCTGGAGACCTACGGCGTCGTCCACACCTCGGCGACCAACGCCGGGCTCATCATCAGCCTCACGATGATCTTCACCCCGCTCGCCGAGGCCGCCGTGACCCGGACCCGGCCGCCCCGCACCTTCCTCACCGCCGCCGGACTCTCCGTCGCCGGTGTGGTGCTGCTGACCCAGGGCGGCGGCTTCACCAGCCCCTCGGCGGGCGACCTGCTGATGCTGCTCGCCGCCCTCGCCCGAACCGTCCACGTCCTGGCCATGGCACGCATGAGGTCGGTCCGGGAGGCGGACTCGCTGTCCCTGACCACCGTGCAGCTCGGCAGCGCGGTGGCGGTCTTCGCCGTGCTCGCCACGGTCCCCGGAACAGGCCCGGCGCCCTGGACGGTCGCGGCGGGCTTCGGCGCGGCCGAGTGGGCGGGGCTGATCTTCCTCTCCGTCTTCTGCACGCTGTTCGCCTTCTTCGTGCAGATGTGGTCCGTACGCCGCACCTCGCCGTCCCGGGTCAGCCTGCTGCTCGGTACGGAACCCCTCTGGGCCGCCGCCGTCGGCATCGCGATCGGGGGAGAGCGCCTCGGTGTCCTCGGGGCGCTGGGCGGGGCCCTCGTCCTGGCGGGCACCGCGTGGGGGCGCCGCAGCGTGGAGGTCAGGTCCTGATCGCGTCCGCCGAGATCATCACCGCGGCGCCGGTCACGACCAGCACGATGTTGACGAAGAGCCCGTAGTCGTCCAGGAAGTCGAGTCTCGTCACCAGGGCCCACAGCCGGAACCACCCCGTCCACTCGTACAGCAGTCCGGCGGCGCCCTGGGCGAACACGATGAATCCGACCGTCTCCACGAATTTCCTCATCCCCCGAGCCTGTCGGGCACCGTCCCGGGCCCGCGTCGGCCGACGGTCTGCGGGGCTCCGCCGAAAGTCTCGGACCTCGTGACTTCGGTCTACCCCTAGGTGTGAAACGCCCGCCGGACCTCCCGGCTGCGTAGGTTCGTCGACATGACGCGTACGGAATACCGCTGGCTGCTCCCCTCGGCCCTGGCCGATCACGAGCTGCCCACCGACCCGGCAGACCCGGGCGGCCCCGTCGGCCGCGGCCGGTCGCGGCGGACCGTACGGGACTGGGCCGTCGACATCACGGCCTTCCTCTGCGCAGCGGGCGTCGGGGTGCTCGCCCTCGGCGCGATCGACGCCGACACCACCACCCCGGACGGCATCGTCTTCGCCGACTCCCTGATCGGGGCCGCCGCCTGCTGCGCTCTCTGGGTCCGGCGCCGGTGGCCGGTGGCTCTCGCCGCGGTCCTCACGGTCGTCGGCGTCGTGGAACCGGTCGCGGCCGGGGCCCTGCTGGTCGCCCTGTTCAGCCTGGCCGTGCACCGGCCGTTCAGACCGGTGGCGATCGTCGCCGCGGGCGCCATCGCCGTCGCCCCTCTCCAGCCGATGCTGCGCCCGGACCCCGGGACCTCCTTCGTCGTCTCCACCGTCATCGGCGTGCTGCTGGTCCTGCTGGTGATCAGCTGGGGCATGGTCGTACGCTCCGGGCGCCAACTGGTCGTCACACTGCGCGAACGGGCCCGCCGGGCCGAGGCCGAGGCCGACCTCCGCGCCGAACGGGCCCAGCGGCTGGCCCGTGAGGCCATCGCCCGCGAGATGCACGACGTCCTCGCCCACCGGCTGACCCTGCTCAGCGTCCACGCGGGCGCCCTCGAATTCCGGCCCGACGCGCCCCCGGCCGAGGTCGGCAGGGCCGCGGGCGTCATCCGGGACAGCGCCCACGAAGCTCTCCAGGACCTGCGCGAGATCATCGGCGTCCTGCGGGCCCCCGGCGACGGAGACGAGGGCAACCGGCCGCAGCCCACCCTCGTCACTCTGGACGCGCTGATCGAGGAGTCCCGGTCGGCCGGCATGGAGGTCACTCTCGACAACCGCGTCGCCGACCCGGCCGACGCGCCCGCGGCCACCGGACGCACCGTCTACCGCATCGCCCAGGAAGCCCTCACCAATGCCCGTAAGCACGCACCCGGCACCCCCGTCACCGTCGCCGTGGCCGGCGGTCCGGGCGACGGACTGACCATCGAGGTGACCAACCCCCCGCCCCGCGAACCCTTCGAGCCCGTCCCCGGATCGGGCCAGGGGCTCATCGGCCTCGTCGAACGTGCCACCCTCGCGGGCGGCGGCCTGGAGCACGGACCCCGGCCCGACGGCGGATTCGCGGTACGCGCCCGGCTACCGTGGCCCGCATGAGCACCCCCACCACTCCGGCGCCGCCGGTCCGGCTGATCATCGTCGACGACGACCCGCTCGTACGGGCCGGGCTCGCCCTGATGCTGGGCGGAGCCGCCGGCGTCGACATCGTCGGGGAGGGCGCCGACGGCAGCGAAGTCGCCGCCCTGGTCGACCGGTTGCGCCCCGACGTGGTGCTCATGGACATCCGGATGCCGGGCATGGACGGGCTGGCCGCGACCGAACTGCTGCGGCGCAGGCCGGACGCGCCCGAGGTCGTCGTCCTCACCACCTTCCACGCCGACGAGCAGGTGCTGCGGGCCATCCGCGCGGGGGCTGCCGGATTCGTCCTGAAGGACACCCCGCCCGCGCGGATCGTCGACGCCGTCCGGCGGGTCGCCGCCGGTGAGCCGGTCCTCTCACCCGCTGTCACGCGTCGGCTGATGGCCCGCGCGGCGGGCGGCGTCACGGACGACCGGTCGGCTCGCAGGGCCCGTGCGCGCCGGCGGTACGCCGCGCTCGCCGAGCGTGAGCGGGACGTGGCCGCGGCGGTCGGGCGCGGCAGCTCCAACGCGGAGATCGCCGCCGCCCTCCATCTGAGCGTGGCGACCGTGAAGGCGCACGTCTCCCGGATCCTCGCCCGGCTCGAACTCAACAACCGCGTCCAGATCGCCCTGCTGGTGCACGACGCCGGACTGCTGGACGAGGACGAGGACGAGGACCGGGGCGGGGGCGGGGGCGGCGGACGGGACGACTGATGCCCCGCCACCACCCCGGACCGCGGACCAGACACGCGACGCAAGAGACAGCGGGAACACCGAGACGCCGGGCCGGCAGGACGAACCCGGCCGGCGCCGGACGGGCGCCAGGTGCCGCGCACCCTGCGGGTGGTGACCGCGGGCGACACGGCCAGGAACGCCGACAGGCGCAGGACGGCGACGCGTCCGAGGACGGTGCGTCGTAGTCCTCCGTCGTGCCCGGCGGTCCAGGACGCGTCGGCCCGTGGAACGCGTCGAGGGGCGCCTGCCTCGGCCGGGACGGGAGAGAAGGACACGAAAAGCGCCCGCGCACCCTCACCCGCCCGCGTACCCGAACGCCCAGGCAGGGCACTTCTGTTGTTCTACGCTGAACGGATCAGACCGAGAGGGGGACGGACCCATGTCCGTGGTCGACCTGCGTGAGGTGCCGGACTTCACCGCGAATCCGTATCCCTACTACGCGAAGCTGCGCGCCGAAGGCCCCGTACACACCATCCGTACCGACGGCCTCGACCACCCGATCCGGCTGATCGTCGGTTACGAGGAGGCCCGCGCGGCGCTCGCGGACCAGCGGTTCGGCAAGGACTGGCGGCTGTCCGACAGGTGGGAGGCGTCGAGCAACCCGATCAACGCCAACATGCTGGAGATGGACGGACCGGAGCACGCCCGGCTGCGCAAGCTCGTCTCCCGTGAGTTCACCCCCCGCCGCATCGAGGCCCTGCGCCCGCGCGTCGAGCAGATCACCGGTGAACTCCTCGACGCGATGGTGCCCGCCGGAAGCGCCGATCTCGTCGACGCCCTCGCCTTCCCGCTGCCGATGACCGTGATCTGCGAGCTGATCGGCGTACCCGACCTGGACCGGGACAGGTTCCGGCAGCTCTCCAACGCCATCGTCGCCCCCGTCTCGCGCGAGACGGAGGGCGCGGCCGTCCACGCCATGGGCACCTACCTCGACGAACTCATCGAGGACAAGCGCGCCGCGCCGGGCGAGGACCTGATGAGCGCCCTGATCCAGGCGCGCGACGAGGCCGGCGACCGGTTGTCGCCCGAGGAACTGGTCGGCATGGCCTTCCTGCTCCTGGTCGCGGGCCACGAGACGACCGTGAACCTGATATCCAACGGCGTACGCGCACTCCTGGACCACCCGGATCAGCTCGCCCTGCTCCGGGCCCGACCCGAGCTGATCGACGGGGCGGTCGAGGAGATGCTCCGCTACGACGGCCCGGTCGAGAACGCCACCTTCCGCTTCACCAGGGAAGCCGTGCGGGTCGGCTCCCAGGTCATTCCGGCCGGCGAACCGGTCCTCGTCGCCCTGGCCTCGGCGGACCGGGACCCCGGCCGTTATCCGGACGCGGACACCTTCGACATCCGGCGCGAGGCACAGGGGCATCTGGCGTTCGGGCACGGCATGCACTACTGCCTCGGCGCGCCGCTGGCCCGTATGGAGGGACGGATCGCGGTGCGGGCGCTGCTGGACCGCTGTCCCGGACTCGTACGGGACCCGGACGGCGGGCAGCCGGACTGGCTGCCCGGGACGCTGATCCGGGGGGTCCGCACCCTGCCGGTCCGCTGGTGAGGCGAGGGCCGCCATCGCCGTCGGGCCGGGCGGGCGGCCCGGGGAGGGCCGGAGAGCACCTGTCAGACGCCGGGCCGGACACCTCAGCACGTAGACACCTCAGCACGTAGACACGTCGACACGTCCGCACAGCTGACCCGAAGGGAACCGCGTTGACCACCGAAGCGACCGTCGACCTCGCCGCACTCGGAGACGACTTCACCCGCGATCCGTACCCCGTCTACGCGGAACTCCGGGCCCGCGGGCCGGTGCACCGGGTCCGGATCCCGGAGGGCACCGACGCCTGGCTCGTCGTCGGATACGACGCGGGGCGCGCGCTCCTCGCCGACCAGCGCCTGGCCAAGGACTGGCAGCGGGCGTCGCCGTCGCTCGGGGTGAGCAAGGTGTCGGCGGGCAAGTCGATGCTCGGCTCGGACGCCCCCGACCACACCCGGCTGCGGAAGCTGGTGAGCCGGGAGTTCACCCTACGGCGGATGGAACAGCTCGCCCCGCGCATCCAGGAGATGACGGACGAACTGCTCGACACCCTGCTCGCCGGGCCCGGCCGGGAAGCCGACCTGGTCGAGGCCCTGTCGTTCCCGCTGCCGATGGCCGTCATCTGCGAACTGCTGGGTGTGCCCACCCTGGACCGGCAGGCCTTCCGCGCCTGGTCCAACACCGCCGTGTCCTCCGTCGACCCCGAGGCGCGCACCCGGGCCACCGCCGCCATGGGCGGATACCTGAAGGAGCTCCTGGAGGAGAAGCGCACCGCCCCCGGAACCGACCTGATGAGCGCGCTGATCCACACGGCCGACGACGACGGCGACCGGCTCGGCCCCGACGAACTCATCGGCATGGCCTGGCTGCTGCTCGTCGCGGGCCACGAGACCACCGTCAACCTCGTCACCAACGGTGTCCTCAACCTGCTGACCCACCCCGACCAGCTCGCCGCGCTGCGCGCCGACCCGGGCCTGATCGACAACGCGGTGGAGGAGACACTCCGCTACGAGGGGCCGATCGAGACCCCCACGTACCGCTTCACCACCGAACCGCTCGACATCGCGGGCACGGTGATCCCCGGGGGCGGCGAGCTCGTGCTGATCGCCATGGCCGACTGCAACCGCGACCCCGCCCGCTTCCCGGACGCCGGGCGCTTCGACATCACCCGGGACGCCCGCGGGCACGTCGCCTTCGGCCACGGCATCCACTACTGCCTGGGCGCCCCACTGGCCCGTATCGAGGCCCGGATCGCCATCGGGTCGCTGCTGGAACGCTGCCCGGGGCTGCGGCTCGACGCCGATCCGGCCAACCTTCCCTGGCGCACCGGCATGTTGATACGGGGTCCTCAGCAGCTGCCGGTCGCCTGGTAGCGCGGTCGGACGCCGGGGATCTCCGACATCCGTACGGGCCGGCGCTCCGCGCGCGAGAGCTCGCACGCCTCGGCGATCCGCAGCGCGTGCAGCGCCTCCCGGCCGTCGCACGGGTTGTCCGCCTCCCCGCGTACGACACCGACGAAGGCGTCCAGTTCCGCCTCGTACGCGGGGGCGAACCGCTCCAGGAACCCGGGCCACGGTCTGGCCGGCGCCGGCGGGCCCTGGGGTTCCGCCGAGGTCAGCGGCGTACGGTCGTCGAGCCCGACCGCGATCTGGTCCCGCTCGCCCGCCAGCTCCATGCGTACGTCGTAGCCCGCCCCGTTGCACCGGGTGGCCGTGGCGGTGGCGAGCGTGCCGTCGTCCAGGGTCAGCAGGGCGGCGGCCGTGTCCACGTCGCCCGCGGCGCGGAAGATCGGGGGGCCGGCGTCCGACCCGGTGGCGTAAACCTCCGTCACCTCACGGCCCGTCACCCAGCGCAGGATGTCGAAGTCGTGCACCAGACAGTCCCTGAACAGGCCGCCGGAGAGCGGCAGATAGGCCGCGGGCGGGGGAGCGGGGTCGGACGTCGCCGCCCGCACGGTGTGCAGCCGGCCCAGGGAGCCGCTACGCACGGCGGCGCGCGCCGCGGCGTAACCGGCGTCGAACCGGCGCATGAATCCGAGCTGGAGCACACTGTTCGCGCGCTCGACCTCGCGCAGTGCGCCCAGCGTCCCCGGCAGGTCCAGGGCGATCGGCTTCTCGCAGAACGCCGGCAGGCCCGCCCGCGCCGCCCGGCCGATGAGCTCCGCGTGCGCCGAGGTGGCCGAGGTGATGACGACCGCGTCCACCCCGGAGGCGAGGACCTCGGCCGCCGACGCGGCCATGGTGGCACCGGTCCGCTCCGCGACCCGCGCGGCACGGGCCGCGTCGGGATCCGTCACCACCAGGGCGCCGACCGCGGGATGGCGTGCCAGGACGCCCGCGTGGAAGGAACCGATCCGGCCGGTGCCGATGAGTCCGATGCGCATGGACTCAACGTGCCGCCCACCGGCTGCGCTGTCAACTATATGTCCTGACAATTCGCGGGTGCGGGAGTGAGGTGACGGGGTACGCTCCCTGCCGTGCCCAAACCCACCGCCGACTCCGCCGCCCTGGGCCTGGGTGTGGACCGCAACAGCCCCGTCCCGCTCTACTACCAGCTGGCCCGGCAGCTGGAGACGGCCATCGAGCAGGGCCTCCTCGCACCCGGAAGTCTCCTGGGCAACGAGCTGGAGCTCGCCGCGCGGCTCGGGCTGTCCCGGCCCACCGTCCGGCAGGCCATCCAGTCACTCGTCGACAAGGGCCTGATGGTTCGCCGCCGGGGGATCGGTACCCAGGTCGTGCACAGCCGCATCAGGCGGCCGCTCGAACTGAGCAGTCTCTACGACGACCTGGAGGCGGCCGGCCGCCGCCCCACGACCCGCGTCCTGCGCAACACGGTCGAGCCCGCGACGGCCGGCGTCGCCGCCGCACTCGGGGTGGCGGAGGGCAGCGGCGTCCACCTCGTCGAGCGGCTGCGCTACGCCTACGACGAGCCCATGGCCCTCCTGCGTAACCACCTGCCGCCCCAGCTGCTCGATCTCGGCACCGAGCGGCTGGAGTCGACCGGGCTGTACCGGATGATGCGTTCCACCGGCATCACCCTGCACAGCGCCCGCCAGTCCGTGGGCGCCCGGGCCGCCACCGCCGAGGAGGGGGAGCTGCTCGCCGAGCCCGCCGGCGCCCCGCTGCTGACGATGGAACGGACCACCTTCGACGACGGCGGCAGGGCGGTCGAATTCGGCTCCCACGTCTACCGGGCCTCGCGGTACGCCTTCGAGTTCCAGCTGCTGGTACGCCCCTGAGGGACCCGTCCCCGTACGGTCCCCGCGTGAGAACGTACGGACAATGTGTTGACGGGGTCATGTAAGGCGGCTAGAACTCCCACAGCCGCAATCCCGCGGCGGGTCGACGGAAGGGGCACGGTCACCGAATCGCCGCCACGCCCCTGCCGGGCCGTCCCCGGACGGGCTCGGGGATACTTGGTCGGCCGGGCCGCGAGTCCGCTCCACCCGGCTCCACCAGGCAGCACAGTGAGCAGCACAAGAAGGGCACGGCGTCGTGGCAAGGGTTCGGACAGGGGTACGTGCGATGGGCGCCGTGCTGGCGGCGGTGCTGGGAGTCTCCCTCATGGGATGCAGCAGCACCGGCGGCAAGCGGGCGGAGGAGCGCGCGGCCAAGGAGGCCGCCGAGGGCCGGTCCGCGGTGAACACACCGCGCTGGACGTTCGCCATGGTCACCCACTCGGGCGACGGCGACACCTTCTGGGACATCGTCCAGGAGGGCGCCGAGCAGGCGGCCCTCAAGGACAACATCAACTTCCTCTACTCGCACGACGACGAGGGGCAGCAGCAGGCCGAGCTCGTCCAGACCGCGATCGACAAGAAGGTCGACGGCCTGATCGTCACACTGGCCAAGCCCGACTCGATGAAGGCCGTCGTCGCCAAGGCGGTCAAGGCCGGCATCCCCGTGATCACGGTGAACTCCGGCTCGGCCGAGTCCAAGGACTTCGGCGCGCTCACCCACATCGGGCAGGACGAGTCCATCGCCGGCGAGGCCGTCGGCGACGAGCTCGACAGCCGGGGCCGCGAGAAGGCGCTGTGCGTCCTGCACGAACAGGGCAACGTCGGCCACGAGCAGCGCTGCGCCGGAGCGAAGAAGACCTTCGACGGCACCATGCAGAGCCTCTACGTCGACGGCACCAACATGCCCGACGTCCAGGCCTCCATCGAGGCGAAGCTCGACGCCGACCCGAGCATCGACGCCGTCGTCACTCTCGGGGCCCCGTTCGCCGCCGCGGCCGTGAAGGCGAAGAAGACCGCGGGCAGCAAGGCCGAGATCGACACCTTCGACCTCAACGCGAGCGTCGCCACCAGCCTCTCGAACAAGACACTCGGCTTCGCCGTCGACCAGCAGCCCTACCTCCAGGGCTACGAGGCCGTCGACCTGCTCTGGCTCCACCGCTACAACCAGAACGTCCTCGGCGGCGGTCTGCCCGTCCTGACCGGCCCGCAGATCATCACCGCGGACGACGCCGACGAGCTCGCCGAGTACACCGAGCGGGGAACCCGATGACGGCTACCGGGCAGCCCGCGGCACCGGGAACCGACGAACGGCTGCTGCGCACCTCGCCGCTGCGCAGGCTGCTCGGCCGCCCCGAGCTCGGCTCGATCGTCGGGGCCGTGGCCGTCTTCCTCTTCTTCACGATCGTCGCCGACAGCTTCCTGCAGTCGTCCAGCTTCGGCACGGTGCTCTACGCGGCCTCCACCATCGGGATCATGGCCGCGCCGGTGGCGCTCCTGATGATCGGCGGGGAGTTCGACCTCTCCGCCGGTGTGATGGTGACCAGCGCCGCGCTGGTCTCCTCGATGTTCAGCTACCAGATGACGGCCAACGTCTGGGTCGGCGTCTTCGTGTCGCTGCTGGTCACCCTGGGCTTCGGCGCGTTCAACGGCTTCATGCTGACGCGCACCAGACTGCCCAGCTTCATCATCACGCTCGGCACGTTCCTCATGCTGACCGGTCTCAACCTCGGCTTCACCAAGCTGATCAGCGGCACCGTGTCGACCAAGGCCATCGGTGACATGGAGGGCTTCGAGTCCGCCCGCAAGGTCTTCGCCTCCTACCTCACCGTCGGCGGCGTCGAGCTGAAGGTCACCATCCTGTGGTGGGTCGCGCTCGTCGCGGTCTGCACCTGGATTCTGCTCCGCACCCGCTTCGGCAACTGGATCTTCGCCGTCGGCGGCGAGGCCGACGCGGCGCGGGCCGTCGGTGTGCCGGTGATCCGTACGAAGATCGGCCTCTATCTCGGGGTCGCCTTCGCCGCCTGGGTCTCCGGCCAGCACCTGCTGTTCTCGTACGACGTGGTGCAGTCCGGCGAGGGCGTCGGCAACGAACTGACGTACATCATCGCGGCCGTCATCGGCGGCTGCCTGATCACCGGCGGCTACGGCTCCGCGATCGGCTCCGCGGTCGGCGCGATCATCTTCGGCATGACCAGCAAGGGCATCGTGTACGCGGAGTGGAACCCCGACTGGTTCAAGTTCTTCCTGGGAGCGATGCTGCTCCTGGCCACCCTGCTCAACGCATGGGTACGCAAGCGCGCGGAGGCGACCAAATGACGGCCCCCCAGGCTCCGGCTCCCCGGGACACCGACACGGCCCGCCCGGCGCTCGTCGAGCTCGACCACGTCAGCAAGTACTACGGCCACATCAAGGCCCTGGAAGACGTGTCCCTGGAGGTCCACGCGGGGGAGATCTCCTGCGTCCTCGGGGACAACGGCGCGGGCAAGTCCACCCTCATCAAGATCATCGCGGGGCTGCACCGGCACGACTCCGGGACCTTCCTCATCGAGGGCGCGGAGACCACGCTCGCCAACCCGCGCGACGCCCTGGACCGGGGCATCGCCACGGTCTACCAGGACCTGGCCGTCGTCCCGCTGATGCCGGTCTGGCGCAACTTCTTCCTCGGCTCCGAGCCGACGAAGGGCACCGGCCCGTTCAAGCGCCTCGACGTGCAGCTGATGCGCGAGACGACGCGTGCGGAACTGCTGCGCATGGGAATCGACCTGCGGGACGTCGACCAGCCGATCGGCACGCTGTCCGGGGGCGAGCGCCAGTGCGTGGCGATCGCCCGCGCCGTGTACTTCGGCGCCAAGGTCCTTGTCCTGGACGAGCCCACGGCGGCGCTCGGCGTCAAGCAGTCCGGCGTCGTCCTCAAGTACGTCGCGGCGGCCCGCGACGCCGGGCTCGGCGTGGTTCTCATCACGCACAACCCCCACCACGCCTACCTCGTGGGCGACCGCTTCGTCCTGCTCAAGCGCGGCGCGATGTCCGGCAGCCACACGAAGGACAGCGTCACGCTGGACGAGCTGACCCGCCAAATGGCAGGTGGCAGCGAGCTGGAGGAGCTCAGCCACGAGCTGGAGCGGGCCCCCGCGCCGGACCACCTCGGCGGCCGTCCGGTCGGGGACGACACCCCGTAACCGTCGCCGATGTTCCCCGCCCCCGGGCCATCCACCGGTTCCGGGGGCCCGGCAATGGCAGAATCGGGGGCGGCGGGCACCGTTCGCCGCCGGAGGAGACCAGCCGGCCCCCCGATCTGCGCAGGGACGATGAGCACGTACCGCGACTTCACACACCGCGGCTCCGCCCGCGCCACCGTTCTGCGGAGTGTCGGGACCAGGGAGCGGCGCTCACACCTCACCGCGCCCCGGGTCCCCACCGTCGGGATCGACATCGGCGGTACGAAGGTGATGGCCGGAGTCGTCGACGCCGACGGCAACATCCTGGAGACCCTGCGCACGGAGACGCCGGACAAGTCCAAGAGCCCCAAGGTCGTCGAGGACACCATCGTCGAGCTGGTCCTGGACCTCTCCGACCGGCACGACGTGCACGCCGTCGGCATCGGCGCGGCGGGCTGGGTCGACGCGGACCGCTCCAAGGTCCTCTTCGCACCGCACCTGGCGTGGCGCGACGAACCCCTCAGGGACGCCATCGCCTCCCGCCTCGTCGTCCCCGTCATGGTCGACAACGACGCCAACACGGCGGCCTGGGCGGAATGGCGCTTCGGCGCCGGCCGCGGCGAGGACCACCTGGTCATGATCACGCTGGGCACCGGCATCGGCGGCGCGATCCTGGAGGACGGGCACGTCAAGCGCGGCAAGTACGGCGTCGCGGGGGAGTTCGGCCACATGCAGGTGGTGCCCGGCGGACACCGCTGCCCGTGCGGGAACCGCGGCTGCTGGGAGCAGTACAGCTCGGGCAACGCCCTGGTGCGCGAGGCCAGGGAACTGGCCGCGGCGGACTCGCCGGTGGCCCACGGCATCATCGAGCGCGTCAAGGGCAACATCCCCGACATCACCGGTCCGCTCATCACCGAGCTGGCCCGCGAGGGCGACGCGATGTGCGTCGAGCTCCTCCAGGACATCGGCCAGTGGCTCGGCGTCGGCATCGCCAACCTCGCCGCCGCCCTCGACCCGTCCTGCTTCGTCATCGGCGGCGGGGTGAGCGCGGCCGACGACCTGCTGATCGGCCCGGCCCGGGACGCCTTCAAGCGCCACCTCACCGGCCGCGGCTACCGCCCGGAGGCCCGGATCGCGAAGGCCCAGCTCGGCCCGGAGGCGGGCATGGTCGGCGCCGCCGACCTGGCCCGCCTGGTCGCCCGCAGATTCCGGCGGACCAACCGGCGGCGTGTCGAGCGGTACGAGCGCTACGCGCAGTTCTACGACCAGGCCGCGAGCACCATCCGCAACACGCGCAGCACCCGGGCCACCGACTGAGCGCGGCAGCGCCGCGGCACCCGGCATCCTGGCCATCAGCACTCCGCACCGCAGCTTCGAGGGATCACCCACCATGACAGCAGCCGAGCACCACGTCGTGCCGGGCCAGCCCCCTTCCTCAGGTTCCGCCGGCCCGTCCGGCCCGTCCGGCTCCGGCGGATCTTCGGGGTTGTCGGGTTCCGGCGGTTCCGGCGGTCCCGGCGATTCCGGCGACTCCTCCGGGGGTGGGGGCGCGATGTCGCCGAAGGACCGCCGCCGGATGATCCGGCGACGGCTGATCACCCTGACGATCATCGTGCTGCTCATCGGCATTCCGGCCGGCTACCTCGTGATCTCCGCCGGACAGAGCCGCCGCTCGGGCCAGGACAAGGAGGCCGAGGCGGCGGCCCAGGGGTTGCGCGAGGACTGGCCGTCCGGAATGCAGCGCCGGATCTTCGAACTGCCGATCCCGGGCAACGCCGTAGGCGTCCAGTACTACGAGACCAACAACTGGAAGGCCAGCAGGATGTACGTGAAGTTCCGTACGACCTCCGCCGGCCTCGACCGGTTCCTGAGCGGCGTGGGCACCGGCCGTGCGGCGCTGGAGACCGGCAAGGTCACCATCGGCGACCGGGACACCAAGATCACCGGATGGTTCTTCGGACCGGGCGTGGACTGGGCGGGAACGACCCACCGCAACAAGGACCCGCGCCCCACGCAGGACATCACCGTCAACATGACCGACCCGGCAGCCCCCGTCGTCTACGTGGTGTCCGCGGCGACCCCCTGAACGGGCGCGGCCGGGTGGCGGCCGGGTGCGGATTCCGCCGGTCGGTGTGGCCGACGCGCGCCCGTGGCGTGCACGTTCGAGCTACCGAGGTGCGCCCTGCGAACGGATCCGGCTGCTCGCCGCCTGCCTGCCGGTGCTCTCGCAGAGCCTGCCGGACAATCCGGGCAGTACGCGTCCGCACGGTGGGTGGACAGCCTTCGAGCTCGCCCCAGTGCGGCGAGGCCGAGGACCACCCGGGCCTCGCGAGGCTGTTCCGGGCAAGCAAGGCGCCCGCGCCGGGTGAGTCCGAAGGCGGGCACCAGGCAGCGTGCGGCTCCTGACCCGGCGGTCCGGCCAAGTGCGTGCGAGGGCCGGCTGAGCCGCGCGGCAGCCCGGTCGGCGGCGGACGGACACCACGAGGTGGCCGTAGGGGCGCGGGTACGGGCATCGTCCCGCCCAGGCCTCCCCGGCCGACCGGACCCGCCCGCAAGGCCGAGAACCGGCCTGCGGGCGGTGGACGTCGTACCGCGGCGGGCCGCGGGTCAGCGGTCGACGGCCTTCAGGAGCTGTTCCTTGTTCATCGTCGAGCGGCCCTCGATGTTCTTCTTCTTGGCCTCTTCGTACAACTGGTCCTTGGTGCGGCCCTGCGCACCCTTGTGCGAGCGTTCCCCGCCACGCTGCGAGGCGGACTTCGGATCGCGCGTCGACGTCCTGCTCGCCGTCTTCGCCTCCCCGGAGCGAGCGCGCTCCTTGTTGACGGTGCGGGCGGCGATCTCCTTCGCGCGCTTCTCGGACGTGCCGCGCTTCTCGGCACTCTCCTTGACGTGTTCGTACTGACGCTCGCGCTTGGGGCTTGATCCTGCCGGCATGGTGTTCTCCTCCTCGTTCCTCTCACGGGTTCGGCCCGGAGGTACTCGGTTCGGACGGCGCGGGTGGAGACCGCCGTCCACCTCCCGGGTACCCCTGGTGCACGTCGGAAACATGGCATCCGCGACGGGTTCGTGCCCCCGGGGCCGTGCGCTCGGGTGAGTGGAGCGGGGTCCGCCGCCGCGGCACCGTTGTGGGCGGTGACCGGGGGCCGGCCGAGATGCTCCGGCAGGGGAGCGCCTGACCTCCTCATCGGTGCCCTGTGTTCGGCGGTGTGGGGTGCGGGCCGGTGGGTGCGGATCGGGGTTCTGACGAAGGGCCACCATCGAGCTGGTCGATGCGGTGATGCCGGACACGACCGAACCGAGCGGCGCCGCCGGTTTCTGTCGGCTCGGCTGGTCGTGTGCTCCGGCATCCCGGGCAGCCGGGTCTTCGCGCGGGTGAACCGGTCGTCGCAGTGCCGTGCTCGCGCGGTTCGGGTGGACGTACTGGAGACACTGAAGGCGCCCCTGCCCCCTGTCGGCGTACGCGGCAATCCGCACCGGCGGACACACGCACGTACACCGGTGCGGGTGGCTGTCCCCGGGCGGGTGGGCGCCGGGTAAGTTGATCGTTCGGGCGGGTAAGCCGTGCGCACGTTCGGTGGCGCACTGCCTGTCGAGTCACTCGTCGCCGCCGTCGGTAGGACCGGGGCTGCCGTGGCGGGACTGTGGGCGCAGCCCCGTAGCACGGCGAGGAGGCAGCCGGCCCAGCATGTGCCGGCTGTGGGGTGGGGTGTGCGCGGCGCTCGCAGGAAGCCGGTGGTCCTGACGCGCGGGCACGGCTGGGCCGGGCGGACCGTGCCGGGGCGCCCGCATCCGCCGGGGCCGGAGGAGGCGGTCAGGACGGCGGAGTCGGTGCTGCTCAGGTGAGGCGGTGTCGTCTGTCGGGTGCGTGATCGCAGTGGCGCCTGGCTTCGCGGGGCGGAACGTGTTCGGGTGGAGTCGTGAGCGGTCGGACCTGTCACCGCACTCACAACGCCGGGAAAGCGGCGCTTTCCGTGTCGGGGCGCGTCAGGGTCTGAGCCAAGAGCCTGAACAGCGGGTCGCGGGACGCTTCCCGGCTCTCGGTGTACCGAGGGCCGCCCGAAGGAGGAGCATGACCACGCAGCACCACCGGATTCTGGACACCGTCGTCGTCGGCAGCGGTCTGGCCGGCCTGGCCTGCGCCCTGGATCTGTGCCGCGCCGGGCAGCGTGTCGCGCTTCTCGAGGCGTCGGACGGCGTGGGCGGCCGCATGCGCACGGACCGGCGGGACGGGTTCCTGCTGGACCGTGGATTCCAGGTGTTCAACACCTCCTACCCTCAGGTGAAGCGACGCCTGGACCTGCCGAGTCTGCGGCTGAGGCCGTTCACCCCGGGCATCATCGCGCACACGTCGACAGGGCCCGTATACCTCGCCGATCCGACCCGGCGGCCGGAGAAGGCGAGAGCGCTGTTGCCCGGGCGGGCTCTGTCGGCCCGGGACCTGGCCGCGATGGCGGCGCTCGCAGCGTGGGACGTCGTCCTGCCCGCAGGCTGGTCAAAACGACGGCCCGACCGTTCCACCGCCGACGCCTTGTCGCGTGCCGGGCTGTCGGCCGAGGTGGTCACGGAGATTCTGCGGCCGTTCCTGTCCGGAGTGTTCCTGGAGGACCGGCTGGAGACTTCCGCCCGCTTCTTCCACCTGGTCCTGCGGAGCATGGTGAGGGGGACGCTCTGTCTGCCCGCCGACGGCATCGGCGCCGTGCCCGCCCAGCTGGCCGGCGGTCTGCCCGACGGTGTGCTCCGGCTGGGGACGCCGGTCGCCGCGGTCACCGCGTCGGGGGTGCTTCTGGCGGACGGCCGCGAGCTGCCGTCCACGTCCGTCGTGGTGGCGGTGGAGGCCGCGTCGGCCGCCCGTCTGCTGCCCGGCCTGGCAGTGCCGGAAGGCCGTACGGTCACCACGTACTACCACGCGGCCCCGATCACACCCCTGGCTGAACCGACCCTGGTGGTCGACAGCACCGGAGCGGTGCTGAACACCTGTGTTCTCACCGAGGTCGCGCCCACGTACGCGCCCCCCGGAACCGCGCTGGTCTCCAGCTCCGTACTGGGCCCCGAACGGTCCGGTGCGGACGGCCCGGTGCTCAGGCGGCTGGCCGAGCTCTACGGCACCGACACGAGCGGCTGGCAGCAGGTCGCCGTGCACACAGTCGAAGGGGCCCTGCCCGCGATGGAGCCGCCCTGGCCACTGAGCCGTACCACGCGGTTCTCCCCGGGCCGGTACGTCTGCGGGGACCACCGGGCGACCGGGTCCGTGCAAGGCGCACTGGCGTCGGGTACCCGGGCTGCCCGTGAAGTGCTGGGCGATATGGCGCGCGGGTGATGCGGATCCGTCCCTGGCGGCCGCGTCCACCAGCGGCGGTTCGCGGAACAGCAGAGCTGAGGGACCAGGTCGCCGACCGGTCCCTCGATCGGAAGTGACATGTACATCAACGGCGTGCGTGTGCCGGTGGCCGGTGCGACCGGTGTCCTCGGTGGCGTCCTCACAGCGGAACCGGCCGGCCGGGGAGCGCGCCCGGCGCTCGCGGGCCGCGACCCGGGCCGCCTCGCCCGGGCGGCTCAGCCCCGCCCGGGAGCTCCGCCCGTTCCGTTCGACGCGTACGACTCCGCCCCCCGCACCCGCGCCGTGCATGGCCCGGCGGCCGGATCGGGTGGGTTGGACGCGGTCGTGACGGCCTTCGGACCGGTGGGCTCCGGGCCGGTGGACTTCGGCCGGGCGACGGGGGTCGGTGACGAGGCCGCCGAGTATCGGATGGCGGCCGACGTCCCCGCGCCCGCCGCGTTCTTCCGCGCCGCGCCAGGGATCATGCGACCCGGCTCGGTGATCGCCACGCTCACCGGCGGGGTCTCTGGGCGCCCACGGGCGAGGACGGCAGACCACAGCGCCTCCGAGGCCGCACCGCGCGCCCGGCTCGTCGCCGCGCGCCCCGGAGCGCGGACCACCGACTTCCGGATCCTGGACATCCGGCCAGGCCATCGGGACACCGGCTTCGCCGACCGGCCGACCGCGCGCACGACGCCCGTGGGGCGCGACCCGCACCAACGCGTCGGTGTGGTCGTCGACGCGACGGAGGCGGAGGCCGAGCCGCCGCGCACGGCACCGGACGGTACGCCCGTCGCCGATCGGCGTGCCAGGTGAGCCGACACCCCGACGCCCCCGAAGGGACGTCCGACGTGCTCATCGTCGGCGGGGGAGCGTCCGGGCTCAGCCTCGCGCACCGACTCACGGCGACCGGATCCCCCACCGTGACCGTGGTGGAGGCTCCGGAGGGCCCACGACGACCGCCCGAGCGGACCTGGTGCTACTGGGACCGGGACGCCGACGACTTCGACGAGGCGGTCACCGGGTCCTGGACACGACTGCGGGTTCACGGCACCGACGGCAGTGAGGTCACCGTCGACCCGTCTCCGCTGCGCTACCGCATGCTCCGCTCCACAGAGTTCGAGCGACTGGTGCACTCCCGGCTGGCCCGGTCCTCCGGCGGGCGCGTCCTGCGCGCGACGGTCGGCTCGGTACGCAGCACGGTCGACGGAGCTGAAGTCCGCTGCACGACAGCCGACGGCCGGACGCTGACGCTACGCGCCCGCCACGTGTTCGACTCCCGCCCGCGGTCCGCCCTGCCCCCGGCCAGGACACAGCTGATGCAGCACTTCCGCGGATGGTTCGTGCACACGGACACGGACCGGTTCGATCCCTCCGTCGCCGACCTGATGGACTTCCGTGTGCCCCAGCCGGGCCACGGACTCGCCTTCGGCTACGTACTGCCGCTGGCACCGGACCGCGCGCTCGTCGAGTACACCGAGTTCTCCCGGACCCCGCTGACGACTCCGGCCTACGAGGCGGCGCTGACCCGTTACAGCCGCGACGTCCTGCGGCTCGGCCCGTACACCGTCGAGTCGGCGGAGCAGGGCGTCATCCCCATGACGGACGCGCGCTTCGCCCGCCGGACCGGACCCGCCGTCTTCCGGATCGGCACCGCGGGCGGCGCCACCCGCCCGGCGACCGGTTACACCTTCGCCGCGGTCCAGCGGCAGAGCCGTGCCATCGCCGCCGCCCTCCTCGACGGGCGAGCCATCGCGCCCCCGCCCCACGGACGGCGTGCCCTGGCCATGGACGCGGTACTGCTGAGGGCCCTGGACACCGGACGGATCGACGGGCCCGACTTCTTCACCGGCCTGTTCCGCCGCATCCCCCCGGAGCGTCTGCTGCGCTTCCTCGACGGCGCCACCTCCCCCTGGGAGGAATGGTGCATCGGCCTGCGCACCCCCATCGGCCCCATGCTCCGCACCGCCGTCGAACTCCCCTTCCTGCCCCGCCGTTCCCGCCCCGCCCCCCGAATCGGAGAGAACCACCGATGACCCTGCTGCGCGACCACGACCTGGCACGGGCCTTCGATCACGCGTCGCCCACCTATGACCTCCTCACGTCCTTCAACCCCGGTTACCGCACCGACCTCCTGCGTTCGGCCCGACGGCTGCGGCTGCCCCTGGCCGGAGCAGGGCTGCACATCCTCGACCTCGGCTGCGGCACGGGCGCCTCCACCCGGGCCCTGCTACGAGCCGCACCCCGGGCCCGGATCACGGCCGTCGACGCCTCGGCGGGGATGCTGCGGTGCGCACTGGCCAAACCGTGGCCGGCCCGCGTGCGGTTTCGGCACCTGACCGCCGAGGAGGTGGCCACGACCGGTGAGGGACCCTACGACGCGGTGTTCGCCTCCTACCTGTTCCGCAACGTCACGGACCCGGACGGAGTCCTGAAGACCGTCCGGTCGCTGCTCGGGCCCGGCGGTCGGCTCGCCGTCCACGAGTACAGCCTCAGCGGTTCGGCCGCCCACCGCGCGCTGTGGACGGCCGTGTGCCAGGGGGTGATCATTCCTGCGGGCGCGCTCAGCGGCGACCGTGCTCTCTACCGCCATCTGTGGCGAAGCGTCCTCGACTTCGACACCGTCCCCGCCTTCACCGCGCGTCTGATCGACGCCGGATTCACGGGCGTGCGCGCGGCACCCGTCGCGGGGTGGCAGACCGGCATCGTGCACACCTTCCTGGCCCGCAACGACTCCGCGGCGGCAGCGCTGGACGCCCGGTGAGCGCCCGGCGAGTCGCGGCCCGACGGGGCCGCGACCGCAAGGCCGAGATCATGATGCCCGCACCCGGCCGAGCACGGTTCGATCGCGGGGAAGCGCCCCGCGTCGCCGTGATCGGCGGAGGGATCGCGGGTCTCGCCGCGGCCACCCTGCTGGCCGAACGAGGCGCCCGTGTGACCCTCTACGAACGAGAGGAGTCACTGGGCGGCCGTCTCGCGGGCCGGCGCACCCGCCTCGCCGACGGCTCCGCGGCGACCATGAGCCGCGGCTTCCACGCCTTCTTCCGTCAGTACTACAACCTGCGCGGCCTGTTGCGGCGGACCGATCCCGGGCTCGACCGTCTCCGGCCACTGCCCGACTACCCGCTGCGACACAGTGGCGGGACCACCGACAGCTTCGCCCGTGTTCCGCGGACACCGCCCTTCAGCGCGCTCGGCTTCGCCGCCCTGAGCCCCACCTTCGGCTGGCGCGACCTCGCCGCCATGGACGCCCGGGCAGCCCTGCCACTTCTCGACGTCCGCGTGCCCGAGGTCTACGAACGCTACGACAGCATGAGCGCGACAACGTTCCTGGAACGCGTCCGCTTTCCCGAAGCGGCGCACCATCTGGCCTTCGAGGTCTTCTCACGCAGCTTCTTCGCCGACCCGCGCGAACTGTCCGCCGCGGAACTGCTGCTGATGTTCCACATCTACTTCCTCGGCTCCTCGGAGGGCTTGCTCTTCGACGTGCCGGACGAACCCTTCCCCCAAGCCCTGTGGGACCCGCTCGGCGACTACCTCCAGGGCCTCGGCGCGGAAGTCCGCACCGGCACCCCCGTACACGGCGTCCATCCGCGCGACGGTGGCGGAGTGGAGGTGCGGACCGGCAGTGCCGCCGACCGGCACGAGGCGGCCGTACTCGCGCTCGACCCCGGGGCACTGAAAGGGGTCGTCGCGGCGTCTCCAGGTCTGGGCACTTCCGCCTGGCGCGACGACGTCGCCACCCTGGGCACCGCCCCGTCCTTCCTCGTCTCCCGGCTCTGGCTGGACCGGCCGGTCCGCGCCGACCGCCCGGGGTTCCTCGGCACCAGCGGATACGACGGCCTGGACAACATCAGTGTCCTGGAACGCTACGAGGGCGAAGCCGCCCGCTGGGCCGCGCGGAGCGGGGGCTCGGTGGTGGAACTGCACGCCTACGCCGTCGACGGCGGAGCGGAACGGGTAACGGTGCAGAACCGGCTCGTCGACAGCCTGCACCGGGTGTACCCGGAGGCACGACCGGCGCGGATCGTGGACGCCCGGCACGAATGGCACGCCGACTGCCCCCTCTTCCCGGTCGGCTCGTACTTCCGGCGGCCCACCGTAACGACGCCCCACCCCCGGGTGACGCTGGCCGGGGACGCGATCCGCTGCGACCTTCCCGTGGCTCTGATGGAACGCGCCGCCACCACCGGCTTCCTGGCAGCCGGCGTGCTGCTCAACCGCTGGGGCGTCCGGGGACAGGTGCTGTGGACGGTTCCCCGGGCGGGCCGGTCACCTGTGCTGAGAGCCCTCGGCACGGCCGCGAGGAGGTGAGACCGGCGCTCCTGCCCGCCGCCCGGCCCACGAGATCGACTTCGCGGACGGAGGCATGGGGACCGGGGCATACACACCACGGGGACCCACCGCACCGCGACGAACCCGTCGCCGCGCTCACCCGGGGAACCGTCCCGTGCCGCGCAGCTCCCAGCGTCGCTCCGCATAGGCCAGGTCGTCGCGCCACAACCGGCCGGCCGTCCGGCGCATCAGGGGTCGCAGTGCGGGCGCGGCGGCCCGTGCGAGGGCGAAGCCGCGCCGGTCCGAGGCGGCGACGACCGCCTCGGTCACGGCGGTCCGCGGCCGTTCGTCCGCCTCGCGGCTCAGCGGCGTGGCATGAGTCTCCACCACGGACGTGGAGCCCTCGCCCTCGGTGATGCGCATGACGACCGTGCGTGGCCCGGGCGCGGTGAACTCGACCCGGACCGGAACCACCAGACGGCCGGTCACACGGAAGGAGACGTCCACGACGAACGCGTCGTCCTCCTCGCCCAGCGGCAGACGGGCCACGGTGAGGTCGACGAACGAGTACGGGTGGAACCACGAGCCGTGCCACGGGTCGAGCCGGTTGGCGACCACGTCCTGCGGTTCGCACCGCCCGACCGCCGTGAACACGGCGTCCACCCCGCTGCCCGCCGGCGGCCGCACAGGGACCACAGGACGCTCGGAGGGCTCCTCACCGCCGACCGCGTCCAGCCGTACCCACACCAGCACCCCGTCGTCGTGGACCGGATACGGATCCCAGCCGGCGAACGGCCCACCGTCCAGAGCCAGTCCGTGCCAGTGACACACCAGCGTGCCGCACACCACCCGGCTGTCGCGCAGCGGCGCACCGAGGTGCGGGCAGGCGCCGGGGCCCGCACGCAACGCACCGGTGTCCGACCGCCACAGCACGACCTCGACACCGCCCACCGTCCTGCCGTAGGGGCGGCCACCGGGGCGGATGTCGCGCGACGCACCGACGACGAACCAGTTCCCGGACGGGCGGGCGGCGGCCCGTGCGAGCGCGTCGGCGATCAGCGCGGGGCGAGCCTCCCGCCAGGTCGGCGTCTGCGCCGACCAGTCCGGCCGGCGGCGGCGCCGCAACGGTGGTGTCCAACCGGCTCGTGCGGCTCGGTCGTTCACTTCACGGGTCCTCTCGTCCGGATTGCCGCGCTATTCGCCGGAGGCATCCCCCGCGCGCTGCGAGCACGCCACCGGGCGCCCGTGATCTGCGCGACGCCCACGGCGGCTGTGACCGCGCGACGCGTCCGGGACACGACCGCACGGCGGTGCAGCACCGTATGGCCCTGCTCCGCGATGGCGTCGAGAATGCCGCCGTACAGGGTGAAAGCGGTGCGGATGCAGGGGCGCACCCGGGGGTCGAGCATGGCGATGCCCGGTTCCGCTGCTCGGTACACCTCTCGCGTCATGGCCTCGGCGGCGACGAGGGCCGCACGGATGCCCGGGTCGGTGCGGCCCGTGCGGCGGCTCCACTCCAGCAGTGGCCGGTCCACACCATGAGCGGCGAGCAGGTCCGCCGGCAGGTAGACGCGGCCGCGGTCCAGGTCCTCGCCCACGTCCCGCAGGAAGTTGGTGAGCTGGAAGGCCACCCCCAGGGCCGCCGCGTGCGGCGCCGCCTCCTCACGGGGCACGACGGTGCCGAGCACGGGCAGCATCTGCAGTCCGATCACCGCAGCCGAGCCGTGCATGTAGTCCCGCAGGTCGGCGTAGGTCGGGTAGTCCGTGACACGCAGATCGCTGCGCATCGAGATCAGGAAGTCGGCGAACAGCGCCGGCTCGATCCCGTACCGGTCGGCGGTGTCCGCCACGGCGCGGACCACGGGCTCGTCCCCGCTCCCGGTGCGCAGCCCGTGCGCGAGATCGCTTTCCAGGCGTCGCAGTACCCGGTCCCGTTCTGCGGGTGACCGGCGCCGGTCCAGGTCGTCCACGATGTCGTCCGCCCAGCGGGCGAAACCGTACAACGCGTGCACGGCCGAGCGGCGCTCCACCGGCAGGAGACGGGTGGCCAGGAAGTAGGTCCGGCCGTGGCGGGCGTTGAGACGTCTGCATCGGGTGTAGGCGGCGCGCAGAGAGGGGTCGGTGATCCCGGCTGCGTCCAGTTCACGACGGGTCATGGGTGCCTTCCAAGGGCGATGAGACGGCGACACGTGTGGCACGCGGTGCCGGACGGGTGCGGACCGCACCGCTGTGGACGCCGCCGGTGACGCGCGCGGCTGCGAGCTTGCCGCTGATCAGTACCGTCGGCACACCGACACCGGGGGTGGTGCCGCAGCCGGCCAGCACCACGTTCTCGACGCCGCGCACCAGATTGCGCGGGCGGAAGGGGCCGGTCTGGGCAAAGGTGTGGGAGACCGAGAACGGGCTGCCCGCCGCATGCCCCTGCGCCGCCCAGTCCAGCGGTGTCACCAGCAGCTCCTCCTGGACGCTGTTCGCGAACCCGTCCAGGCCCCGCCGCTCCAGCTCGGCGACGAGACTGTCGCGGTAACGCGGGCCAAGATCCCGCCACGCGGCGGCGGAGGGGCCGACGGACGTGTTCGGGCAGGGCGCGAGCACGTAGTGGAGGTGTTTGCCCGGCGGTGCCAGGGCCGGATCGTGTGTCGTCGGACGGGTGATCAGCAGGGACGGGTCGCTCATCAGCCGCCCCGAACCGGTCAGCTCCTCGAAGGTGCGCTCCCAGGCACCGCCGAAGGACAGGGTGTGGTGGGAGAGGCTGTCCCAGGTGCGATCGGTCCCCGCGTGCAGGACCACGGCGGACGGCGAGTGACGCAGCCTTGCCGGGCGCTGCGGGGCACGTCCCAGCAGCCGGTACGCGGTGGACAGCTCGCAGGCCAGCACCACCGTGTCGCAGGGAATCCGTTCGCCGGAGGCCAGCCGTACCGCACGGACCCGGCCTGCCGTTCGTTCCAGCGAGGTCACTTCGGCCGACCAGCGGAACTCGGCACCCGCGCCGGCCGCGGCCTTCGCCATCCCGCGGGGAAGCGCGTGCATGCCGCCTCTGGGGAACCAGACGCCGGCCACGGTGTCCATGTAGGCGATCACCGCGTAGGCCGCGAGGGCTCTGGCGGGGGTGACTCCGGCGTACAGGGCCTGGAAGGAGAAGACCCGGCGCAGACGGGGGTCGGCCAGGAAACGGCCGATGCGCGGGTCCAGCCGTCCGAAGCCCCCCAGGGCCGCCAGACGCGCCAGGTCCGGGTGCAGAAGCTGTAGGGGCGAGTCGAAGTTGGTATCGATGAAGCGCCGCATCTGCGCCCGGTACAGCCGCTCGAGCCAGTTCCGCAGTTCGCGGTATCCGCGCGCCTCGGCCGGTCCGGCGAACCTTCTGACCTCCGCCTCCATGGCCTCGCCGTCGGTGTGCACGTCGAGTGAGGTCCCGTCCGCGAAGCATGCCCGGTAGGCCGGATGCAGAGCCGTCAGCTCGACGTGACGGTGGAGGCTGTCACCGACGGCGGCGAACGCCTCGTCGGCCAGGTGAGGCATGGTCAGGACGGTCGGCCCGGTGTCCACCTCGTAGCCTCCGAGGCGTACGCGGCCGGCCCTGCCGCCCGGACCGGCGTCCCGTTCGACGACCGTCACCTGGCGGCCCGCGCCCACCAGGTGCAGGGCACAGGCGAGGCCGGACAGTCCCGCGCCCACCACGATCACACGGTCCGTCGGACCGGGTACTGTCCTCACGCGGCCTCCTCGGTGCCTTTCAGCGGCACGCCCGCCGCCCCTTCGACCAGCCTCGCGAATTCCCGTCGTACGAAGGGATCCGCGCCCGTACGGTCGAAGTGCCGCAGACTCGACGTCGCCAACTCCGTGATCTTCGACTCCACGACGCCCCGCGCCCCTGTCCGCTCCAGCGCCGCCCGCATCCGCTGCACGGCGTCGTCCGACGGACAGGGCGGCCCAGGGGCGAGCGCGTCAGCGGCTTCCTCGTCGCCCGAGGCTTCGGCCAGCCCGAGACCGACGGCGAGAAGGTAGGTGAGTTTGCGCGTCCGCAGGTCCTCGTCGGCGGGCTTTCCCGTCACGTCCGGGTCGCCGAAGGTGCCGAGGAGGTCGTCGCGGAGCTGGAAGGCCAGACCGGCGCAGCGGCCTGCGGAGCGCAGGGCATCCATCGTCGACGCGTCGGCACCGGCCAGAGACGCACCGAGAGCCAGTGGGCGCTCGACCGTGTACAGGGCGCTCTTGAGCGTGGCGATGGTCACCGCCTCGTCGACGCCGGACGCCCCGGTGGCCTGCGCGTGGATGTCCCGGTACTGCCCGGCGACCATCTCGCCGCGCATCGCCTGCCACTCGCGGTGCAGGCCAGGGCCGTGCGGTGAGCCGAGTGCCGTTTCGGTCAGCAGGTCGTCCGCCCAGGTCAGTGCCAGGTCTCCGGCCAGCACCGCGGCGGAGGTCGCGAACGCTTCGGGCGGACCGGCCATCCGCGCGGTCCGGTGCATGTGGGCGAAGTCCACGTGCACCGCCGGTGCACCGCGACGCAGCGTCGACCCATCCATCACATCGTCGTGGATGAGAGCGCACGCCTGGACGAGTTCGAGGGCCGCCCCTGTGCGCACCACGGCCGTCGCGTCGCCCGAGCCGCCGACGGCTCGCCACCCGCACCACGTGAACTGCGTGCGCAGCCGCTTCCCACCGCGCTGGACGAACGCGGTGACACGGTCGGCGACATCGCGTGCGAACACCGGATCGGTCTCACGGGCCCGGCGCAGTCCTTCGTCAAAAAAACGTCCGAGCTCCGCCTCGACGGCACGGACGGCGTCGCCGGCCGTGGCCGGACCGCCGGCCGGGCCGACCGGTCCTGCCGCGGAGGGCCGCAGTCCCAGCATGCACGATCCCTTCTCACTCTCCGTCACTTGCACACCACTGCTTCCGTCGAGCGCCCCTTGTCCGGATGCGCTCATGCCTGCCCAGTACGCGGGCGGACCTCGGTGCCGGTCACCTCAACGGCCCACGCCGATGACGTCATGGCGGCGTGTCACGTCGAGCGCGCTCCTGCCGGCGCATCTCGGAAGGGTCGGTGAGCCGCTCCTGCTGCCGTAGGTGGCTGTGGCAGAGCCGCCTCCGGTGCCGGTCGGGGAACGTCCAGTGGCCGACGGTGACAGGGACGGATGCACTCACCGGTCCCTTCGCCCAGGCCGGTGGCGGCACGGCCCGTACAGGTCGCTCGTGCGGTGCGCACAGGAGCCGGCCGACGTGCAGGGCTCGGTCGTCATCCGGCCGCCGTCGGCGTACCGGGACATGCCGACGACGTCGGGGCCATGACCCGGTCGCACGCGTCTACGAAGTGGATGCGGAAAGAGAGCCGTGGGAGCCATGCCCATCGCCAGATCGTGCGTGGGTGTCTCCCGATGCGGCGTCAGGCGGTGTTCTCCCGCTCTCCGGACAGGGGAACGCATCGACCGTGCCCGGCACCGATGAGGCAACTCCACGGCCGTGCCGAGTTCGAGCTGCCGCGCAAGATGAACCTGCTTCAGTAACTCTCTGCAACCCCTATCCGCGACCCGCGCCGGACCGAGCTACCGCACCACACCGATTCCCGTCGGTGAACGGTGTCTCAACCAGCCATGGCGAGTGTTGCGACGGCGATCAGATAGGGGACCGGGATGACGAGCATCCCGAGGAGCCACGGCCGGATCCGCCGCCCATAGGCCGCGGGGAGGAGCACATCAACGGCGACGACCAGCAACAGACCGAGCCCGCCGACGACAATGACGCCCGCCCTGGCCCACCCGGCCCCTTCGATGACGTCGACACTGCCGCAGAAACTCCGGAACCCTGCGCTGTTGAACGCGCAGGAACGGTACTCGGTCAGCAGCAGCCATGCCGAGTGCAACGGCATCATGGCGGGCAACCCGATGATGAAGTTCACCCACACAGGCATCAGCCGCCTCAGTCGCGACGGGCCATCAGGCCTCGACGTGTCATGGCTCCCTGCCGCGGCCTGCGCTGTGTCCCCCATGGCCGCAGGCTATCCGACCGGGGAATCAGGGCCCTCTGATCAGCCCACGAGCCGTGCGGACCGAAAACGTCCCGCCGCATCCACGGCGGGTGCCGGGAAACGCAGCGTAAGGATCGAGAGAGATCCCCACGGGCCGGCCACCTTCGCACTGTTGTCGCCGAACCGATCCCGGCCTCGCGTTCGCAGCGGTGGTGGAGTCGGCGGCAGCCGGCGAGCCGGGCCACGGTCCGTTCGATGGTCCAGCGGTGTCGACCGAGGCACTGTGACGTCTCCACGTCCTCGCGGGCGACGCGAGCCGGGAACTCACGTGGCTGTTGCCGAGGCCGTCCGGAGCGACCTCGCAGCCCGCCGGCGCGTCGTCCGGCCGGCTTGTCAGGGGGCGGTGCCCCCAGCGATTCAACACGCAGAACTTGACAGAGGACATCCCGGAGACCAACTCGTCGATCCACCGGCGCCCCGGGCCCGGACCCGGTGGCGCTGCGGATGGGCCGCCCTGCCCCTGCGGCGACCTCCGCTCGAGCGAGGACCTCGCCGACGTTCACGCCGCCGACCTCTTCCGTGTGTTCTGGCCCGGCACCTCTCCGGCGGGAGAGCATCAAACGAAGCATCCACCTCACAGAATGATTGTTCGAACAAAAACGTTCACATATGCGCACCGGGCGGATAGACTGGCACTGAGCCACGCACGAAAGAGGGGGGCGCTCAAGCATGCATGCCGAGGAGAGGCATCAGGCGGTACTTCACCGGCTGCGTGAGCGGGGCACGCTCCGGGTCACCGAGTTCGCCGAGGAGTTGCAGGTCTCGCCCGTCACGGTCCGCCGGGACATCGAGACGCTCGCGGACCGTGGGCTGGTCGTCCGCGTGCACGGCGGTGCCGTCCTGCCGACGACCCGCGCCGGGACCACAGGTACGGAGCCAGCCGTCAGGCCCCCGTCAGGCCGGGGGCAGTTGGCCTTCGGCCTGATCGTGCCGGCCGCCGACTACTACTACCCGGAAGTGATCAAGGGTGCCCAGGAAGCCGCCGGCGAGCGCGGTATCCGCTTGGTCCTGGGCATCTCGCAGTACAGCCTGGAGGAGGAGCGCGCGCAGGCCGGTCGCATGCTGGCCGACGGCCTCGACGGGCTCCTGATCGCGACCTGCGACGTCACGGCGGCCGCCACCTGGCTCGACGAGTTGACCATTCCGCACGTGTGGGTGGAGCGCCGCCCCGGGGACGAGATCTCCGGCGCCGAGCGGGTCGTCACCGACCACGTGTACGGGGCCCGGCTCGCCGTTCACCATCTCGCGTCGACGCGCCGGAGGATCGGGCTCATGGTGCGTGACGACAGCCCGCACGGCGAACCCCTCGTGGACGGATACCGCAAGGGTCTGGCCGCGGCCGCGCTCGACGTGCCTGCGGACGGCGTCTTCCGCATGCCGCCGCCGGCCGGTGACGCCGTCCGCCGCGAGGAGGTGCTCGGCGAGTTCGCCGACGCGGTCGCCGACGGGCGGCTGGACGGTGCGCTGATCCACAACGACCACGACGCCCTCGTGCTGCTCCAGCGCCTCCGGGCCCGCGGCATCGACGTTCCCGGCGACCTGGCCATCGTGGCGTACGACGACGAGGTCGCCTCCCTCGCTGACATCCCGTTGACCGCCGTCGCCCCGCCGAAGCTCGCGGTGGGCGTCTCCGCGGTGGAGTTGCTGGCCAAGCGCGTCGCGGACCCGAGCCGTCCCCGGCATCTGCTCTCGATCCTGCCGGAGCTGCACGTCCGCGCCTCCACCTGATCCCCGTTCACGCGGTACGCCCACCCGGAGAGTCCCTCATGTTCCGTATCTCGCCCGAGGGGTTCTCCCTCGACGGCCGCCCTTTGCGCCTGCTGTCGGGTGCCCTGCACTACTTTCGCGTCCTGCCCGAACAGTGGCCGCAGCGGCTGCGGATGATGCGCGCCATGGGTCTCGACACCGTGGAGACGTACGTCCCCTGGAACCTCCACGAGCCGCGTCCCCAGGAGTACGACTTCTCGGGGATCGCGGACCTGGACCGGTTCCTGCACGCCACTCGCGAGGCCGGGCTGCACGCGATCGTGCGGCCGTCGCCCTACATATGCGCCGAGTGGGAGAACGGCGGTCTGCCCTGGTGGCTCCTCGCCGACCCGGAGGTACGGGCGCTGCGCTGCCAGGATCCGGGGTATCTGGCCCGCGTCGACCGCTGGTACGACCGGCTGATCCCCCTCCTCGCACCGCACCAGGTCACCCGGGGCGGCAACGTCCTGATGGTGCAGGTGGAGAACGAGTACGGGTCCTACGGTACGGACACCGGATATCTGGAGCACCTGGCCGCCGGACTGCGCGGGCGCGGCATCGACGTACCGCTGTTCACGTCGGACGGACCGGACGACTTCTTCCTCACCGGGGGCACGGTCCCGGGGCGTCTGGCCACAGTGAATTTCGGCAGCCGCGCGACCGAGGCCTTCGCCGGCCTGAAGGGGCTGCGGCCGGACGACCCGGCCATGTGCATGGAGTTCTGGTGCGGCTGGTTCGACCACTGGGGCGCCGAGCACGTCACACGGGACCCGGAGGACGCCGCGGACTCGCTGGCGGAGATCCTGGCCGCCGGGGCGTCGGTCAATCTCTACATGGCACACGGCGGGACGAACTTCTCCACGTGGGCCGGAGCCAACACGGAGGACCCGGCGACGGGTGCGGGCTATCTGCCGACCGTGACGTCCTACGACTACGACGCGCCGATCGATGAGCGGGGCGGCGTGACGGAGAAGTTCCTCGCCTTCCGGGACGTGCTCCAGCGGTACACCGACGAGCCGCTGCCCGAACCGGAGACCACGGCCCCCCTGCTGCCTCCCGGGCTCGTGGAGCTCACGGAATCGATCCGGCTGTTCGACGTTCTCGACGAGCTGGCTCACACGGAGGTGCGGGCCGCCGAGCCGCCGTCGTTCGAGGAGCTCGGGATCGGGCACGGTCTCGTGCTCTACACCTCCCGCATCCCCGGCCCGCGCGGGCCTTACCCGCTGTCGGTCCACGGACTCGCCGACCGCGCGCACGTCTTCGTGGACGGCACGCCCGTCGGCGTACTGGAGCGGGACGGAGTCGAAGCGGTCGACGGTGTCCGCGTCACCGGAACACATGCGCGCGTGGACCTGCTGGTGGAGTCGATGGGCAGGGTCAACTACGGCGCGGGACTCGGGGACCGCAAGGGGGTGAGCCGGGTCCTGCACACCCAGCAAATGCTGCACGGCTGGACCGCGCGTGCGGTGGAGCTGGGTCACGGGACCCCGGACAGGCTGCCGTGGGAGACCTCCTCCGGTGCCGTCGCGCACACGCACGCTCCACGTTCGGGGCCTGTCTTCCACCGGGGTTCCCTCGATGTGGCGGAGCCGGGCGACACCTATCTCGCGCTGCCCGGATGGGGCAAGGGTTACACGTGGGTCAACGGCTTCTGCCTGGGGCGGTACTGGGAAGCGAGAGGCCCGCAACGGACGCTGTACGTACCCTGGCCGCTCCTTCGCGCGGGACGCAACGACATCGTGGTCCTGGAGCTCGACGGCGTCGAGCAACCCGTCGTGGAGCTGCGCCAGGCCCCCGACCTCGGCTGACCCCCTCGGCGCGATGCCCCCGAGTGGGCAGCCACACCCGCGAACTCCCCCTGCCGGACCTGCCAGGGGGAGTTCTGCGTGCCCCGGCGCCGCCGGGTGCGGTGTCGGACTGTGCACATGATCACTGGATCCGATCGATATCGCTTCTTAATGTTCGTTTGCTCATTTTCTATTGACTCTGATCGTTCATGGTCGAAAGATGTCGTCAACTCGCCGCCATCCGTTGGCCTCTCGTAGGAGTACCGCCATGCAGCCAAGCACTCGTTCGTCCTCCACGGCCCTCGCCGCCGCGGTGGCCTCCCTGGCCCTCCTCCTCACCGCCTGCGGAGGCGAGGACACCACCACGTCGGACGCCGGCACCGGCTCCGCCGCGAAGCCCGTGGAGATCACCTACTGGTCATGGATGCCTGGCACCGCCGACATGACCGAAGCGTTCAACGCGTCCCACCCGAACATCAAGGTCACGCACGCCGAGATCCCGGCCGGACTCAACGGCGGATACGACAAGATCTCCAAGGCGGTCAAGGCGGGCAACGCCCCGGACGTCGTCAACCTGGAATACCAGGCCGTGCCCGACTTCGTGACCCAGGGGCTGCTTCGCGACTCCAGCGCCGAGCTCGGCGAGTCGGTCAAGGAATACGCCCCCGAATCCGTGCGGAGCCTGGTCACGCTCGGGGACAGAACATGGGCGGCCCCCTACGACGTCGGCCCGCAGACGCTCTACTACCGCACCGATCTCTTCAAGCAGTACGGCATCGAGGTCCCCACCACCTGGGCCGAGTTCAGGGCCGCCGCCGAGAAGGTCAAGACCGCCTCCAAGGGCGAGGCGCGGCTGCTCGACTTCTGGGGCGACGACACCGCCACCTGGGCCGGTCTCTCCCAGCAGGCCGGTGCCCGGTGGTACGGCGCGACAGATGATGCCTGGAAGGTGAACATCACCGACCCGGCCACCCGGAAGGTCGCCGACTACTGGAAGGACCTGGTCCAGGACGACCTGGTCCTCAACCACAAGGGGTGGAGTCCGGAGGCCACCAAGGCGGTCACCGACTCGAAGGCCATCGCGCTGATCGGCGCTTCGTGGAGCGCCGGTTCCATCAGGACCACGTACCCCGGACAGTCCGGCAAGTGGGCCGAGGCCCCGCTGCCGCACTGGGGCACGCCGGTCACCGGCGCGGTCGGCGGCTCGGCCTTCGCCATGACGAAGGACAGCAGGAAGGCCGAGGCCGCTGCCGAGTTCATCACCTGGGCCACCACCGACGGTGAGGCCGTCAAGGCCCGTCTCGCGGCCGGCACCTCCAGCGGACTGCCCGCCGCCGAGAAGCTGCGCGCCGCGGCCAGGTCCACGTTCGACACCGCGTTCTTCGCCGGCCAGGACGTCTACGCCGTAGCCGGGGCCCAGGTGCCGAACATCGCCAAGGACTGGACCTGGAGCCCCGTGCACAACTCCACGACGATGACCATGCAGGCGGAGTTCGGCAAGGCCCAGAAGACCGGTGAGTTCTGGCCCGCGTTCCAGGCCGGGCAGGCGGCGGCCGAGAAGGCCATCAGCGACCGCGGGCTGAAGCTCGCCCATTGATCCCCGCGTACCCGAGCCGTCGGGGCGGGAGACCGGTTCCCCGCCCCGACGCTCCGACCCCTCCAAGGAGCTAACGCCGATGACTACCCGGCTCGGCCGCGGGCAGCGCACCACACCCCTCCTCTTCGTCGCCCCCTTCTTCATCCTCTTCATCGCCACGCTCGTAGCCCCCGTCGGGTACTCGCTGTGGATGAGCCTGTTCCACGAACAGGCCACGAGCGGACTCGGATTCGGCGGCACGGAGACCGTCTTCGTCGGCGCCGACAACTATCTGCGCGCCCTCGGCGACGCGTCGTTCCACCGCGGCTTCCTGCACATCGCCCTCTACTGTCTGATCTACATCCCGGTGATGGTGGGCGGGGCGCTGGCCCTGGCCCTGCTGGTGGATTCCGCGATGGCCAGGGCGAAGAAGTTCTTCCAGCTGGCATATTTCCTCCCCCACGCCGTACCCGGACTGATCGCCGCGATCATCTGGGGGTTCCTCTACACACCCGGGCTCAGCCCCGTGATCGACCTCCTGCGGACCGTCGGCGTGGAGTGGGACTTCCTCGGCCCGGACGGGGTGGTCCTCTCCATGGCCAACGCCGCCGCCTGGCAGTGGATGGGCTACAACATGGTGATCTTCTACGCCGCGTTGCAGGCCGTACCGAAGGAGACCCTGGAGGCGGCCACGGTCGACGGCGCGGGCCAGTTGCGCACGGCGTTGGCGGTGAAGCTGCCGATGATCCGGTCCTCCGTCGTCCTCACCATGCTCTTCACCGCCGTCGGCGCGATCCAGCTGTTCAACGAGCCGGAGGTGCTGCGCAGCCGGTCGTCCGCCATCTCACAGGACTGGAGTCCGGTGATGTACATCTACCAGGCCGCCTTCACCGAGCACGACTACGGACTCGCGGCCGCGGCCTCGCTGCTGCTGGCGCTCCTCGGTGCCGCTCTGTCCTTCGTGATCACCAAGCTCGGCAACCGCTGGAAGGAGGCGTGACCATGGCCGCCACCGCGCCCCCTCGTACTCCGGCCCCGGTCCGGTCCCCGGACGGTGCCGGCACCGCCGGCCCGTCACGGCGGGCACGGGCCTCCGGACCGGCCTGGGCATCGAAGGCCGTCGTCAACACCCTGCTCGCCTTCGTGGCCGTCTACACACTGATGCCGTTGAGCTGGCTGCTGGTCAACGCGACCAAGAACAACGGTGACCTGTTCGCCAGCCCCGGCTTCGAGCCGGCCGAGTTCAACCTGCTGACCAACCTCGCTGACCTCTTCACGTACCAGGACGGTGTCTTCGGTCGCTGGCTCACCAACAGCCTGCTGTACTCGGTGGTCGGCGCCCTCGCCTCCACGCTCATCTCGCTGCTCGCCGGCTACGCCTTCCACACGTACGACTGGTGGGGCAAGGAGAAGCTGTACGGCCTGGTGCTGCTGGGCATCCTCGTCCCACACACCGTCATCTCTCTGCCGATGTACCTGATGGCATCCGAGGTCGGGCTCGTCAACTCGTACTGGGCCGTGCTGATCCCGGGCCTGGTGAACCCGTTCGGCGTCTACCTGGCACGGGTCTTCTCGGAAAGTCACGTCCCCGGGGAGACGCTGGAGGCGGCCCGCATCGACGGCGCGAGCGAACTGCGCACCTTCCGTTCGGTCGCCCTTCCGATGCTGTCCCCCGCCTTCGTCACGGTCTTCCTCTTCTCCTTCACCGGCAGCTGGAACAACTTCTTCCTGCCGCTGGTGATGCTGAACGACTCGTCGCTCTATCCGGTCGGCCTCGGCCTGTTCAACTGGAACGCCACGCTCCCGCAGGAGCCGCAGCTCTACTCGTTCGTCATCACCGGATCCCTGGTGTCCATCGTCCCGCTCGCCATCGCCTTCGTCGCGCTGCAGCGCTACTGGCGCTCGGGCCTTACCGCAGGAGCCGTCAAGTGACGTCCGCGTCCCCGTCCCCCACGCCGTACCACCGCCCCCGCACCGTCCTCGCGATGGATCCGTCGGTCAGGGACGCGCTGTTCGACCAGACATCACTCGCCCGGCTCGCCGCCGTCGCCGACACCGACCCCTCCCTCGTGGTCGACGACTTCACGGACCCGGCCGCCGCCTCCGCGCTCGCCGAGGCGGACGCGCTCCTCACCGGCTGGGGCTGCCCGCCTCTCACGGCCGACGCCCTGGAGCGGATGCCCCGGCTCCGTACCGTGGTCCACGCCGCCGGTTCGGTGAAACACCACATCACCGACGCCTGCTGGGAGCGTGAGCTGACCGTGGCCTCCGCCGCGGGGGCGAACGCCCTGCCGGTCGCGGAGTACACCGTGGCGGCCGTCCTCTTCGCAGGGAAACGGGTCCTGGCCGCCCAGCTGAGTTACCGGCGTGAGCGCGCCAGGGTGAGCGCCATCGACGTGATCGGGACAGGCGGCAACTACGGGCGCACGGTGGGCGTCGTCGGGGCGTCCCGCATCGGGCGGCGGGTCATCGAGCTGCTGCGCCCGCACGACTTCCGGGTGCTCCTGTACGACCCGTACATCGGCGAGGCGGAGGCCACCCGTCTGGGCGTGGCCCCGGTGCCACTGGACACGCTCGTCCGTTCGAGCGACGTGGTGACGATTCACGCCCCAGAACTCCCGGAGACCCGGCACCTCTTCGACAGGGAACGACTGGCGCTGTTGCGGGACGGCGCGACACTCATCAACACGGCACGCGGTTCGCTGGTCGACACCGCTGCGCTGACCGAGGAGCTGGTGTCCGGCCGGCTCGACGCCGTGCTCGACGTCACCGAGCCCGAGGTCCTGCCCGCCGCGTCCCCGCTGTACGACTTGCCCAACGTCCTTCTGACCCCGCACGTAGCCGGTTCGGCCGGCAACGAACTGGCCCGGATGACACACGCCGCGCTGGACGAACTGGAGCGGTACGGCCGTGGTCTCCCGTACGCCGACCCCGTGAGGGGCGAGGCACTGACCCGAACGGCATGAGGGAGGAGCACGGGATCCCGGCTCCCGGGAAGGGCACCGGCCCTGAGTGACGTCACGGCCGGTGCTTCCCGTCAGGTGACGTCCGCGTACGACGTCCCCATCTTCAGGCTGTCGACGCGGTTGGTGAGGGTGGTGGAGCCGTCGTCACGGTCGTAGACGCCCCATTTCGGCTCGTTCGCGCTGTCCCAGGTGCGGCATGAGTACCGGGTGACGCCGTTGACGAAGGTCTGCTCGGTGCCGTTGAAGTACAGCTCCACCCACCCCGAGGAAGCCGACCCGGACGTGTGGATTCCGAGGGCGAACGCGTTCCAGTCGCCGGCGGTGACGGGCTTGGACCAGACCATCTGCCAGTCTCCATCGGTGGTGACGTGGAAGAGACGTGCCGAGCCGTCCTTGACCGTCATGATGAGGGGGTAGTTCTGCTGGGCGTTGGGGTAGGACTTCCACTGCCACACGACGAAGTCCCCGCTCACGGAGGAGAGCCGGCTCTCCCACCCGAGGTAGTAGGTGGAGCCCTCGGCGAAGGCGTAGCGCGAGGAGCCGTTCACGGACACACCGCGCGATTCGCAGCGGATGTCACCGCCCGGCTTGGTGTAGCGGAAGACCGTGCCGTGCGTGGTACCGCCGGCAGCCGTGATCAGACTGCCAGGGGCGGGACACTCGACGCCTCCGAAGACGCCGGTGCCCTTGGAGGCGTCGCCGTCCCAGATCCCCGCCGCTTGTGCGGAGGCGGTGGACAGCAGGGGCCAGGCCACCGCTGCCGCAAGGGCCGCGGCTGCGGCTGCGAGGGCTGCCGGAGTGCGTGTGCGTGCGTGGGTTCCCATGTGGGGGTCCTCTTGGTCTCCGAGGGGCGGCCAGGAGCGCGCCGCATGCCGGGCGGCGGGCGCCGAGACACGTGTGAAGGGCGCTGGGCGGGGTCGCTTCCGTCCCGGGGCGACCTCCTGCCGGGCGCCCGGCAGGAGGTCGCGGGAATGGGGTCAGGGTGCGCCGGCGCGGGCGTGGAGTCCGGCAAATCAGTTGCGGGGAGCCGGAGTTGACGCTCGACGGGCTGCCTGTTGGTCCGCAATCCTGGAGAAGGGAACGTGGGAAGTCAACCGTTTGATCGAACAATCCGCTGGTGTTCGGATCTCGTCGGTTCTTTGCGGAGAGCGACACACGCCACGCCGGGCTCGGCCGCGCCGCGCGAGCACCCACGGGAACAAAGCACCAGTTCGACCGCACCTGAAGCCGCCGACCAGCGGAATCGGGGCAGCCTCCACCCGTGTGCGATCGATCAATAGCGCTCATACTATTGTCCGTTCGATCGAAGCGTGCTAAAAAACCGCCTACCCGGTGTCTGTCCGCTCTCGATCTCGGAGTACTCATGACGACTTTCTGGTCACGCCGCGGAGCCCTCGCCCTGTCCGGCGCCGGAGCGCTGGCTCTGGCCCTGCCTGTCCCGGGCGCTGCCGCACTTCAGAGCGCGCCCGCGGAGGAGCCGCTCACCGACGACTTCTCCGCCCTGCGGGGGAAGTGGCGGGACCTGTTGCTCGGCCAGGGCTTCAGTCCGACCGCCGAGCCCTTCAGGACCAAGCTCGCCGCGCTGGGGTCGACGGCGCGTGGGTACCTGTCCTCCATGGCACCCGCCGAGGGTTCGCTGTGGCCCGGCAACGTCTACGCGGACCCCGACCCCGACAAGGACACCGAGTCCTACGCCTACTCGGCGCAGATCCAGAACTCGTACGGCAAGCTGAGGACGATGGCCGAGGCGTACGCACAGCCCGGCACCGGCCTGACCGGCGACCCCGCTCTGCTCGCCGCCGTCCTCACGGGCATCGGCCACCTCGGCGCCCAGGTCTACAACGAGTCCCAGGCGCCCTACGGCAACTGGTACAACTGGCAGATAGGTGCTCCCCAGGCCCTCCTGGACATCTGCCTCATACTCGACGACCAGCTCTCCGACGATCTACGGTCGGCGACCGCCGGCGCCATCGACCACTTCGTGCCCGACTCCTCCGTGGCGGCGTACAGCGGGACCAGCACGGGTGCCAACCGGATCGACCTCTGCCGGGTCCTGGCCCTGCGCGGCGCCCTCGACGGCACGGCCGCCAAGGTGGCTCTCGCCAGGGACGCCGTCTCGCCGGTCTTTCCGTACGTCACCTCCGGAGACGGTCTGTACGCCGACGGCTCGCTGGTCCAGCACACCTGGGTCCCTTACACAGGTTCGTACGGCGCTGTGCTCATCGACGGGCTGAGCAAACTGTTCGCGCTGCTCGGAGACTCGGCCTGGGCCATCACCGACCCGCGGCGGCAGATCTTCCTGGATTCCGTGGAGCACGCCTATGCGCCCTTCCTCCACGACGGGCTGATGATGGACGGCGTCTCGGGCCGGGCGATCAGCCGCGGGCTCGTCGCCGGTGACCCGGCGAAGGTCCAGCAGGACGACCATCTGCGCGGTCATGCCGTCATCGCGTCGATCCTGCTCCTGGGACAGGGCGCCGCCGCCGAAGAGAACGCCCGCTGGCGGGCGATGGCCAAGGGCTGGTTCAGCCGGGACCGGTACAGCGACGTCACCACCGGCCGCACCCTCGGTGTGGCACCGCTGTCCCGGGTCATCGAGCTGCTCGGCGATTCCTCGGTCCGGCCCGCCCCGGAGGCGAACGGCCACAGGGTGTTCCCCGGCATGGACCGCGCGGTGCACCGGACCCGCGACTTCACCGCATCCGTCTCGATGGCCTCCAGCCGGATCACCTACTACGAGAACGGAAACGGCGAGAACCTGCGGGCCTGGCACACCGGTTCGGGGATGCTCTACTGGTGGGGGCCGGAGGGCGAGGGCCAGTACAGCGACGGTTACTGGCCGACCGTGGACCCCTACCGGCTGCCGGGCACCACCGTCTCCGCCAAACGGCTCGCGGACGGCGAGGGTGGAATCTGGGGCGCGGCAAGGCCTGACGCCGTGTGGGCCGGCGGGGCCTCGGACGGCACCTACGCCAGCCTGGGCCAGCATCTGAAGGGGCTTTCCTCGACCCTGGAGGCCAAGAAGTCCTGGTTCTTCCTCGGCGACTGCGTGGTCTGTCTCGGGAGCGGCATCACCGGTGGCGACGGCACCAGGGTCGAGACCGTCGTCGACAACCGCGGCCTGGGTGCCGACGGGACGGCCGGGCTCACGGTCGACGGCCGTGCCCAGCCCGGCGGCTCCTGGTCCGGGACGCTGAACCGGGTGCGGTGGGCGCACCTGGCGGGACACGCCGGCTACGTCTTCCCCGGCGGCACGACGCTGACCGGACTGCGCGAGGAGCGCACCGGCACCTGGAAGGCCATCAACGGTGGTGGCTCCGCCGATCCTGTCACCCGGCGCTACGTCACTCTCCTCGCCGACCACGGCGAGGATCCGAAGGACGCCGAGTACGCCTACATACTGATGCCGGGAGCGAGCCGAGCCCGCACGGCCGCACGGGCGGCCGATCCGCGATGGCTGGACATCCTCGCCAACACGAGTGCCCAGCAGGGCGTCCGGGTGCTCTCGTCGGGCTTCACCGGGATCAACTTCTTCGCTGCGGGAGCCGTGGGACCGGTGACGGCCGACGCGCCGGTCAGCGTGCAGATCCACGAGAAGCGCGACGGCACGGCGGTTGTCTGTGTCGCAGACCCCGGCCGTACCGTCAAGGGGCTCACTCTCACCTGGAGGCGTCGGGTGCACTCGGTGCTGACCCGGCCGGGCACGGTCACCGGGGTCGGCACGGGCTCCGTCCTGACACTCCGGTTCGGCGACCTCAGCGCCACGAACGGCGTCACCCAGACCGTACGGGTACGCACGGCCTGACCGCACCGCAGTCCGTCACGCGCGGACGGAGACGCCCCGGACGCCGGTGGTCCCGCGAACGGGAGGGCATTGTTCTGGCCGAACACCAGCCCGTGCGGCACTTTTCGTCTGGACATGGCCAAGCGGCTCGACCTGGCGCTGCCGGTGCAGGTGTCAGGTGAGTGCCTCAGTGGTGGCTGTCAGGACCGCCCGGCCGAGGATGTGTCCGGCCATGGTGAAGCCGAGGGCGGCCGGGGTGGCGTCGGCGGGGACGCGATGGTGTCGACGTCGAGGGCGTGCACCCCGGTGAGGTGGCGGTGCGGGCCGTGTCCGGCCGGCGGGGCAGCGCCGATGAAACGGGCCGCGCGGGCGTCGTCGGGCAGCTGGAACGCGTCTCCGGGCAGGCCCGAGCCGGCCGCGGTGCTCGGACCGCCACGCGGTCAGGACCGGTCCGATCAACTCCCACCGGGCATCGGGCAGATCACTCGGGTAGCGACGACGTTCAGGCACGATCACGGGCTCCCCACCCACAGACGGCCGTGCTCAGGCGTACACCCCGGCGCCCGAAGCACGTGGTGCACAACCTGGCGCCTTGGGATGAAGCAGGATCCTCCTGGCCAACACGCCCCGAGAATCACTACTTCCTCACCACGCACCACACCGGCTTCAGCAGCCCCAGATGATCCGAAGTTCGCAACGTCAAAAAGTTCGCGAGATTGAGCTAAACGCCCTCTTAGCTTGAGTTTCAGCCCCCGGATCGGACCGGCTGGGGTCCGTCCGCAGGGAATGGGCTCGCCGACCGCGGTGCTTGACCTCTACCGGACTTGAGCTACGAGAGTGTCCTCATGACACTCTCGGCACAACGACATGCGGCGGTCCGGAACTGGATCAAAAGCACGGCGTGCCCCTTGACGACCGTCGACCCCCTGGCGCCGTTGGAGGACCTGCGGCCTCTCTTGGGCATGCTCGGGGAAGACGCGGCTGTGGTGGGATACGGCGCCGGGACCCGCGGAGCGCATGAACTCTTCGCCATGCAGGTGCGCATTGCCCGGCTTCTGGTCGACGAGGCCGGATTCCGCGCCGTCGCCCTCGACCAGGACTGGACGCTCTGCGTGCTGCTCGACACCTACCTCCGCACCGGCACCGGGGATCCGGTCTCGCTGCTGGAGGCCGCGGAGCCGTTCGCCCGCACGGAAGAGGTACTCGCCCTTTTGCGGTGGATGCGCGCGTTCAACCAGACCCACCCGAACGATCCGGTCCGCCTCGTCGGGGTCAGCCCCCATGAGACGGGGACGTCGGCATACGACACCGTGACCGCCTACGTACGCCGGGCCGCGCCCGAACTGCTGGGCGAGGTCCTGGCCTGCTACGCCGAACTCCGGCCGGACGGGGAGGTATCCGCGCACACACGTCGATTCCGCGGCCTCCCCGACAGGAGCATCTGGCGCGACCGCGCACAGGAGGCCTACGACCTTGTAGGAGCGCTGCCCGGCCACGACGGCCACGCTTGGGCACTCCGCAACGCTCGCGTGATCGTCCAATATTACGAACTTCACGACCACCCCGACGATCCGTCGGATCCACACAACATGGACTACTACGAGAGGTCGTTCGCCGAGAACGCCGCCTGGTGGTACCGGCACACCGGTCACAAGGTGCTGTTCTGGTCTTCCTGCACCCATGCCTCCAAGGGGCGCACCCGCGCCGTCGTCTTTCCGCCGGATCCCGCAAGCGGGTCCCCGAACGCCGGTAGCCACCTCCAGGACCGCCTCGGATCCCGGTACCTGTCGATCGGCCTCACCTTCGGCGACGGGGAACTGGGCACGTACAGCGGCGCCCCGCCCCATCGGGTGCCCCGGCCCGCCCCGCCCCTGGTGGAGTCGGTCCTGGACGCCATGGGCGGCGACTATCTCCTGGACCTTCGCGCGGATCCCCCGCGCCCTGTCGCCGACTGGCTCAAGGGGACTGTTAGAACCCGGGTCATCGGACCGCGCCACGACCCGGACAACGACACCGCCCACCACATGACGGGAGGATCCATGGCCGAGTGGTTCGACGTCCTTGTCCACGTGCGGCACGTGACGTCGGCCCGCCCGCTCCGTGTCGGGTCCCCACCGAACCCGGAACGGTTCAGATGCCGGTAGAGAGTGCCATGTGGCGCCATTCGTCGAGTTCACGGCGCACCCGGTCCAGCTTCGCCTCGACACCGCGATCCCGGACGCGGTGCGGCTCGGCCCGGTAGACGACGCGACCGCAGTCACCGCCGCCCAGTTGAGGGGTGTCGTCGAGCGGCTCATCGCCGCAGGCCAGTGGCAGAACGGGGACCCGCATGTCGTGATCGTCAGCGATGCCGACCACGACGTCACCCGCCTGGCCTCTGGCCTGGGTCCTGCGCGATCTGCCGGTCGAGCTGGTCGGCCGGGTCCGCTCTGACCGCGTGATGCGTCTACCGAAACCACCCAGGGTGCACGGCGTCAACGGACGCCCGCCCAAGCACGGCCCGGAATTGCGCTTCACCAGGCCGGAGACCTGGTCCGAACCTGCGATCACCACGGTCACCCGACACCACCTACTACGCAAGGCCGAGACCCAGGCGTGGGACCGGGTCCACCCAAGGCTCACCCACCGCTCCCTCCTGGCTCGGCCACGACGGTGAATTACCCCCGTGACGCTGGGTGACTTCTGCTGTCTCTGATGTGTGTGGAGTGTGGAGGTGTTCTGGGGGTAGGCGGGCTTGGTAAGCGATAGCGCTTCGTGAGGCGGGCTGTATGGACCTGACTGTGCAAGACGAGTTTCGGCTGCCGTTGGTGGAGCGTCCGATTTCGGTGTCCGCCGTGCTCGAGGGCAGCGAGGACATCGCCTCTGCTCGTGGCACGGCCCGGGACTTTCTGGAGTCGTTGCAGGCTGTGCATGGGCTGCCAATGTCGAAGCGGGCGATTGGCATGGTTCAGCTGGTGGTGAGTGAGCTGGTGACCAATGCCCGCAAATACGCTCCGGGGCCGTGTCTGTTGACGCTGGAGGCCAGTGAGGGTGCTGTCGAGGTGACCGTTTGGGACAGCAGCCCGACGCTGCCGCTGATCCTGGCGCCCGACCCGGCCAGGGTCGGCCAGCACGGATTGGAGATCGTTATGGCGCTCTGCCGCAGCTTCGAGGTCCACCGCGAACCGGTCGGCAAGCGCATCAGGGCGGCCGTCGTCCTGGCTGACGACCCGGGCGGTGCCCCGGCCGGCCGTCAGGTGATGTGACCAGACGGCCAGGCCCAGGCCGTCAACCGGGTCCTACCTTGGCGGGCGGGTCAGACAGCGGGTCATCAGGGTGATCGCCGCCCAGGTGCTCAGAGTCTCGAAGGGTTGGACGAGGCGGAGTCAGGCCCGCCGCACGAACTCCACGACGTCCTGGTCCTCGAAGGAGTCAGGCGATCCGCTCACGACGGCGACTCGACGGCCGCCCGTGGGGGAGGGGCGGTGGATGATTATCGGCGCGCTCATCCCTCCAGGGATCGCGACCGTCCACCGCTGCATCCGTGAGGCCGTCGAGGCCCTGGCCGCCATCGCCCCGCCCCTGGCCGAGGCGATGCGGACGGATCCAGGAAAAGGCGTTCCTTCGGGCTGTTCGAGAGGTTCCGAGGCGCCGTTCCAGAGTCACTACTTTCGCTTCATCCGTGGGCGCGGGTCAACGATGTCCACCTTCGGTGGAAGCCACCCCGGAACGGGAGACCGTGCGCGTGCCGGGCGCCGGTCTGGTGTCGGCGAGCCGAGGTTCGCATGGTGTGGCGTACATGGTCAGGCCCTTGGGCGTCGGTGTGAGTTCCAGGCTCACGCCGATCTTGCGGCCCGGCCGCGCCGGGCGCAGCGTGTGTGAGCTGGCCAGGGTCGCCAGGGCGACGGGCAGCATGGCATCGGCCGCGGCTGCGCCGGGGCAGTACCGGGGACCCAGGCCGTAGGTGAGCAGCGCGGCGGGGGCCGGTGGCGGCTCGGCGTGGGGGAGCCAGCGCTGCGGGTCGAACACGTCCGGGTCGGGGTAGCGATTCCTGTCGCGGCGCAGGGCCCCCAGGGGCAGGGTGACCACGGCTCCGGCCGGGATCCGTACACCGCCCTGGTAGGTCTGGTGGCGGGTGCGGCGGACCAGGAACGGGATGCCGTGGAGGCGGGTGACTTCTTGAACGAAGGCGGTCGCGAGCGGTAGCTGGTGTGCCTGGAGGCGGCTCGTATCGGGCGCGGCGTCGGCTTCGTCCTGGAGCGCTTGCTGGTAGTGCGGGTGGCGGCCTAGTTCGTAGCAGGCCCAGGCGAGGGTGGAGGCGCTGGTCTCCATGCCGGCGATCAGCAGAGCGCGAATGTCGCGCTGCACCACGAGGGGGTTTCCGGGAGCGGCGGCTTCGAGCAAGGACACCAGGTCCTGGCCGTCCGGGTCGGGCCGGTGGCGGGCTCGCACCTGGCAGACGGCCTCGTCCAGTTCGGCGAGCGCGCGGCGGCAGGCGCGGCGCCGGGGCACGGGTACCCAGGGCCAGGGTGCGAGGGCGTAGCGCCAGAAGATGCCGCTGGACAGTGTGGAGCGGGTGGCCGCGATCTTGGACAGGGTGTCGGGAGTGAGCTCGCTGTTGAGGACACAACTGACGAGGAGACCGCAGGCGAGCCGGCTCATCTCCACCCGGATGTCGAGTGGTCGGTCCTCGGGCAGGTCAGCGAGAAGCCGCCGGGTACGGGCCTGGACGCTGGGCCCGAGAGCGGTGAGCCGGGACGCGGTGAACGCGGGCCTCATCACGGCACGCCGCTCCCGGTGGGCGGCGCCATCGAGGCCGACCACCCCGTTCTCGGCGAAGTCGCGCAGGCTCGGGTCCGGGCCCCAGAACCGGAAGGTGTCCTCATCGGTGCCGACCTTGCGCAGCAGTACCGGGTCGTTGACCTGGAAGGCGGTCGCCGGGCCGGTCCTGGTGCGGACGACCGGGCCCGCCTGGTCGAGGCGGGCCGCGAGGTTGGCCGGGTCCAGCCAGAACCGCAGGGCGCGGGAGTGGGCGAGTACTCCCGGACCGGGCGGACCGGGCGGCACGGGCGGTTGTCCGGGGCAGGCTGTCCTGTCCACACTCATCAGCTTCGCTGTCCTATCCACGTTCGTCGGCCTCTGCGGCTCCGGCCGCCAGTACAGGTGGGCAACGATCAACTGCGGGGGCGGTCACGCGCGGGCTGGCCCCGTCCGTCGCAAAGTCCGCTCCGGCGACGATGCCTGCATCCACACCGGCGACGCCGGCCCGCACGGGGCCGGCACCGCCGGGCCCGGGGCCGGGGCCGGCACCGGCCGACCTCCAGGCCGTCCTTGTGGACACGCATCGCTCCGAGGCTGTCGCCCCCTCCACAGCGGCGACATCGGTATGCAGGACGACACCGAACATGCGACCGCATCGCGTTGGCAGGCATCATCTTCGTCCTCCGCACAGGCGTGACCTGGCGCGACGTGCCACGTCAGGAGGTGGGTTGCTCCGGGGGTCACGGCCTGGCGTCGTTTACGGGACTGGACCGAGGCCGGCGTCTGGCCCCGACTGCACGCGGCGATCCTTGCCGAGCTGCGAGCAGCCGGGCTGCTGGAGATGGACGAATGTGCCATAGACGGCCCGCACATCCGCGCCCTCGAAGGAGGAACACACCGGACCATCTCCGGTCGACCCGGGCCGCCCTGGCAGCAAGCACCACATCGTCGCGGACCGGCACGGCACACCGCTCGTGGTGTCACTGACCGGCGGCAACCTGCACGACGTCACCCAGCTGATGCCCCTCATCGATGCCATCCCCCGCATTCGTGGCTTGCGCGGCAGGCCACGCCACCGGCCCCGGCAGCTGTTCGCCGACCGAGGCTACGACTTCGACAAATATCGCCGTCTCGTTCGGGCGCGTGGGATCACACCCAAGATCGCCCGCCGCGGCTCCCCGCACGGCTCCGGCTTGGGCAAGACCCGATGGGTCGTCGAGCGGACCTCCGCCTGGCTCCACCAGTTCGGACGACTGCGCATCCGCTACGAGAGATGAGCCGACCTCCACCTCGGACCACTCCAACTCGCTTGCAGCGTCATCTGCTTGAGACGACTCAGAACTTCATTCTGAAACGATCAGTAAGTGGTCGGATCCGGAAGTCCTTCGGGGGTTGCGGAATCCACGACTGCGCATCACCGACACGGGCTGCGCAAATCCGTTGTCGTCGCTCCTCCTTAATGACCTGCGGTAGTCCAGGCCAGTGGCTTACTGGCTCACCAGGTGGGGCGGATCGGCCCCGGTGGTGTAAGGCGGGTCAGGTCGGCGACAAGTTCACTGAAGCGCGCTTCGCCCAGCGCCTCTTTCCATGGTGCGACGGCGGCTCGGGCCGCCTGGTCGGCGGCGCGAGTGGCGGCCCAGCCGGCCTCGGTCAGCCCCAAGAGCCGGGCGCGGGCATCGTGGGGGTGTGGATGCCGCACCACGTATCCCTTGCGGACCAGCTCCTCGACCAGCTGGGCGGCGGCCTGCTTGGTCACCCCCAGGTGCTCGGCCAGGTTGGCCGTAGTGGCGTCTCCCAGGGAGATGCGGGCAAAGGCGAAGCCGTGTGCTGGCCGCAGGTCCTCGAATCCCTGCTGGGACACGCGATCGTGGATCTCCTGCACCAACTGTCCGGAGAGTGCCAGCACGAGTGCGGAGAAGGCCAGAGCGTCATCCATGGGCTTGACTATAACTCGTCAAGCTGCTTGTCTTTATGGACAAGTTTCTTGTCTATAAGGAGGCTGGCATGCCCTTCATCCGAAGTGACGAGGCCGTCGTGCATGAGATCCACGGCGCCCGCTTCGTTTCCTACGTCCGTCCAGGCACGGGCAGCCGGGACCTCGCCGCCTGGCGCGGCGAGATCCCGGCCGGAACGGTCAGTCCGGCCCACATGATCAGTCACGAGGAGACGTTCTACGTTCTGTCCGGTCACCTCCGGCTTACCATCGGCGGCGAGAGCGCCGAACTCGGCGTCGGCGACGCAGCGGTGGCTCCGGCAGGCTCCGAGCTGGCGGTGGCCAATACCACCGACCAGCCCGCGCACATGTGGGTCACCACACGTGTCGGACTCAGCGCCAGGCTGGCCGACGGCAGCACCATCACGCCGCCCTGGACTCATTGAGCCCACGGCGGGCCGGTGGTCACGCTTCCCGGATCAGCGACGCCTCGGTCACAACCGAACCGTGCACCTTCTGCTGCTGGGTGAGGGTACGTAAACGGGCGAAGTAGTGCAGATCCTTTGGTGTGCGTGGAGTGCCTTGGCGAAGCGTCGCAGTTCCTGAAGTGTGTTGCCGAGGTTGTCCCAGGCGCCGGCTTCGCCGTGGGTGTCGCCGGTCCGAGGGCGTCGATCTGGACTGGAAGAAGGACTTCTACCCGGGCACCGACGCGTGCAAGAAGGAACTCGCCAAGGCCTTCGATGCGTAGCGGTGCCGTGGATGATGCGGGTACGGGTTCGCGGCACCCCACTTCTCTCCGCCGCTGTGCTCGCGGCGGTCGAGTGATCACTTGACGGCCAAGAACGTGAAGCCCCGCGCGGAGATGCTGGGATCTTGCTGACAGCATGCGCGTTGCCCGCAACAAGGCGGCACAGATGGGTCGGCCCGTGGCTAAACCATGAAGGCTCGATCGCACCCCTCAAGGAATCTCGGTCGGACTCTGTTCATGAATCCCTTACCTGGCTATGTTACCTGCAGTAACAGATGCGGGCCTGTGTCTGACGGCGCGCCGCCCACCCCTGCCTCTGGAGTTCACCATGCCGAGTTCCCCTGCTCGTCGCCCTCGCCTGCGGCACCCCTTCGGCGCGGCCGTCCTTGTCGCCGTGGGGCTGACCGCGGGTGCGTTGCCCGCCGCCTCCGGCTCGGCCGGCGCGAGCGAGATCCCGAAACAGGCACGGGAAGAGGTACGGGCGACCTCCTCGGAGGAGCTCAAGGAGGTGTTCTTCGTCGGCAACAACTGGGAGGGGACTGCCGACGTCATCAACTCCCGCGGCGACTACGCCAAGATCGGCCGTATCGACATGATCCCCGACAGGAAGGAGCGGCTGCGGGAGATCTACCTCAACCCCGTCAAGCTCGCCTTCTTCCTCGGTATCCGGCTCGGCCCGGGCGAGGGTCATGACCAGTACGTCGACGACATGTACACCACCAGGGACGGCAAGTCCGTGGTCGCCTCCCGGCCGAGTTTCGCCGACGTGGTCTCCATAGACGTGGAAAGCGGCAAGATCAACTGGCGCTTTCCGGTGTCCGGTTTCCGCTCCGACCACATGGCGGTCTCACCCGACGGCACTCAGGTCGCCGTCTCCTCCTCCATCTCCAACACCGTGCACGTCCTCGACATGGTGACGGGCAAGGAGGCAGGCAACTTCAAGACGGGCGACAAGCCGCACGAGAACGTGTACACCGACAGCGGCAAGTACCTCTGGAACATGGCCATCGGCGAGGTCAACACCGACATGGACGCACCCTGGCAGGACTTCACCAAGGGCGACCGCCGCATCACCATCGCCGACGCGAAGACCTTCCAGGTCAAGAAGATCATCGACATGCGCGAGCGGCTCGACGCCTTCGGTCGCAAGGACCTGTCCGACGCGCTGCGCCCGGTCGCCTTCACGCCCGACGAGTCGAAGATGTACTTCCAGGTCTCCTTCTTCAACGGCTTCGTCGAGTACGACGTGCACAACGACAAGATCACCCGAGTGAAGACGCTGCCGAAGAACCCGGACACCAGCGACGAACGCACCACCTACGTCAACGACTCCCGGCACCACGGCATGTCCATGAGCCCTCGGGGTGACAAGCTCTGCATCGCCGGGACCATGGACGACTACGTCACCGTCGTGAACCGCGAGACGCTTCAGGAGGGCCCGCTCGTCACCGCCTCCAAGCCGTACTGGTCCACCGTCAGCGGAGACGGCAAGCACTGTGTGGTGTCCGAGAGCGGCACCGACCAGGTGACGGCTATCGACTTCGCCACCGGCGAGAAGGTCACTTCCGTCCCGGTCGGCGACCACCCGCAGCGGGTCCGCATCGGCCATGTCCCCACGGACTGGACCGGCCCCACCACCAGCTGAGAAGCACCTGCCCCTGAGTCTCGCGCCGCCCCGACCCGAACCTGCCGCCCCACATCCGACGGTTCGGGTGGGAGCAGTCCCCCCGACCCGCTCCCGGGCCGGGTCGCGAAGCACGCCGGACGGTGATCGCGCCTGCGGGCGGTCTTCTGCCAGGGCTGTCAGGGGAGGGCCTTGGCAGCAGCTTCCACGCGGATACGACCGCCCCGTGTTCAGCCGTAGCAGGCAGTGCGCATCAGCTCCCGCATGTGGTCCAGCATCGGCATGCGGGTGTCGGCCAGTGCGCACTGGTCCTCACGCCTTGAATGTCGGCTCGATGCCGGCGGCGTCACGCAGGCGCTCGACGGCCGAGGGACTCCACGCCCTCGGCCGGGGTTGTGGCGGGCGGCCCCAGAGTGATCACCACCCGGGGATGCTGAGCGAACCCGGCCCTACCGGCCACAGACCAACGGCAAGGTCGGACACTCAGCCACACCCTGCTCGACGAATGGGCCTACGCACGGCTGACGGCTCGTTGCCCGTGCGATCCCACCGAGGCAAGCGGTATTCCACAAGGGGCCCCGGGCTGACCGCCGGACGACAGCAGCGCCGCGAGGAGCTACGGCTGAAGGCGGCCAAGAGGTTCGCCCAGGCCGACCGGACGAAGGGCGCGTTACTTGGCATTGGCGGAGCGGTGTGTATGGGTTTGCACCTTCCGTGGCGGCATGTGGTCCGGTGGACTCACGTCCCGATGCCTTGAGGAATGGTCCCTGCTCATGCGTTCGTCTTGCATGCCACCCCGACAGGTCAAGATCGGGGACGCGGCGGCCTTCGCCGGCAGCACGCCGCGGGCGATTCGCCGTTGCTACGAGATCGGCCTGCTCCCCGAGCCTGAGCGGGTCCGCGATGACCGCCACCGCTACGAATCCGAGGACATGATCCGCCTGCTGTGGATTCGCAAGATAGCCATGCCGGGATCGCCTTGGACGACATCCGTGACGCCTTCGCCACCGTCACGGCTTCCGCCGGTACGGACAACGGAGAAAGTGTCGCGGGCATCCTGGAGCAGCTGGAGGAAACCCTCGCCTAGCAGGAGGCGGAATCGCAACGGCAACGAACCGCCGTGCAGCGGATGAGCACCGAAGGCAGCCGGATGGGCCTGCTCTCCGACGTCGTCACCGAACGCCTCAAGAGCCTGCCCGAGGGCTCCCTGCGCCAGGCGGACCTGGACGGTCTGCTGGTCACCGAGCGGATCTTCGGCCCGCTCGGCGCGGCTGTCCAGGCCACCCGCTTCGTCGTCCTGGCCACGCATCCCACTCTGCGAGAGGATTCCGACCGTCTCGATGAAGCCGAGGAGGCACTCCATGACAGTGTCGCCGTCGATGATCCACGGGTGGCTCAAGCGGCCGTCGAGCGGCACACCTTCGAAAGCACCCTGCAGGCCGTCATCGAGGAGTCCGGCCTGAGTAAGGACGACGATGACCTCTTCGACGCCTGGGACACTGTGCACCCTGCCACCACCGATGACGGCGAGGCCGACCTCAGCTCTGGCAGGCGGGAGGCTGACTCCAAGAGCGTGCTCGAAGCCATCGGCAAGATGCCCTACGACTTCTCCCCACCCCGCCTGCGCCGTATGGAACTGGCCGAAGAACTCTCCGCCCAAGACTCACCCGCTACCGAGAACACGGCCCGCCGCCGCGTACGTGTGCGCACGTCGTCCCCGCCACTCCACCCACTCCGGCTGATCGAGCGGACACCGCCACCGCCACGGCGCTCACCCTGATGGGTATCGCCCCCACCCGCGTCGGCGACCACCTACGAGCTCGATGCCGAACTCGCGGCAGCCCCGGAGACATCGGCCACCGACGACAGCGCGCACGAATCCACGCCACCCTGCCCCCCGTACGGAGCCTGAGGAACAGCCCGAGGACACACGGGGAGCTTCGCCGAGCTGCCGACGGAGAATCCCGGCGGTGATCAGCGCGGTGGCCGCACCAGCGATCACCGCGCTGCTGCCGTTCGCGCGCTGGGGCGGGGCCTTTTCACTGTTCCAGCACGGGTGGGCCTCCGATGGGTCGGAGGCCGGGCGGTAGGCGCAGAGGGTGAAATATGGCGGCATGGCGCCCTTAGGGGTGAGGCCTGCCCGGCCCCATGTCAGAGCGGGCTATCGGGCATGCCGTAGGCGTCGGCGATCAGCTCGGTGGAACGCAGCCGGGCCTGGACGGAGTGGCCGACGCTGCCGATCATGAGCTCGTCGGCGCCGGAGTCCCGCTGGACCTGGTTGAGGTGGGCGGTGACCTGGTCGGGGGTGCCGTGCGGAACGTGGGTCAGCCAGGTGTCGACGGCCTGGCGTTCCTGGGCGTCGTAGGTGTAGGCGTCCACTTCCTCGGGGGACGGCATCAGGTAGGACTTGCGCTGAAACATGCGGAGCATGGCGTGTGCGAGGGTGCCTGCCTGGCGGCGGGCCTCACGCTCGTCGTCGGATGCCGCGACGGTGAAGCTGACCAGCGCGTACGGCTCGGCCAGGGTCTCGGACGGAGTGAACCGCTCGCGGTACAGGCGCAGGGCGGTCACGACGTCGTGCGGGTTGAAGTGTGCGGCAAAGGCGAACGGCAGGCCGAGCCGGGCGGCGAGCTGCGCCGAGTAGCCGGACGAGCCGAGCAACCACACCGGCAGGCGACCGGTGGTCGGGGTGACACCGTTGAGCCGGTCCTGGGCGGGTCCCGGCACGGCGTACACGCGCTCCGCGTAGGGGTGCTCGGCGGGGAAGTCGTCGCCGAGGAAGTGCAGCAGCTCAGCGACCTGCTGGGGGAAGTCCTCGACGTCGCTCGCGCCGCGGCGCAGGGCGGCGGCCGTGGTGTGATCGGTGCCTGGGGCGCGGCCCAGGCCCAGGTCGATGCGGCCGGGGGCGAGGGCGTTCAACATGCCGAACTGTTCGGCGATGACCAGCGGTGGATGGTTGGGCAACATGATTCCGCCCGCGCCGAGCCGCAGTCTGCTGGTCTCCGCGGTGAGCCGGGCCAGCAGGACGGGCGGGCTGGAGGTGGAGACGCCGGGCATGGCGTGGTGCTCGTTCATCCAGTAGCGGGTGAAGCCGCGCCGGTCGGCGAGCCGGGCGAGTTCGATGCTGCCCCCCAGTGCCTCTGCGGCGCTCTGGCCGGTGCCGGTCATGGCGGAGTCCAGTACGGACAGGGCGGCGAGGGCGGAGCCGTGGCGGGCGCCGCGGATGGGGTCGGTCATGTTCGTGCGGTCCTTCGGTTTCGAGGTGTGCGGCGCCCGACTGTCCGGCGTACGCGTGCGACGTAGGTGGGTTCAGCAGCGGACGCCGAAGTCGACGCGGTCGGTGAGACCGGCGGCGGCGAGGGCGGCGACGAGCTCGTCACGGCCCTCGGTGAAGTGGGCCCAGCTGTCGAAGTGGATGGGCACGATGCGGCGGGCCCCCAGGATGCGGGCGGCCTCGGCGGCCTGAGCGCTGTCGAGTGTGAGCAGCGCGCGGTCCAGGACGGGGGTGCGGACCGCGCCGGCGAACAGGACAGCGGTGTCCACCGGGCCGAATCGGTCGGCGATCTCACGGACGAGGGAGAGCTGGGCGTTGTCGCCGCTGACGTAGACGGTGGGTAGGTCGTCACCGCTCAGGACGAATCCGACGACCTCGCCGACGACGGGTTCGAGGTCCGCGCGTGCCCCGGGGCCGTGCAGGGCCGGGACGCCGGTGACGGTGATCGTGCCGCCACCGGGGCGCTCCAGCTCGATGGTCTCCCAGTCCTTCAGGGGGCGTGCGGTGCCGCCCAGTCGGCCCGCGCCACTGGGCGTGGTCAGGGTCAGCGGGACATCGGCGAGCATGGCCCGGCCCGAGGCGTCGAGGTTGTCGTCGTGCTCGTCGTGCGACAGCAGCACCACGTCGATACGGCCCAGGTCGGCGGGCGCGGCGGAGGCGGGTGCGGTCTTGGCCAGCCCTGAGGGGTAGGTGCCGGGGGCGTCAAAGGTCGGGTCGGTCAGGAAGCGCAGCCCGCCGTACTCGATGAGTGCGGTCGGCCCTCCGAAGACTCGGATGGGGACCTGCTCGTTGGACGCGCTGGTTGCTGTCATGACGACATCTCCTCACGGATAGATGAACTTATATCCGTGAGCATAAGTGTTTGTCACGGATGAAGGCAAGTTGTAACGTGAGAAGTGTGCGTGAGGTCGATACCGCCTCCATCGTTGGCACCGCCGACCCCGGGCTGCCGCCGACGCCGGGCGCCGAGCAGTACCCCGCGCTCGACCTCGCCAATACCGCCATTGCCCTGCCCGGTGGCCAGTTCCTCGACTCGCCGGGCACACCGTCCGGCGCCAGCCAGTGGCTGGTCGACCGCGACCTGGCCCCCGCGGACGCCGGTGTGCAGGAGATTCGCGCGGTACGCCTGCGCTCCCTGCGCGAGCAGGTGCGTGCCCTGCTCGCCGCCCAAGTCGGCGGCCATCCCGCTCCCGCCACCGCGCCGGCCGCCGTCAACGACGCCCTCATCCGGGCCCCCGCCGTCCCCCCGCTCGGCTGGGATGCGGTCCGCGGCATGCACCGCACCACCCCGCACCCCATCGACCAGATCGTCGACCAGGCCCTCGGCATCCTCGCCGCCGACGCCGCCGACCTACTCACCGGGCCCGACGCCAAACGGCTGACGGCCTGCCCCTCCACCCCCTGCAATCGCTACCTGTTGCGTGCAGGGCGGCGCCGCTGGTGCTCGGTCCGGTGTGGCGACCGTGCCCGCGCCGCCCGCGCCTACGCCCGCCGCATCGAGCCCGGAACGACCCGGCGCGAGCCCCGGGACCCGGGCGCTCCGGATGCTGCCGGCCCGCCCTCGCCACGCTTCGCCGCCGTGCGGTCGCCGGTGACCCCCACGAAACCACCGGCGCCGTCACCAGGGCACCAGCCCGGACTCACTGGCCGACGTCTGGACGGCAAGGCAATTGGGGGTGTGCCCGAGATACACGCCAAAGGGGCAACGGGATGATCCTGAAGCCCTGAGAGCCGGGCCCGTCCTGTATTTCAGAGGGACACCTACGCTGTTCTGCCAGCGGCAGAACCGCAGCTGGACCGGGCCCGACGATCACTACAGTCCAGTCTCATGACGACGATTACGACGCGTACGGTCGAGTATCCGGCCGACGGTTTGACGATGATCGGGCACCTCGCGCTCCCGGCCGGTGTCGACCGTCGGCCCGCGGTGCTGCTCGGCCCAGAGGGAATGGGGCTCAGCGACGTCGAGCGCCGCCGGGCCGATGCCCTCGCCGAACTGGGATATACAGCGCTGGCCTTCGACCTTCACGGCGGGCGCTATCTGGGCGACCCCGAGGAGATGCTGGCCCGTTGCCTGCCGCTGCTCGCTGATCCCGACCGGATGCGGGGCATCGGCCGTGCGGCGCTCGACGTGTTGCGCACCGAACCGCGGACCGACCCCGAACGGATCGCCGCCGTCGGCTACGGCACCGGGGGCGCCATCGGGCTGGAACTCGGGCGAGGCGGCGTCAGCCTGCGCGCGATCGGAACAGTCAACGCAACTACCACGGGCCGACCGGGCGAGGCGGCGCGCATTCGCTGCCCGGTGTGGGCCGGGGTCGGGTCGGAAGACCCGATCATGCCGCCCGCGCAACGCAACGCGTTCACCGCTGAGATGCAGGCGGCAGGCGTCGACTGGCGCCTCACGGTCTACGGCGGCGCCTTGCACGCCTTCCACCACCCGCCGGTCGACCACCCCGTGCTCCCCGGCGTCGGCTACCACCCACAGCACGCGCAGCGAGCCTGGCGCGACGTCGTCGACCTGCTCGCCGAGTGCCTCCCGTGAGGGAAGACCTGGGGGCATGACCCAGGCAAAGATGCTGGCGCCGGGACTGTTCAGCGTCGCGCACTGACGGTTTCCTCCCCTCAAGCTCGCAAGCGCGTCAGGCCCTCGGCCGGCCGGTCGGGCGGGCTGACTACCAAGGTCGACCTCGCCGTCGACGGCCGGGGCCTCCCGCGTACGCACGGCTGGCAACGTCAACGACGCCACCGCCTTCGGCCAGGTCCGGCAAGCTCAACGGACGAAATCACAGACCTTGCCGGTCGGGCACGGCTCGCCAGCGCTGGTGCCGTTGGTGAGCGCAATCAGGTAGAACACCGCCACCAGCAGTAAAAAGCCGCCTATGACGACCCAAAACGCATTGCGGCCGTACCAAGTCGTTAACTTCTGGCGCCGGGTGTGGCGAGCCGGGCTGGCCGCATCGTGACGGTCATCCGTCATGATTCCCCCCAGGATTGCTCACTCTGCGGACATGAGTACCCGAGCTATGCCCACCTCTGCCCGACCGCATGCGGATCGCCCGGGGCGAGTCGTACCCGTACGGCGGTTGACGGTGAGATTGATCGGCTGTCGAGGTTCACCGCGGTGACTGCCGGGCCGCCGGGAAGGGACTGGCGGCAATCAGCCGGGAGCACTTCATGCAGAGCTCGCTGACGGAGTTCCGGCCTGCAATGCGTGCCGCTCGGACAGGGTGCTGCTCTAGGGGTAGGGCCCCGCGAGGAAGGTGTCACGTCGAGCGCGTGCCCAGAGCCCTCTGACCGCCGCGTCCTCGCGCAGCCGCACCCCGACGGGACCGGATCAAACCGACCGTGGCAAGGAGGGATGGAAAGAGCTGCCCTGCCCGCCGGCCCATTTGCTGGGCACTGGTCTGGGCCTGAAAGCGACTCTGTGCCATGAACGGCTGTACCCCGGGGACCGCCTGGTGCTCTACGCCTACGGCTTTACCGAGCCCCGCAGCCCGCCGGCGACGGGTTCGGGCTGCACCGGATGCATGGACTTCGTTCTGGTCCACAACGCCGAGGACTCCCCGTCCCGGAAACCTTGCGCCGCCTCATGCACGGCGTCATGGATTTCCGCGGGAGCAAGCTGAAGGACGACGCCACCGTGCTCTTCCTGGAATGGCACGGCGATCGGGCCGCACGCTCGGGTGCCCCCGGAGAGTTGCACTCCCATCCCGACTGAGCCCGGCACCTTCACCAGGTCGCGTACCGCCGGGCGGCGGTCGGTGGGCGGCCCGCAAGGAACCACGGCCCTGAGTCCGGCGCGGCTGCCTGGTCGGGCGGTAGCCGTATGCGTGGCGCAGCGGCGTTACCCGTTGGCCTGGCGGAGCCGGTCGGTGTGGTGGCTGATCGTGTCGACGCGGGCGGCGAGATCGGGGTGGCCCGCCCGCAGGTACTTGTGGCTATGGAGTAGGGGGTCGAGGAGGCGGGCGGCGTCGTTGTCGGCGAGGGCGTCGGTGAGGTGGGTGCGAGCGCCGGTGGGCAGGTCGGTGAGGGCGGTGATCTGGCCGGCCAGCTGGCGCAGGCCGGCTGCGTTGACTCGGGCCCAGGCGGCGATGGTGCGGTCGGCGGCGCGGCGGTCGCGGGTGGCCTGGACGCGCTGTTCGCCGGTGCTCCCGGGGGTTCCGGGGCGCACGCGCAGGTAGCGGCGTTCGGCGGCCTGCCGGCTGGCCACGCCGAGGGGGTGAGCAAGGTCGGCCCAGCTGGTACCGGCCGCACGGGCCGCTTCGATCAGCCCCGCCTCCCAGCCGGCGAGCTGCTCGCGCAGTTCACGCAGCAGCAGCAGGGCGGCCAGTGCCTGCTCGGGACTGGCCTGCCCGTCTTCTTCGGGGCGCCGCCCCGCCTGGGGGGTCCGGGCAGTGCGGAGGGCTTTGTCGACCGCGTTGAGGGCCGTGGCCGCGGCGAAGAACGAGGCGGGGTCACTGGAGTGATCGGACGTGGTCATGGGTCGCCTTCCCGCTGATGTCACCCTCACGGCGACTTTCCTTCTTGTCATCACTTGGATGACATGTTACAACGGATGTCAGATGAAGCGCATTGGCAGGTACTGCCCGAACCTTGTGGAGGTGTTTCGCGATGTTGATGCGCACCGACCCGTTCCGCGAACTCGACCGGATCGCCCAGCAGCTGACCGGCACGACGGGGACCTGGTCCAGGCCCTCGGCGATGGCGATGGACGCCTACCGCGAGGGCGAGGAATACGTCATCGCCCTCGACCTTCCCGGCGTCACCAAGGACGCGATCGACATCGACGTCGAGCGGAACATGCTGACCGTCAGGGCCGAGCGCCGGCCGGAAACCAAGGCCGATGACGTGCAGATGGAGCTCTCCGAGCGGCCGCTGGGCGCCTTCTCCCGCCAGGTCGTACTGGCCGACACCCTGGACACGGAACGCATCAGGGCCGACTACGACGCCGGGGTCCTGACCCTGCGGATCCCGATCGCCGAGCGCGCCAAGCCCCGCAAGATCACCATTGGCGGAGAGCCCGCGCACAAGGAGATCAGCGGCTGACCCACTCCTCTGCCGCACCGGTCGCGGAGGACGGGAAAGTGATCTCCCCGTCCCGTCCTCCGCGCGCACAGCATCAGGAGGCAGCGATGGCCCTGCGATGGGAAGCGTTCCTCGAGCAGGTCCAGGAACGCGGCGAGTACGGCACACCCCAGGAAGCCGAACAGGCGGCACGCACCGTTCTGGCCCTGCTGGGCGCGCATCTCGTCGGTGAGGTCCGGGCCGAACTGGCCGCCCGGCTCCCGGAGACTTTCGCTCTGATCCTGCTCAACCCCTTGCAAGCGACCGAACCTCTCTCACCACAACGGTTCCTACGGGCCACCGCGGCGTGGATCGAGGGAGCCACCGAACAGACAGCGACCTGGGACGTCAGCGCGGTCCTGAGCGTGGTGGCCGACGCCACCGGTGAGGAACTCACCCATCGCATCCTGCTCCAGCTCCCGCCCGGCTACGACCTCCTCTTCGGCCGCCCCCAGCCCACCTGAGCCCCACCATTACCGCTCGAAACCGACAGCGCCGGCGTCTGCGGGATCCGTTCGGACGCGCCGCCAAAGCCTTCACCACGAGAAACACGAGAAAGGCGACATCCACCGATGCCTCCCCTGCCCCTGCCCGCACAAGTCCAGGCCGCGCCCGGCATGACGTTCGATCAGATGCTGGAAAGAATCCGCTACGACGGCGCATACCCGACCCGCGAGCATGCCGAGGAGGTCACCCGCTCTGTGCTGGCAGCTCTGGGCCGTCAGCTCACCGGCGACGAACGCGTTGCCCTCGCAGCCCGCCTCCCCGCCGAAGCCGCCCGCATCTTCGCCGCGCAGATCCCCGCCACCGAACCGCTCACCGGCTGGGGCATGGTCAAGGACCTTGCCACCCGCACCGGCGGCGCCCCCGGCACCGTGCGCTGGGACACCGGAACCGTCCTCGCCGCCATCGCCCGCCTCGCCGGCCCTCACCTCATCGACCGCATCATCGCCAAGCTCCCGCCCGGCTACGCACTCCTGTTCGGCCGCGCCGAACTCATCCAAGCCGCGTAACCCGACCGAACGCCCAGAGGCTCCGTCGAGGACCGCTGCGGTACCGGGCACCAGCCACCCGCCCCGGGCCCTGGCACCCTGCCACACCGGCGGCAGGGCTCCCCGGCCGTGGTACGGGCCGGGGGAGGCTGCGCCGGCCCGGGCTGCCACGCCACGAAAGGTCCACGAAAGGTCCCGCTCTGCCCTATCCGGCAGAGCGGGACCTTTCCGCGTTCCGGCTCCCGAAGAGTTCCGCCCGTACTACCTGTCTTCAACGGCTGTTGGCTGCGCCGGCCGGGCACGCGCTGCTGGGCGGGGCGTCCGAGACGGTGATGGCGACGATCACCGCAGTGGCGGGCGGGGCGATCCTGGCGATGATCGCGGACACGATGATCCCCGAGGCGTGCAGCAGGGTGCACCTTTTGACGGGCCTGGTCACCGTGGCCGGCTTCTTGTCGGCGTTCGCCCTGGGCTCAGCTGTGAGAAGTGGAGCGCGGCAGGCAGGGCGCCGCTCCGGCCTCGGGCTCCCCAGCACGCCGGTGTCGGACTGAGACACTGGGTTGGTCGAACCCCGACTGGGCCGGAACACGGCGTATCTCCTTGAGGAGCTGCTGGCTGTCGCGCACGCCAGTCACTGTAGGAGATCCGACGTTCGTGTGCCGAAGGTCGCTTCTGAAAGCAGGGCCCTTGCCACGGGGGGTGTTTTTCACCTGACGCTGTGACTGCTGAGCGGGTCGCGGGCTCAGCGGTCGGCGATTATCGGGCCCGAGTAAGACGGTGTCTGGTGGGCGTGGGGACAGGGCGCGGCAGAGGTGGTCGTGGGAATCCGCATGCGGCGCAGGAGATCTTGGGTGGTGCGCTTGCGCAGGGTGCTGCGCCAGGCGAGTCCCGGGTGGCGGGAGCGCAGGTGGGAGAGCGCGCGGGTGCCCAGGCCGGTGCTGCGGAAGCGCTCGTCGATGACGACGGCGGTGATGACGCCCTGTGCGCAGTTGGTGCAGAGCCGGTAGTGGACCTGGCCGACGACCTGGCGGATGTGGATGAGGAGGAGGCATTCCTCGCCGGGCCCGGACGTGTCTGGGATGTGCGTGGACAGGAAGTCGATGGCCCGGTAGGCGAGCATGCGGCGGCGCAGACGGCCAGTGAGCCGACTGCGGCGTGCGTGCTTGGCGCCGGTGTGACCGGTCGGCGCTGTCTGGGCTGTGGGAGCCGGGCCGAACAGACTGCTGCTGGTGGGACGCGCATGTTGTCCGTGCATGACCTCTCGTGTGCCCAGACGGCCCACGGATACCCGCCCCGGTGCGCATCGCCCCGCTCTTGGGGCGCACCCGGGTCGGGTCAGGGAATCGGTGGCATCGCTTGTGCGGCGCGATGACGGGCGGTGAGGTGGGGTCTCACCGGTGTCGGTGTTCGCTGTCGCGGCGGGGGTAGAGGGATGTGAGCTTGTTCCAGTACTGCTCGAGGTAGGCGTCGGTTTCCCGCAGTGCCGGGTCCAGGAACGCGGCGTGCAGCTCGGCCACGCGGTCGTCGGCAGTTTCGGCGGGGGCGGGTTCGGGCGGTGTGCGGCGCCAGGGTGTTCTGGCGGCGCCGGCGCCGTGTGCGTCTTGGACCGCGCGGGTGGCCCACCATCGGGCGAGCAGCACGGCGGTGGTGAGAGCGGCGGCGATGGCGTGCAGCCCGTGGTGCGCGGCCACGACGTTCCTCCCATGTTTTCGTGCGATGGGGTGGGGTGGCGCCGACCCCGGGGCTGGGCGGCGCCACCCCTTTTCGAATCAGCCTGGCCAGGTACCGGTCAAGCGCCGGACGGTGGTCGCTCCGGCCCGGTCCACAGCGGCCTTGACCATGGCGAAGATCGCTCCCTGCAGGGCCGCGGCGACCAGGACCTCCTGCCAGGTGCGGTGCTCGTCTGTGGCATCGGGTGCATCGTCGTCATGGCTGATCATCTTCCACGCCTGCTTGAATGCCGCGCCTGCGATCATGCCGCTCGCCGCGCCGAGCGCCAGTCCGACCGGCCGGTAGGCGATCTTGGATGTCTTCACCGGCGCCTCCGGCTGCGGCGCAGCAGCACGAAGAAGGCGAGCGCGGCGACCGCGGCGAGCAGCGGGGTGCGGTTGGCCCGTGCCAAGGTGGCGGCTTGGCCGGCCTTCTCGCGGACCGGGTCCGGGGTCTTCTCCGCGGCGAGCTGGCCGGCCTGGGCCGCGGTGTCGCGTACCTGGGCCGCGGCGTGGGCGGCCTTGTCCAGGACGGCATCGGGGGTCTTGTCCTTGACCAGCTGAGCTGCCTGCGCTGCCTTGTCCCGGAGCTGGTCGGTGACCACGGCCGCCTTCTGGGCGGCCTGGTCCTTGATCTCGGCCGCCTTCTCCTTCGTCTGGGCCTTGACGTCGGCCTTGGCCGCCAGCGCCTCGACGGTCTGTCCGAGTTCTTCGCGGGTGTGCTCGACCTGCTCGCGCAGCTCCTCGGGAGTGGGTGCGGCTTCCTTGTCGCCCTGTGAAGGGGTGTTCATCGGTGTGATGCCTCCTTGATCTCAGCCACGTCGGCCTTGACGCTGTCGATGGCCTGCACCGGTGCGGGGGTGCCGGCCCTGGAGATCTGCTTCTTCCCGGCAGCGGCCATCCCCGCGGCGACCGCTGCCAGCAGGGCGGCGATGATCAAGGCGGAAGCCCAGACCGGCAGGAGCAGGGCGAGTGCCGCGATCACGGCGCCGACCAGGGCCTGCGCGGCCAGGAAGCCGACCAGGCCGGCGCCGCCGAACAGGCCGCCGCCCATCCCGAAGCGTTTGCCCTTCTGGGTCATCTCCGCCCGCGCCAGCTGCATCTCCTCGCGGACCAGTTCGGAGATCTGCTGCGACGCCCGCGAGACGAGGTCACCCACCGATTCCTCGGTACTGCCGCGGTCCGGGTGCCGTCCAACGACGCTCATGGAATCCATACCCCTTCATCCGAGTCGATGCCCCCCAGGCAGGCGCGGTGGCTTTCGTAGTGCTCGCCGGTCGCGATGACCTGCCCGTTGGTTGCGATCAGAACGAAGTGATAGCCCTTGCCCGGCTGGTGCCGGACCTCGAAACGCGCTGCCATGGCAGAGCCCTCCCTCTTCGGAATGTGCACGCTCCTGTCGCAGCGCGCTTACCCCGCAACCTTCTGGTCACCGCAGCGACTTGTGGTCATCTCATGTGGCGGACAACGAGGCGAGGCGTCGCCCGGACCAGGGCGGCTGCGGCCAGGCCGACGGCGGCGCCGGCGGCAACGTCGGAGGGGTAGTGCGCGCCGCTGTGGACCCGCTCGATCGCCACCAGCCCCATCGGTACGGCGCACACGGCACCGGCCCACGGCCAGGAGGGCGCGACGGCCGCGGTGAAGGCGACGGCGGCGGCGGTGTGGCCGGAGGGGAAGGAAGAGCTGTCGGGCCGGTCCTCGACATCGTCGTGCGGGACCCACTCCTTGGGCGGTCGGCGCCGCTCGACGAGCTGTTTGGCGACCCCGTTGGACAGCAGCTCCGCCATCGCCATGGCGGTGACCCCGGCGGCGGCCGCTTTGCGGCCCTGCCAGCCCCCGCCCGTCGCCATGATCACGGCGGCGGCCCACCACAGCTTCGTGTGCTGGGCCGCTTCTTCCACCGGCGGCAGCAACTGGCGGGCCCAGGCGGAGTCCCATGCGGCCATCCGTTTGGTCAGCCGGTGATCACCGCTGCGCAGGGACGCCAAGATTTCCATGCTCCGCCGCCTGCCCGCCCGCGGCCGCGCCAAACGCGCCTCACTCCAGCCGACGGCGGTCTTCACCACTCCACTTCCGCGTGTCGCGCGGTTCGACGGAGGGCTCCTCGTCTTCGGGGTGCCCACCGGCGATGGCACGTTGGCGGACCCTCACGGCGTCGAACTCCAAGCCGAGGAGGATAGCCAGGTTCGTGATCCACAGCCAGACCAGGAAGATGATGACGCCGGCGAGGGTGCCGTACGTCTTGTTGTACGAGCCGCTGCTCTCGCCGTTGGGGTCGATGAACTTTCGCCAGTTGAGCCCAAGTTCGGCGAGGTGCCGAGTGACGGTGCGCCGGGAGATCTCGGTCCCTTCAGATGCCAGCTCATGGGTGATTCGAGCGGCAGACCACTTGTTCTCGCGTCGCAGGTTCTCAATCCGGCTGGCCACGTCTGCCGGAATCGCAGAGGGTTTGTGCTGTGGTGGTGAGGAGCGGTCCAGCAGACCAAGATCGCCGTGCCGGCGGTAGCGGTGCATCCACTTCGATGCGGTCGCCCGCGCGATGCCCATCTCCGCGGCGACGTGAGCGATCGGGCGTGACTCGCAGCGCTCCACAAGTCGACGTCGCCCCTCGGGAGAGAGCGGCGCGTTGCGGTGTGTCATCTCGTTCTCGTCAGATCTCCGTCGGTCCTTCGGGACGATGCGATCGCCGCGACGGCCACGGGGAGCGATGTCACACCGTCGGACGCGAGGAAGTGGCCGGCTCCGGGAATGACGTGGGTTGATGCCCCCAGGAGATCGGCAAGGCGGTCGGTGTGGCTCGGTGGTACGTAAGGGTCCGCGTCCGACCGGATCAGGGTGAGTCTGTCGACGTGGTTGCGGATTCCGGCCAGATCCAGCGGCTTGCCGATGTGAGAGTCCAGCATCGGAAGGGTCGGCAGCGCGTCGACGAATCCTGAGACGAGCACGAGCGCACCAAGACGCCACGGACCCGCCAGGGAGCAGAGATGACGGAGGGCTGTGATGCAGCCGAGGCTGTGCGCCACCAGGGCCGAGCCCTCATCCGGCGTACCGACGCTGGCTGCCACCGCTGCCAGCCAGCGATCAGGGTCAGGCGCCTCGGATTCCGGAAGGGCAGGAACGGTCGTAGGAATGCCACGGGTGTCGAGCTGCGCGGCCAGCCATCCGAACCAATGGTCCTCAGGTGTTGCGGCGTAGCCGTGGATGATCGTGGCCCGCTGCCGGGTTGTCTTCAGTGTCATGGTGCTGGACGGTAAGGCTTCACGCCAGCGTGAAGGTCAAATCACAGGAGGACCCGTGCGTATCAGCCGACTCGCCGCGCTGACCGGGGTGACAGCGCGAGCGCTGCGCCACTATGAGGACTGCATGCTCCTGGTCCCCGAGCGCGACCGTAACGGCTACAGGGCCTACACCGATTCCGACATCGCGCGTGTGGCCCAGATCAAGACGATGATCGCCGCAGGCCTCGGAACCGAAACCATCCGCCGTTACCTCGATTGCGCTCGTTCGGGCGAGCACGGCGTGTCCCTCGAGATGTGCCCCGACCTTCGGGCCGAGCTGGATTTCCTGGCGCGACGCCTTGACGCCAAGGAAGCCTCGCTCAGGGAGACGCGGCAGCGACTTTCGGAACTCGCCTCCGCTCGCTAGTGCTCTGACCGCATAGGTCCGCCGGGTTGGCAGTCGTGGCGGTTGGATGTGCGGTGACGTCCGCACCGACCGCTGGAGGTGCGGTGGCCGAGCCTGTCCGTGTGCGCGGACTGACTGACCAGAGGGGGCAGAAGCTGCGGCAGATCGTGCGTCGGGGCAGCACCAGTTCGGTGCGCTATCGGCGGGCGATGACGCTGCCGGCCTCGGCCGGCGGGAACCGGGTGCCGGTGATCGCCCTCCTGGTCCAGCCCGATGAGGACACCGTGCGCGATGTGATCCACCGGTTCAACGAGATCGGCCTGGCCGCTTGGACCCTCATCGGGCGGGAGGCCGTCCCCGCCAACTCGACCCTGACGACGAGGACTTCGTCATCCAGACGGCCACCACCCGCCCCACCGAGCTCGGCCAGCCCTTCACTCGCTGGTCACTGCGCAAGCTCGTCGCCTACCTGCGGAAAGTCCATGGCCGGGTGATCCGCATCGGCCGCGAGACGTTACGCAGTCTGCTCGCCCGCCGCGGTGTCACCTTCCAGCGCACCAGCCCGCGCCGCCAGGCAAGACGGCGCACCGATCCACGTCCTCCTGGACAGCCTGTCCGCCCGTAAGGGCGCTGGCATTCGGTGCTGGGCGAGGAAACACAAGGTCGAGCTGTGCTTCACCCCGACCTAGCCTCGTGGGCGAATCCGGTCGAGGCGCACCTCGGGCCGCTGAGGCATCGCCAACTCGAACCACCCCACCACACCGTGCATACCCGGGCCCTGCACACCTACCTGCGCTGGCGTAGTGCCAACGCCCGCCACCGCGACGTCCTGGCCGCCGAACGCAAGGAACGTGCCCACATCCGCAGCGAGAAAGACGTCCGCTGGGGCGGACTTCCCCTCAAGACCGCAGCGTGACCGCACTTCCCGCCGAGTGCGCAGCTCCTTGTGAAAGGCTGGGAGCATGATGGGTGATCCGTCCGAGAACCCAGAACTCTGGGCGTTCCCAGAATCTCTGCACCGCGGCGAGATCCTTTCCGGCACCGTCACAGCGATCGAACGGTTCGGCGTGTTCGTGGCACTGGACGATGGACCCGACCACCCGGTCTTCCCCGGCGTCGGGTTCATCACGATCCCCGAACTGTCCTGGCGGCGCATCGAAGCGGCCTTCGACGTTGTGCAGGTCGGACAGCACGTCTCAGCCGAGTTCCTTCAGTTCGACACATGGAACCTGGAGGCCAGACTGTCCTTGCGGGCGACACAGCCGGACCCCTTCCAAACATTCGCCGACCGCACTGCGGTGGGGCAAGAACTGCACGGACGGGTCACCAAGCTGGTCCCGTTCGGCGTCTTCGTTCAGGTCACCGACGGGATCGAGGGATTGCTCCACCTGCGAGAGCTCACATCGACGCCCGTGGCAAGTACGTCAGATGTCGTCCAGGCCGGCGACGACTTCACGGTCGTCGTCACGGAGATCGACCGGGAGCGACGCAGGCTGCTCCTCTCTCCACGACAAGGCTCATCCGACCACCGGTGACTCCTCTACGCTCCCGCGACGGCTTCTCGGGCGAGCGTTCCTGAGCGTCTGAGCGCCCGCTCGGGGCAAAGGAAGCACCGCTCCAACCCGGTGAACCTATGCGGTCAGAGCATTGGACCGAGCCCAGAAACGGCTCTGCGGGAGCGCCTGGCCACGGTCCGCACCCCGCATGAGTTCGGGGAGCAACTCCGGGCATTGTGTTCCTTCCGGCAAGGCCTTCCGGGACGCACGGTCCCGCCTGGAAGCCAGCCACCCCAAGCTCATGTCCTCCTATCATCACAGGGCGCTCGAATGGAGCGCTGTCTCCCTGGGCGTCGTTGTGATCTCCACCCTTGCCACCACGTACACGGCTGCGGTCGAGGCCGACCCCGGCCCCTCCGTCCTTCTCCTCCTGTGAGCCGCGGTAGCCGGGCTCATCGTCAGCGCCGCCGTCTGGGCTGCCGGGGTCTTCATCTCCCGGGGCGCGGATCCAATCGTGATTTGCCGCCGGGAAACGGTGGCGGGCGTGGACTCGGGGAGGCAGGGCGGCCAGGTACCAGCAGGCAAGGACAGTCCGTCGTCCGGAGGACCGCCGCGAGAGGCAGGGGCGCCGCTGAGCCCGTCATCCGGCGGGGCTGGGCGCTCCTGGCTCGGCCAAGCACCGCGGTGCCGGGGCCTGGGGCGGTGGTGGGGCCGGCGTCCAGGAATTCGGCGGTAAGGGCGGAGGGCTGGTCGCGGGGGATCTGGTCCCCGGCGGCCCTTCGGGCGTCCGGTCACGGTCGGGGGCATCCGTGCACACCGAGAGGCCCGGACTCGATCGACGGTGCCGTGGCAGTGCTCGCCAAGTCGAGCCGCGGGTGCATCGAGCCAGCCGGCTTCCCCCGGTCGTGTGAGATTTCGTGAGACGTGAGAGGGTTTTCCGGGTGACCGAGACACCACCGAACACCCTGCAGTACCGCTTTGACGGGCCAGAAGACGCTCCGGTCCTGGTGATCGGGCCGTCCCTGGGTACCACATGGCACATGTGGGATCGCCAGATACCCGGGCTCTCCCAGCACTGGCGGATCTTCCGGTACGACCTGCCCGGGCACGGCGGAGCCCCCGCGCACCCGGCCGCCGCCGTCAGCGATCTCGCCGACCGTCTGCTCGACACGCTGGACAGTGTCGGCGTCCACCGCTTCGCCTACGCGGGCTGTTCCGTCGGCGGCGCCGTGGGCGCCGATCTCGCGCTGCGCCACCCGCACCGGGTCGCCTCGCTCGCGCTGGTGGCGGCCTCGCCCCGCTTCGGCACCGCCGACGAGTTCCGGCAGCGCGGGGTGATCGTCCGCAGCAACGGCCTGGAACCCATCGCCCGCACCTCCCCGGAACGCTGGTTCACCCCCGGCTTCGCCGCGGCCCAGCCGGCCATCGTCGAGTGGGCCGTACAGATGGTGCGTACGACGGACCCCGGCTGCTACATCGCCGCCTGCGAGGCCCTGGCCGCCTTCGACATCCGTACGGAACTCTCCCGGATCGGCGTCCCGACCCTCGTCCTGGTCGGTGCCGAGGACAAGGTCACCGGTCCCGCCGAGGCCCGTACGCTCGTCGCCGGCATCCCGGACGCCCGGCTCGCGCTCGTACCCGGAGCCTCCCACCTCGCTCCCGTCGAACAGCCGGGTGCCGTCACCGACCTGCTCCTGATGCACTTCTCCACGGGCTGGCAGGACACCACGGGCTCGATTCCGGTGCCGCCGGCCCCGGGGGGCGGCACTGCCTCCTTCGTGCCCGTCGTGCCGAGGGGCGAGATCGCCGCCGCCGTCCCGCCGGAGGTGGTCCCCACCGACCGCGGCGACCGGTACGACAGCGGGATGAAGGTCCGGCGCGAAGTGCTGGGCAACGCCCACGTGGACGCCGCGACGGCAGGGTCCGACGACTTCACCGACGACTTCCAGGAGCTCGTCACCCGCTACGCCTGGGGCGAGATCTGGACCAGGGAAGGCCTCGACCGCAGGACACGCAGCTGCGTCACCCTCACCGCGGTCGTCAGTTCCGGACATCTGGGCAGCCTCGCCCAGCACGTCAGGGCCGCGCTGCGCAACGGGCTCACCCCCGCCGAGATCAAGGAGGTGCTGCTGCAGACGGCCGTCTACTGCGGCATCCCCGCGGCGAGTGCCGCGTTCGGCATCGCGCAGTCCGTAATCCAGGAGGAGACCACTCCGCCCGCATAGCAGGATGGCGGGTATGAACACACCGATCGGCACGCTCACGCTCACGAAGAAGGCACACTCCTGCATCCGGCTGGAGCGCGACGGGCGGTCGCTCGTCATCGACCCGGGCGGATTCTCCGAGGAGGACGCCGCGGTCGGTGCCGACGCGATCCTCGTGACGCACGAACACCCGGACCACTTCGACGAGGCGCGGCTGCGCGCCGGCCTGGAATCCAATCCGGCCGCGCAGGTGTGGACCCTGCGGAGTGTGGCCGAGAAGCTGTCCGCGGCGTTCCCCGGGCGCGTCCACACGGTCGGCCACGGCGACACCTTCGCCGCCGCCGGGTTCGACGTACAGGTGCACGGCGAACTGCACGCGGTGATCCACCCGGACATCCCGCGGATCACCAACATCGGGTTCCTGGTGGACGGTTCGGTCTTCCACCCGGGTGACGCGCTCACCGTGCCCGACCGTACGGTCGACACGCTGCTGCTGCCCGTGATGGCCCCCTGGAACAAGATCTCCGAGGTCATCGACTACGTGCGCGAGGTCAAGCCGCGACGGGCGATCGACGTCCACGACGCGCTGCTCACCGACCTCGCCCGCCCGATCTACGACCGTCAGATCGGCGCCCTGGGCGGAACGGACCACGGCAGGCTGACCCCGGGCGACGCGACCCGTCTCTGACCCGGCTGTCAGTGGGAGCCGCTAGGTTTGACGCATGCGCATCGCCACGTGGAACGTCAACTCGATCACCGCCCGGCTCCCGAGGCTGCTGGCCTGGCTGGAGAGCACCGGCACGGACGTGCTGTGCATCCAGGAGACCAAATGCACACTGGAGCAGTTTCCCGCCGAGGCGCTGCGTGAGGCGGGCTACGAGTCCGCGGTCAACGCCACGGGCCGGTGGAACGGCGTCGCGCTGCTCTCCCGCGTCGGCCTCGCGGACGTCGTGACGGGCCTGCCCGACGGCCCGGACTACGAGGGCGTGCAGGAACCGAGGGCGATCTCGGCGACCTGCGGGCCGGTCCGCGTCTGGTCGGTCTACGTCCCCAACGGCCGCGAGGTGGCGCACGACCACTACGCCTACAAGCTGCGGTGGTTCGAGGCACTGCGGAAGGCCGTGGCCGCGGACGCCGCGGGCCCGCTGCCCTTCGCGGTGCTGGGCGACTTCAACGTCGCGCCCACCGACGAGGACGTCTGGGACCCGGCACTCTTCGAGGGGGCCACGCACGTCACACCCGCCGAGCGTGCGGCCCTCGCCACCCTGCGCGCGGAAGGGCTGTCGGACGTCATGCCGCGCCCGCTCAAGTACGACCGCCCGTACACCTTCTGGGACTACCGCGAGCTGCGCTTCCCGAAGAACAGGGGCATGCGCATCGACCTGGTCTACGGCAACGCCCCGTTCACGGCCGCGGTCAAGGACAGTTACGTCGACCGCGAGGAGCGCAAGGGCAAGGGCGCGTCCGACCACGCCCCGGTGGTCGTGGACCTCGATCTCTGAGGCCCGCCCCACGGGGCTCCCGGGACTTACGAGGCGACCGGGACTCCGGAGGCGTCCGAAGCCGCTGACCCGCCCCGGTCAGCGGTCCTTCGGGGTCCCGTCGGCGTCCAGCAGGTGGGGGGCGTGCTCCTGGACGGCCCGCATCACTTGACGCATGGACGGGTTGACCATGGAGTGTCCGGCCACGGTGACCGTCGGCACGGTCTCGTTGCCGTCCGCGACCGAGCGCACGAAGGCGGCGGCGTCCGGGTCCCGCCAGATGTTGACCTCGGTGTACGACAGCCTCGAGAAGCGCAGCCGCAGGCGGAGCTTCATGCAGTAGGGGCAGCCTGGCCGCCAGTGGACGACCATGCCGTCGCGGTCCTCGGCCATCGTGTGCCTCTCGTCGCAGCTCCTACGGTTGATCGACCGCGGCCGACACCGGATCTACAGCCAACACCGCGGTAGCCGTACGGACAAGCTCCACGGACTGTCAACCAAGGGTTGACGACCCCAGAGTGTCAACCTAGGGTTGCCCCATGACGAAGCCGCTCGGGCCCAACCCTCCCATTCGCCTCGACGACCTGATCGACGCGATCAAGCAGACCCACACCGACGCACTGGAGCAGCTCACCGGTGCCGTCGTCGCGGCGGATCACCTCGGTGAGATCGCCGACCACCTCATCGGCCACTTCGTGGACCAGGCGCGGCGCTCGGGCGCCTCGTGGACGGACATCGGCAGGAGTATGGGCGTCACCCGGCAGGCCGCCCAGAAGAGGTTCGTGGCCAAGAAGCCGGACGAGACCACGGACCTGAACCCGAGCCAGGGATTCGGGCGGTTCACCGAGCAGGCCCGGAACGTCGTGATGGGCGCCCACAACGAGGCGCAGGCCGCCCGCAACGACGAGTTGCGCGTCGAGCACCTGGTGCTGGGGCTGCTGGGGGAGCCGGACGCCCTCGCCGCGCAAGTGATCGCGGGACAGGGCGTGTCGCACGCCGCCGTCCGCGAGGCGGCCCTGCTCGCGCTGCCGGCCGCGGCGGACACCGTCCCCGAGCTGATCCCGTACGACGCCGGAGCGCGCAAGGTCCTGGAGCTCACCTTCCGGGAGGCGCTGCGGCTGGGGGACGACTTCGTCGGCGCGGAGCACATCCTGCTGGCCCTGCTGGAGTTCGAGGGTGGTGCGGGTGTGCTCACGGGGCTCGGCATCGACAAGGAGACCGCGTCGGCGGCCGTCGCCGCCGCGGAAAAGGAGCCGGCAACTCCCGCCGCCGACAGCTAGGGTGAGCGTGGCGGGCGCCCGGTGCGCGGGCAACGGACACTTCTCGGGTTCGATTCCTGATGGTCCGGCTCAGGCCGGGCCGTGGCGCGGAGGCGCACCCTGTCACCGTCGCCGCCTTTGATCTCGAGCGCTCGCACATCTGGATGCCGTCCCCCTGCGGGGGCGGCATCACGCGTCTCCGCACCGAGTGCGGAGCGCCCCGCACGCGCACGGAGTGCCGCGTACCGAGCGCAGGGAGCCCCGCACCGGGCACCTCGCACCGCTCAGTGCACGGAGAACCCGCCGTCCACGAAGAGCGACTGCCCGGTGACGTACGCCGAGGCCGCGCTCGCCAGGAACACCGCGGCGCCGGCGAAGTCCTCGGCCAGCCCGTTGCGGCCCACCATCGTGCGGGCGGCCAGCGCCGCCACCCGCTCCGGGTCGGAGGACAGCCGCTCGTTGAGGGGCGTCATCACGAAGCCCGGCACCAGGGTGTTGCAGGTGACACCCCGCGGGGACCAGGCCTCGGCCTGGGAGCGGGCCAGCGACTCCAGCGCACCCTTGGACACCCCGTACGCCCCGCTCTGCACGAACGCCCGATGCGCCTGCTGCGAGGTGATGTGGATGATCCGCCCGTACCCGCGCTCGGCCATGCCGGGCCCGAAGCGCCGGCCCAGCAGGTAGGGCGCCTTGAGGTTCACCGTCATCGTGGTGTCCCACACGTCCTCGTCCAGCTCACCCATCGGCGGCCGCAGGTTGACGCCCGCGCAGTTGACCAGGATGTCGGGCTCACCGAACGCCGCCACGGCCTTGTCGCCGGCCGTACGCACACCCTCGGTGGTCCCCAGGTCGGCGCTCACCCAGGCCGCCCGGCAGCCCTCCGCCGTCAGTTCGGCGACGGTGCGGGTCAGCTCCGCCTCCCGGCGTGCCACGACGACGACCCGCGCGCCCGCACGCGCGAGCGCGTCGGTGATGCCCCGGCCGATGCCTGAGCTGCCGCCGGTCACCACGGCCACCCGGCCGTCCAGCGAGAAGAGTTCGGAGAGGTAGTTCTGGGAGATCATCCGCCCAGCCTAGACAGGCGTGATCCGGCACTCGGTCCCGGATCGGGAACAGTCGCGCGCCCTGCGGTGCGGAACAGGTCCGGGGTGGGATCCTAGTGGTATGAACATCCCTTTCTTGGACAACTGGCGTAAGCGCCAGGGCGGTACGCGGGGGGTGGCTCTCGCGGCTGCCGTCGAGACCGATCCGGACGGTGTGGCCGAGCTGTTCGCGGAATGCGAACTGCTGCGTGTCCGGGCGGGGCAGCACGGCCTCGAACTCGACGACAGCCCCGCCTCGTTGTCCGCCCTCGACCAGCTCCCGCCGCTGTGGCGCGAGGACCCCGAGGAGCTGCCCTGGCTGGGCAACGACGCGGGCCTCTACCTCGGCACCGTCCTCGTACGGACCGTCCCCGGGGCGGCCTGGGACATCCTGGCCGGTGGACAGCCCGTGGTGCGCCTGGCCTCCGGCCGTGAGATCGATGTCGTCGGGGCGGGGCTGGACTGGGCGATGTCGGGGAGCCCCGAGCTCTCGGAGATGTACGCGGAGTCGGCGGAGAGCGGGCCGGAACGCAAAGCGCGATAAACAGCCTTATGCGCTTTTGGTGCGTGTCGGCCCCGAAGTGCGCGGCGGGCCTGGTTAGTTTGCGCTGACCTCGACACAGCGAAAAGTGGGTAGGGCAGCGTATGGCCGTCGATCCGTTGATCGAGCTGCGGGACGTCAACAAGCACTTCGGGACGTTGCACGTACTGCAGGACATCAATCTCACCGTCGGCCGCGGGGAGGTGGTGGTGGTGATCGGCCCCTCGGGATCGGGCAAGTCGACGCTCTGCCGGACGATCAACAGACTCGAGACCATCGAGTCCGGCTTCATCGCGATCGACGGGAAGCCCCTCCCCGAGGAGGGGAAGGGGCTCGCGCAGCTCCGGGCCGAAGTCGGCATGGTGTTCCAGGCGTTCAACCTGTTCGCGCACAAGACCGTCCTGGCGAACGTCTCCCTCGCCCAGATCAAGGTCCGCAAGCGCAAGAGGGACGACGCCGACCGGCGCTCGCGGGAGCTGCTGGAGAGGGTCGGGCTCGCCTCGCAGGCCGACAAGCTCCCCGCCCAGCTCTCCGGCGGCCAGCAGCAGCGCGTCGCCATCGCCCGCGCACTGGCCATGGACCCCAAGGCCCTCCTCTTCGACGAGCCCACCTCGGCGCTCGACCCGGAGATGATCAACGAGGTGCTCGAAGTCATGCAACAGCTCGCCCGCGAGGGCATGACCATGGTCGTCGTCACGCACGAGATGGGGTTCGCCCGGTCCGCGGCCAACCGTGTGGTGTTCATGTCCGAGGGATGCATCATCGAGGACCGCACCCCGGAGCAGTTCTTCACCGCCCCGGAGACGGACCGCGCCAAGGACTTCCTGTCCAAGATCCTCAAGCACTGACAGGGGGCACCGTGTTGCGTACGAGGAACATCGCGGCCGTGCTCGCCGGCCTCCTGCTCGCCGTGCTCGCCGCGGGCTGCGGCAAGGAGGGCAGCCCGCCGGTCAAGGGACCCAAAGCCGGGGCGCTGCCCCGGTACACGGTCGACACGAGCTTCCGGCTGCCCGATTCGAAGACCTGGGTGAAGGCAAGGAAGCGCGGCCACCTCGTGGTCGGCGCCAAGGAGGACCAGCCCTATCTCGGCGAGAAGGACCCGGCCACCGGCATCTACTCGGGCTTCGACATCGAGATCGCCCGCATGATGGCGGCGTCGCTCGGCTTCGAGCCCGACACGATCAGCTTCCGGACCATCGCCTCCGCCAACCGCGAGACGGCACTCCAGAACGGGCAGATCGACTACTACGTCGGCACCTACACGATCAACGACATGCGCAAGAAGCTCGTCGGCTTCGCCGGGCCGTACTACATGGCCGGGCAGGGACTGCTCGTGCGCACCGACGAGAACGACATCAAGGGGCCGCAGGACCTGGCGGGCAGGACCGTCTGCTCCGCCGCCGGGTCCACGCCGTACCAGCGGATCGCCGCCGACTTCCCCGACGCGGACCTCGTCGCCTACGACACGTACTCGATCTGTGTCGACAACCTGCTGACCTACCAGGTCGACGCCGTCACCACCGACGACGCCATCCTGCTGGGCTTCGCGGCCAAGGCACCGGACGAGATGAAGGTCGTCGGCAAGCCCTTCTCCGAGGAGCCCTACGGCATCGGCGTCCCCCGCGGCGACGACGCGCTGCGCCTCGCGCTCGACGACGCCCTGGAGGAGAACGAGAAGAACGGCAACTGGAAGAAGGCGTTCGAGGCCACGCTCGGCCTGTCAGGGGTGCCCGCGCCGACACCCCCGCCCATCGACCGCTATCCGGCGAACTGAGGCGGGCCACCACCATGGATGTACTGACAGAGAACTTCTCGCTCTACGGCAAGGGCTTCCTCGGCACCGTGGAGCTCACCGTCTACGCCTCGATCCTCGCGCTGCTCCTCGGCTTCCTCATGGCGTCCTTCCGGGTCGCGCCCGTCGGCTCGCTCCGGGTGATCGGCACCGTCTGGGTGGCCGTGCTCCGCAACACCCCGCTGACACTGCTGTTCTTCGCCGTCCTCCTCGGGCTGCCCCGCTTCGGCCTGGTGCTGCCCTTCGAGGTCTTCGCGGTCCTCGCCCTCGGCTGCTACACCTCGGCCTTCATCTGCGAGGCCCTGCGCTCAGGCATCAACACCGTGCCCACAGGACAGGGCGAGGCGTCCCGCAGCCTCGGGATGTCCTTCGGACAGACACTGAACAACGTCGTGCTGCCGCAGGCCTTCCGCTCGGTGATCCCGCCGGTCGGATCGACACTCATCGCGCTCGCGAAGAACTCCGCGATCGCCGGGGCGTTCAGCGTCACCGAACTGCTCGGCACCTACAAGACCCTCAACGAACTGGGCTACAGCATCATCTGGACGTTCGTCTGGATCGCCGTCGGATACCTGATCATCACCCTGTCCATCAGTGCGCTCTTCAACTTCATGGAGAAGCGCTGGGGAGTCGCCCGATGACCCACTCCACCGCCTCCGCCACCGCGCTCTACGACATTCCGGGGCCGGTGACCCGCAAGAGGCACCTCACGTACGGGGTCGTCTCGACGATCGTGATCCTCGCCGTGTTCGGATGGATCCTCTACCTGCTCTTCGACACGGACCAGTTCACCGCCGCGAAGTGGAACCCCTTCACCTACAAGGGCATCCAGGAACTGCTGCTCCGCGGACTGGGCAACACCCTGAAGGCCTTCGCGTACGCGGCGGTCCTGTCCCTCGCGCTCGGGGCCGTGCTCGCCGTGGGCCGGCTCTCCGTCCACCGGCCGGTGCGCTGGATCGCGACGCTGCTGGTCGAGTTCTTCCGGGCCATGCCCGTCCTGGTGATGATCTTCTTCATCTTCGTCGCGCTCAAGGTGCAGCCGCTGCCCGCACTGGTGGCCGGGCTCACCCTCTACAACGGCTCCGTGCTCGCCGAGGTGTTCCGTACCGGCATCAACTCCGTGGACCGGGGGCAGCGGGAGGCGGCGTACGCCCTCGGCATGCGCAAGACGCAGGTCACCACCCATGTCCTCGCCCCACAGGCCGTCCGGGCGATGCTGCCCACCATCATCAGCCAGCTGGTGGTGGCCCTCAAGGACACCTCGCTCGGCTACCTGATCACCTACGAGGAATTCCTCCACGCGGGCAAACTCATCGCGTCGAACCTCGACTACGACCTGCCGTTCATCCCGGTGGTCATGGTGATCTCACCCATCTACATCGGGATGTGCATGCTGCTCTCGTGGTTCGCGACCTGGATGGCCAGACGGCAGCGGCGCAACCCGAAGACGGAAGCGGCGGGTGTCGCCCCCGCCGAACCAGGAACGGTGCTGCCGGGCAGGCAGTAGCCGAGACCGTCCGGCAGCAGCCGGTGATCACTCCTCGCGCAGCGGTACCGGACCTGTCTCCGGGGCCGTTCCGCGCGGAGAAGGTCAGCTGCGCGCCGGTCGGAGGGTGCACGACGCGGAGGTGGCCGAGCTGTCGGCCACCAGGGCGAGCCGGTGACCGGTCGGTACGCCGTAGGCCATGGAGCACGGCTCCGGACCGACGGAGGACCGCCGGCCCGGCATCCGCCCGCCGAACACGTATAGGGGGCGTTGCCGACCAGTCTGCCGAGGCCGGGCGGCCCCACGTCGCGGAGACAGGCGACGGGGGTGCCGCTCTCCTTGGTACCGGCCGCGGTGGCGGTGACGCGCCGAGGGGTCCCGCCACGGCGCTGATCAGGAAGTAGCTACGGACATGGCCTCCAGGTGCGGCCGGTCAAGGCAGGATCTCGACGTACCCGTCCGTGCCGTGCACACGGATCCGCTGCCCGTCCCGGATCAGCCGGGTGGCCCGCTCCACGCCCACGACGGCGGGCGGACCGTACTCCCGGGCGATCACCGCCCCATGGGTCATCAGGCCGCCCACCTCCGTCACCAGACCCGCGATCCCGACGAACAGCGGCGACCAGCTGGGGTCGGTGAAGGGCGTGACCAGGATGTCGCCCGCTCCGAGATCGGCGTCCGCCATGTCGAGGATGACGCGGGCCCTTCCCTCGACGGTCCCGGCGGACACCGCCAGGCCGGCCAGGGTGCCGTCCGGCACGTCGTCGCGCCGGTACGCCCCGGTGACGGCCTCACCGTCCGAGGTGAGCACCCGGGGCGGTGTGAGCGCGTGGTACGACCGGAACGCGTCCTTGCGCTCCTGGACGAGCCGGCCGTCCACCCGGTTCGAGCGTACGGCGGCGTGGAGTTCCTGGAACGTGAGGTAGAAGATGTCCTCCTTCTCAGGAACCACCCCGGCCCGCACGAGACGCCCGGCCTCCTCCAGCAGGGCCTTCTTGTACACGAAGTAGCGGCTGACGATGCCGTACTTCGGGTACTCCCGGTAGCCGACGAAGGTCCTGACCCGGTCGATCATCCGCTTGGTCTCATCGGCTTCAGGCCCCCTTCCGGCAGGGCGCGCAGACGTGAGAGCACGTCCTGCTCCTTCCTCCGCGCCTTCTGCCGCCCCTCCTCGGCATCACCAAGATCACCCCGCCCCACACCCCACAGGAGCGACTCGGGCACGGAGTGGTCACATGATCGGCCGTACGAGTCCTACGGCGCGTCCACCAGCGTGCGGCCGTCGGTGGGAACGAGCGAGGCGAGGCCGTTGGCGTACGCGGACTCGACGCGGGCCTGTTCGGTCGCGTTCGGAATCGCGTTCCTGCAACTGATGCCGGCGCTCGAGCCGGACATCAGCTGGGAGCACGGGCCCGGCTTGGTGTCGGGCAGGCCCAGGCTGTGCCCGATCTCGTGGGCGGCGATGCGGGTCTTGTCATAGCCCTGGGACACGGCCTGGCTGCCGAGTTCGACACGTACCTGGCCACCGGGGCGTACCGGTCCGAGAGTCGCCTGCGGCCAGCCGCTGGTGGCCACGATCTGGATCTCGGCGCGGGTGCCGGGCGCGGCCTCGGCCAGCCGGACGTTGCCGACGTTCTGGTTCCACGAGGCGACTCCTGCGGATATCGCAGCCTCCCAGCCCCCTGCCCGGCTGTCGTCGTAGTGGAGTGTCACCACCGCTGCCGATCTCTCCGCCGCGGCCGGCTCCGGTACGGGTGCGGCGTGCGCCGCTGTTGCCGCGACCAGGGTGATCGCGGCGGCGGTGCCGGCTGCCTTCAGCCATGAGAAGTGCGGCATGGTCATTCCTTCGCTCGTGGGGACACGGCTCCGTCGGGAACCGAGGGCGGGGGAGTGGGGACCGCATCGGCACGGTCGCCTGTCGCGGGTTCTCCCCGGGCCTCAGGACTATGCCCATCAGCACGCACTTATCATGCCCCTGTCATCAAGGTGGCCGGAAAAGGGTGTCCGGGCCGTCACCGAGCGGGCCCCTGTTCAGGGGTGTGCTGACGATGCGTCACCATGAGTAGTGGCACCGCGCCCTGGTGTACGCGGCTCGGTCGCCATGATCACCAGCTCGGATCGGCAACTTTCCTGTGAAGATTGCGTAGATCACGAACCGGTTACTAGAGTCGGCCCTCGAACCTTCGCGCGGTTGATCATCCATTCGGGGTGGCGGCGAAGGAACCGCCGTGTCCGTGACGTGCGCGGAGCCGGGATCCGTTCGCGTCCCAGTGGCCCGGCAGGCGGCTCGAAAAGAAGGAGCTCGCCTCCATGGCGTCCCATCGTCGTCCCAAACAGCCGAGCCGCACCCGCGTGACCGTGCTCACCGCGACCGCCGCCGCGACCGTTGCCCTGACCTCCCAGGCCGCACACGCCGACCCCAAGCCGACCACGAGCGAGGTCAAGGCGAAGGTCGACAAGCTCTACCACGAGGCCGAGAAGGCCACGGAGAAGTACAACGGTGCCAAGGAGCAGCAGACCAAGCTCAAGAAGCAGGCCGACGCGCTCCAGGACAAGGTCGCCCGTGGTCAGGACGATCTCAACACCCTGCGCCGGGAACTCGGTTCGATCGCCACGGCGCAATACCGCTCCGGTGGACTCGACCCGTCCGTCCAGCTGCTGCTCTCCTCGGACCCCGACAGCTTCCTCGACCAGGCCTCGGCGCTCGACCAGCTGACGGCCAAGCAGACCGAGTCGCTGCAGAAGATCCAGGCGAAACAGCGCACCCTCGCGCAGCAGCGCAAGGAAGCCCAGGGCAAGCTCGACGACCTCGCCGAGGTCCGCGAGACGCTCGGCAGGAACAAGAAGGAGCAGCAGGGCAAGCTCGCCGACGCCCAGAGGCTGCTCAACACCCTCACCGCCGCCGAGCGCGCGAAGACGGCCGAGGACGAGCAGCGCGCCGGCCGCGCCGCCGGCGACCGGGTCGACCTCGGTAACGAGGCCCCCGCGTCCGCACACGGTGCCGCCGCCCTCCAGGCCGCCGACACGCGGGTGGGCAAGCCGTACGACTGGTCCGCCACGGGACCCGACGCCTTCGACTGCTCAGGCCTGACCCAGTGGGCCTACGCCCAGGCCAACGTCCAGATCACCCGCACCACGCACACCCAGATCAACGAGGGCACCCGTATCGCGCGCGGCCAACTGAAGCCGGGCGACCTGGTGTTCTTCAGCAACACCACGCACGTGGGCCTCTACGCGGGCAACAACACCGTGCTGCACGCCCCGTACCCGGGCGCCTTCGTCCGCTACGAATCGATGAACACCGTCGGCAGCTACCAGGCCGCGGTACGCATCTGATCACGACCGCCGACGCGTGAACGGGCGGTCCTTCGACCCCGTGCCGGAGGCGGTCCTGACGATTCGGCCGGGGCGGAGTTACCCTGCGCGGACGATCCCTCACTGGAGGTACGGATGCGTCGTTCCGTCGGCCGGAATGTGTCGTTCTTAAGCGTGATCGCCGTCATCGGCTCGCTCGGCGCCGCGGCCCCCGCGGCGTCATCACCCGCGGCGCCGCCCCCCAAGTCGCCGGTGGCGGTGGGATACGGGGGAGCCGTCGCGAGCGTCGACGCGGACGCGTCGGCGGCCGGTATCGAGGTGCTCCGCAAGGGCGGCAACGCCGTGGACGCGGCCGTGGCGACCGCGGCGGCGCTGGGCGTCACCGAGCCCTACTCGGCGGGCATCGGCGGCGGAGGCTACTTCGTCCACTACGACGCCCGAAAGCGCACCGTGGAGACCGTCGACGGCCGGGAGACGGCGCCCCGCAGCGCCGACTCCTCGCTCTTCCTGGAGAACGGGCAGCCGATCCCCTTCGCCGACGCCGTCACCAGCGGCCTCGGCGTCGGCACCCCCGGCACCCCCGCCACCTGGGACAAGGCACTGGACGCCTGGGGCACCAAGTCCCTGCGCCAGCTCCTGAAACCGGCCGAGCGGCTCGCCCGCGACGGGTTCGTCGTCGACGACACCTTCCGCTCGCAGACCGCGGGCAACCAGGCCAGGTTCGCCGACTTCCCCGCCTCCGCCGACCTCTTCCTCCCCGGCGGCCAACTGCCGGTGGTCGGCTCGGTGTTCAGGAACCCGGACCTCGCCCGCACCTACGAGACCCTGGGCCGGGAGGGCGTCGACGAGCTGTACCGGGGCGACATCGCCCAGGACATCGTGTCGACGGTCCGCACACCGCCCGTGGACCCGGCGGCGGCCCGGGTGGTGCGCCCCGGTGACCTCACGGCCGCGGACCTGAAGTCCTACAGGGCGCTGCGTCAGGCACCGACGAGAATCGGCTACCGGGGCCTGGACGTCTACGGCATCGCGCCCTCCTCCTCGGGCGGGACGAGCGTGGGCGAGGCGCTCAACATCCTGGAGTCCACGGACCTCTCGAAGGCGACCAAGGCGCAGTACCTGCACCGGCTCATCGAGGCGAGCCGGATCGCGTTCGCGGACCGGGGGCGCTGGGTCGGCGACCCGGCGTTCGAGGACGTACCCACGCGAGGACTTCTCAGCCAGCGCTTCGCCGACTCGCGCGAGTGCCTCATCAAGGACGACGCGGTCCTCACCAGCCCGCTCGCTCCGGGGGACCCGCGCGACCCCGTGCGGTGCGCATCCGGGGGCACCGCCGCCCCGACGACGTTCGAGGGCGAGAACACGACGCATCTGACCGCCGCGGACAAGTGGGGCAACGTCGTCGCGTACACCCTCACCATCGAGTCGACGGGTGGCAGCGGCATCACGGTCCCGGGGCGGGGCTTCCTGCTGAACAACGAGCTGACGGACTTCTCCTTCGCACCCGCGAACCCGGCGGTCCACGACCCGAACCTGCCGGGGCCCGGCAAGCGCCCGAGGTCGTCGATCTCGCCGACCATCGTGCTGAAGCACGGCACCCCCGTACTGGCACTGGGCTCGCCCGGCGGCGCCACGATCATCACCACCGTGCTGCAGTCGCTGACCGGTCATGTCGACCGGGGGCTGCCGCTCGTCGACGCGATCGCCGCGCCGCGTGCCAGCCAGCGCAACTCGGCGACGACGGAGATCGAGCCGGGGCTCTGGAACAGCCCGGTGCGGGAGGAGCTGGAGGCGCTCGGGCACGTCTTCAAGGCGAATCCGGAGATCGGCGCCGCCACCGGCGTCCAGCGGCTGCCGGACGGACGCTGGCTCGCGGCCGCGGAAAAGGTGCGGCGGGGCGGTGGCTCGGCCATGGTGGTGCATCCGAGCGGTCGTTCATGACCGGTCGTCCGTAGCAGTGGCCTCGGGGCCGGTACGACGTGCTCAGCCGCGTCGTACCGGCCCCGGCTCCATGACACGGCCGGGCAGTCCCGGCCGCGTCGGCAAGGAAGGACCCGCCGAGGTCCTTCGTGTCCAGCGAAAGGGCTTCGCCCACGGTGCGTACGCGAATGCTCGTCCTCTCCGTCGTCTCCGGCGCCGCGCTGCTCGCCGCGGCGGCCCTCCCCGCAGCGGCCTTCACCACCCCGGCCGACGATGCCGACGGCGGGAGCGGGAAGGCCCCGGTGAGCGCCGCCGAGCTGCTGGCCCGGGTGAAGACCTGCACCCGGATCTCCGACGGGAGGTACCGAACGGACCAGGGCGGCCCGGCGAACGTGCCGGTGTGCGGGACGGAGGGGGCGGTGTTCTGGGAGGCGGACATGGACATCGACTGCGACGGCCGGATCACCCAGGCGTGCAACAGCCGGACCGACCCGTCCTTCCTGCCGGAGACGGCGTTCCAGACATCGGCGGGCAAGCCCCTGGACTCGGCCCGGCTGCCGTACGTCGTCGTACCGGGCCCCGGCCCGCTCTGGAACCACACCAAGTCAGGGATCCGCGGCGGCACGGTCGCCGCCGTCGTTCACCGAGGACAGGTGCAGTACGCCGTCGTGGGGGACACCGGACCCACCGGGATCATCGGGGAGGCGTCGTACGCCACGGCCGAGGCCCTCGGCATCGACCCGGACCCGAAGAGCGGTGGGACCGCGTCCGGCGTCACCTACATCCTGTTCAAGAACTCCGAGGTGTCACCGATCGAGAGCCATGAGGCCGCGGTCACGGCCGGCGAGACGCTCGCCCGGAGGTTCGTCGACGACGGTTCGCCGGGGTGACGGCCGTGCCGGCGGGGGGCAGGGCGGCCGACGGGACGGCCGTCGTACCGCCGGACGAGGGCTCTTCATCGTGTGGTGCGTCAGGAACGGTCCAGCGCAGCTCCGCCCGCGTACCGAGCCGATGCGCCCAACTCCTCCTCGATACGGATGAGTTGGTTGTACTTCGCCGTACGGTCGGACCGGGACAGCGATCCGGTCTTGATCTGCCCGCAGCCCGTCGCGACCGCCAGGTCCGCGATCGTCGTGTCCTCCGTCTCACCGGAGCGGTGCGACATGACGACCGTCCAGCCCGCGCGGTGTGCGGTGGCGACCGTGGCGAGGGCCTCGGTCAGGGTGCCGATCTGGTTGACCTTGACCAGGACGGAGTTGCCGACGCCGGTGCGGATGCCCTCGCGCAGCAGCTTCTCGTCGGTGCAGAACACGTCGTCGCCGACGAGCTGGCAGCGGTCGCCGACGCGGGCGGTCAGCTCGCGCCAGCCGTCCAGGTCGTTCTCCGCCATCGGGTCCTCGATGGAGACGACCGGGTAGGCGTCGATGAGTCTGGCCAGGTAGTCGACGTTCTCGGAGGGCGTGCGGCGCACCCCCTCGCCCGCGTAGTCGTACACCCCGTCACGGAAGAACTCCGACGACGCCGGGTCCATGAGCAGACCGATGTCCGTGCCGGGCCGGTACCCGGTGCGCTCGATGGCGGTCATCACGAAGTCGAGCGCCTCCTCCGCGGTGCGCAGCGAGGGGGCGAAGCCGCCCTCGTCGCCGACGCCCGTGGAGTGCCCGGCGGCCAGCAGATCGCGGCGCAGGGTGTGGAAGACCTCGCTGCCCATGCGCACGGCTTCCGCGAAGGTCTCCGCACCCACCGGAGCGATCATGAACTCCTGGAAGTCCAGCGGGTTGTCGGCGTGGGCGCCGCCGTTGACGATGTTCATCATCGGCAGCGGGAGGAGGCGGGCGTCGGCGCCGCCGAGGTAGCGGTAGAGGGGCCGGCGGTGGGCCGCCGCGGCGGCTTTGGCGGTGGCGAGGGAGACGCCGAGAAGCGCGTTGGCGCCGAGGCGGGACTTGTCCGTCGTGCCGTCGAGTGCCACGAGCGCGGCGTCGAGGCCCGCCTGGTCGTCGGCGTCGCGCCCCACGACCGCTGACGCGATGTCGCCGTTGACGTGGGCGACCGCCTGGTCGACGCCCTTGCCGTGCCAGCGCCCGGGGTCGCTGTCACGCAGCTCCACGGCTTCCCGTGCGCCGGTCGAAGCACCGGAGGGGACCGCGGCGCGGCCCATGGATCCGTCGGCCAGGAGGACGTCGGCCTCGACGGTGGGGTTGCCCCGGCTGTCGAGGACCCTGCGGGCGGTGACGGAGCGGATGACGGTGGACTCGACCGCTGCGGATGCCATGGGGAGTTCCTTCGTTTCGACGCACGCCGCGGCCCTGCTGCGACAACGCTGGCGCGTGCCGCGACACATCGACTCTACAGCAATGCTGTTCAGTTCAGCTGTTCAGTTCGGCTGTGCAGTTCGGCCGCACGGGCAGGGGGCCGGGTCCCACTGGTGATCACCGGTTAAAGTGCCCTATGCCCACCCCGGAACCCGCCGCCGTCGCCACAGAACTGCGTAACGCGATGGGCAAGCTGACGCGGCGCGTGAAGCACGAGGACCGCATTCCGCACGGTCAGGTCTCGGTGCTCGGCACCCTCGATCGCGACGGGGCCATGACCACCAGTGAGCTCGCCGCGGATCAGCGCGTGCGGCCCCAGTCCATGGCCCGTGCGGTCGGGCTGCTCATGGAACAGGGTCTGGTCGTCCGCCGGGCACATCCCACGGACGGCCGCAAGGCGCTGGTCGAGCTCTCCGCCGCGGGGCGGACGGCCCTCGACGCGGAGCGTGGGCGCAGGGCCGGCTGGCTCGCCCAGGCCATCGAGGCCGAGCTCACCGGCGAGGAGCGGGAGGTGCTGGCGCGCAGCGCCGCTCTGATGGAACGGCTCGCCGCGCGCTAGACCTCGCGTTCGGCCCGCCGCGCTAGACCCCGCGTTCGGATCGGCGCGGTACTGTCCTGCCGCCGACGCCCTGCGTCGGGGCCGGGCTGCACCCCGCCAATTTCTATACCGGTCGTAGCGGTATTAGAATGACGGCATGGTACGGACACCCCTGACACCGGAAGAACGCCGTCGCGGCGAGCGGCTCGGCGATGTGCTGCGCGAGGCGCGCGGCGGACGCAGCATGGTCGCGGTCGCCGCGAGCGCGGGAATCTCCGCCGAGACGCTCCGCAAGATCGAGACGGGCCGGGCCCCGACCCCCGCCTTCTTCACCGTGGCTGCGGTGGCGGGCGCCCTCGGCCTGTCGATGGACGTCGTGCTCGCGCGGTGCGCGCACGAGCCGGAACCGGTGGCCGTGGAGCGCTCGGCGGCCGGCCCGGCCCCGGCGACCGGACCGTTCCCCGCGCTCCCCGTGCCGCTGCCCGGACCGGGGGCGCTGCCGCTCACGGCCTAGTGCGGAGTAGGGTCACGCCCGTGACCCTCCAGGACTTCGCCCGCAGTGAGTACGTCAGTCTGACCACGTACCGGAAGGACGGCACGCCCGTCGCCACGCCCGTCTGGGCGGCGGCGGACGGTGACGTGCTGTACGTCTGGACACGGAGCGATTCCTGGAAGGTCAAGCGGCTGCGCAACAACCCCCGGGTCCTCGTCACCGTCTGCGACGTCCGCGGCAGGATCGCCGAGGGGGCGCCGAGCGCCGAGGGGACGGCACGGCTGCTCGACAAGGACGGGATGCCCGCGGTGCGCAAGGTGCTCGCGCGCAAGTACACCTGGAAGTTCTGGACCGTGGACCGGCCCGCCATGATCGTGCGCCTGGGCAAGCGGCCCCACACCGGGATCGCCGTCACCTTCTGAGGGGCGCGCGGTCCGTGCCGCGCTCCGGACGCACCATGCTCGAAAAGCGGGCGTAGCCCGCCCGTAACACGCCTGCGGTCGAATGCCACCGGACTGGAACGCTCCAGTCGACGGCCGGCGAGGGCGACGGTAACAGTGGATCAACATGCGTGGGACGTAAGGAAGTTCGCACAGTACCTGCACGATCTTGCCGCCCTGCTCGATCCCGGGCGGGGGTGGTACGGAGTCTTCTGCGCCCGCGATCCCGAGGGCATGCGCGCCTGCTTCGACGGTGCCGAGGTGCCGCCCTGGGACGTCGTCGAAGCACTCCTCCAGGACCTCGCCGCGGCGCGCGGCACCGACGTCGCCGCGCAGGAGTCCGTACGGGCCGCCGCGCTGTTCACCGCTTCCGCCGGTGCGCACGACCGGCGGCCGGGCGGACGGCAGGCCCTCGTCGACCGCCTGGGCCTGATGCTCCGGGAGCAGACCCACACCGCCCGGCGGCTGCGGGCCGCGGAGGAGGACGCGGACGCCGATCCGGACACCCTGGCCTGGGCGCGCGACGACCACACCCGCGCCTCGGCCCGCTGCACCGAGCTCCGCAACCGGCTGGCGGCCGTGGAGAACACCGTGCCCGACACCTGGTTCCGTGCGGAGGAACCCGCGCGCACACCGGAACCGGAACCCGCCGGGCGCGCGCACCGGGTCCCGGAGCCCCGCCGCCCGTCCGGAACGGCGGCCCCTGCCCCGGGCCACGGGCCCGATCCGGAGGCGACGCGCCCCGCGCCCGGGCGCAAGAAGCCGCGCGGCGCCCGCTTCGCCGGATTGGACCTGGAGGACGACACCGAAGCGGCCCCGGCACCCTCGGCCGTTCCCGTGCTCCCCGAGCCCTCACCGGCCACCGCCTTACCGCGCGGCGCCCGCTTCGGCGGCGTCCCCGCCGAGAGCGCGCCCGCGACCGCGCCGCGGGCAGCCGTCGCCGACCCCGCGGCAGGCCGCGCCGCCGATGACGCCGTCGCACTGCTCGTACGGCTGCGCGCGGAGGGCCGCAGCGGTGAGGCGCACGGTGTGCTCTGCGAGGCGGCCGCCTGGCAGGCGGAGCGGCTTCCGGTACTCGCCGTCGCGCTGCACCGGGCCGGTCTGGCCGCCGACTGGGCCACCCTGCTGTGGGAGGTGTCCTCCCTGCCGCCCGCCGAACTCGCGGCGGCGGCGAGCGCGTTGGCCGCCGCGGGCCGCGCCGGGGACTGCGGGCAGCTGCTCCGGCAAGGAGTCGCGCGGCCGGCGGCCGAGATCGCCGACGCCGTGGTCGCCCTCGACCGGGCGGGCCGGGAACCCGAGGCGCGGGCACTGCTGGGCGCGTTCGTACGGGTACGGACGGCCGAGGACGCGGCGCGGATCGCCGAGGGCGGCCCGCGCCACCTCGTCCCCCAACTGCTCGCCGCCGCCCGCGAGGTGTCCGCGGCGCGGGAGTGGGACCTGGTCCACGCCCTGCGGGTGGCGGGCATCGCGGCACCGTAGCCGCCGGGCGCGGCCCTTCAGGGCCTCTCGCTCGGATCATGCCGGGCTCGCGCGCCCTGGCACGCCCTCCCCCGATCCCTCGGCTTCACTCGAGCAGAGGGCGACCGCTCCGCGTGGGCTCCCTCCTCCGCCTTGCGGCTGCGCGCACCGGACCCCGCTCCCTGACCCGGCCTGACCCCAACGAAAGACCCTAGTAGGGCGCCCCGTTCGTCGTGCGGCGGCCCGTGGAGCGCCGGTCCTCGATGTCGGCCCAACGGTCCCCGTACACCGTCTCCGTGACGCCCCGCTCGCGCAGGAAGTCGTGGGGGAAGCCGAGCGGGACCGCGCTCACCGCGTCGAGCCGGGCGACGGCGTCGGCGTCGAGGTCCACCTCCAGGCAGGCCAGGTTGTCCTTCAGCTGTACTTCCGTGGAGGCGCCGATGATCGGGACGATGTTGCCGGGCCGCCCGCGCAGCCAGGACAGCGCGACCTGGGCCGGGGTCCAGCCGCCGCGCTCGGCGGTCTCCACGACAGCGGTGACGGTCTCGTGCTCGCGGCGCCGGACGCCGTCGAGCACGTCCCCCGTGGCTCCGTCGGCCCCGCCGAGGTGCTTGCCCGTGAGCAGCCCGCGGGCAAGCGGACTCCACGCGAACACGGCCTGGTCGAAGGCGTACGCCTGGGGGAGCAGTTCGCGCTCCGGCGTGCGCTCCAGCAGGCTGTAGCGCAGCTGCGAGCCGGTGAACGCCGTCCAGCCGCGCAGCTCGGCAAGGGTGTTGGCCTGGGCGATCTCCCACGCGGGCCAGTCCGAGACACCGACGTAGAGCACCTTTCCCGTGCGTACGAGGTCGTCGAGTGCGCGCATCACCTCGTCGACGGGGGTGAAGTGGTCCCGGGCGTGCACCCACAGCACGTCCAGGCGGTCGGTCCGCAGCCGGTCCAGGCTCGCCTCCACCGAGCGGACCAGGTTCTTGCGGTGGTTGCCGGCCGCGTTCACATCACCGACGGCGGTCGCGCACGTGTACTTGCTCGCCAGGACGAGGCTGTCGCGGCGGTCACCGAGCAGCTCGCCGAGGACCGACTCCGACGATCCGCCGCCGTAGACGTCGGCGGTGTCGACGAAATTGCCGCCCGCCTCCAGATAGGCGTCCAGGATCCGGCCACTCGTCCTCCTGACGGCGTCGGGCTCCGATTCATGGCTGCCCAGGGTCATGGCACCCAGGGCGAGCTCGCTGACCCGCAGCCCGGTCCTGCCGAACAGTGTGTAACGCAAGAGGTGCCCCTTCGGTCGGATGGTTCCCGGAGGCTACGAGCTGGAGTGCGCTCCAGCGCAAGAGGCGACGCAAGAGCCCAGCCAGTCCGGCCTCGCGGAGATAAATCCCATTCCACCCTTTAGGCTCGGTCGTGGCATATCCACATAAGTGGGTCATGTTCACCCCAGTGATGAGGAGGCACCATGCTTGCCCAGGAAATCACTCTCACCGCCACGCCGACCGAGACCACCGTGCTGGGCGCGCTGATGGCCGAGCCCGAGGCCGCCGTCAGCGACGCCCCGCTGTACACCCCGGAAGCGGCGGGCTTCCTGCTCGCGCTCCTGCTCCTGTCTCCCAAGGAGCCGAAGGAGCCCCGGGGCAAGTGAGCTCCCAGTCCGAATTCGTCGCGGCGACCGATGTCCTGGCAAGCAGCGTCCTCGGTGCCCTCGACGGCACCGGGGACGCTGTACAGCTGGCCCGGTACGTCGACGACGCCTCCGACACCCTGGCGGCCCTCGCGGCCGTCCGGGTGCTCGGGGCCGACGCCCTCAGTTCCCACCTCCTTGCGGGCGACCCGTTCGAGGCGCAGGACGCGGCCGTCGTGACCAAGGCCTTCGAGGCCTTCCCGGCCTCCGACGCACTCGAAGAGCACGCGGTCGACCGCCGGGACTGGGCCACCGCGGGACTCCTCGCCCGGCTCACCGGCGACGACACCCTCCGGGCCCTCGCCGCCCCGCCGGCGGACGAGGCCGAACTCGCCGGCACCACGCACTGGCAGACCTGGTCCGTCCGCATGGCCCAACTCGCCCCGCTCGCCACCCTCGGCCTCGACGGGCCGGTGCACGACGCGGCGCGCGGCGGCGCCCTGCCGCTGAGCCGGGGTGTCAGCCGGTCGATCCTGCGCCGCGACTTCCCCACGGCCGTACGGCTCGTCCGGTGGCTGGCCTGGCTGCACCACGACGGCACGGAACTGCCGCTGGACCCGGCCCTCGCGGCGGAACACCTATGGCTGGTCGGCGGAGCGGGCCCCCGTGCGGCCCTGGACCTGGCGATCGCCGGCCACCTGCTGAGACGGCGGCCCGGCACGGGCACGAAGGCGGCACGCACATGACGACGATTCCCGAGCCCGTGACCCGGGCGGCCCGCGTCATGGCGGACCGGGCCCTCTCGTGGCTGCACGCCAACCGTGCGCTCGGCGGCCTGCCCCCCGACACCACCGAGACGATGGCCGACCCGGACAGCGTCTACAAGCCCCTCGGCGAGACCACCCTCGCCGCGTCGCTCATCCTGCGCGACGGGGTCGCAGGCCCTGGCCGTCTCGTCGCCGCCCAGAGCCTGATGGACTTCACCTGGGAGCAGTTCCGGCAGGGCGACATGATCTACGAACGCCAGCTCCGCCACACCCTGATGACGGACCCGCTGGAGATGTACGCCCCGTTCTTCCGTTGCGGCTACCGGCACGAAGGGCTGGACCGGCTGCTGGCCCACCGGTCCCGCATGCGGTCGGCCGACAGCGTCGAGATGCTGCCCAACCGCCGGCTCGCCGTCGCCAACGCGGCCCGCGTCGTGGGCCTGCGGCAGGCCGAGGACATGACGGCGCTGGCCGGCGCCACCTGGCTCGGCGCGACCCCGGAGCCCTGGGCCATCAACTGGATCACCGCCTACGCGATGACCCACACGGTCTTCCACCTCACCGACTGGGGCGCCGACCCGGAGGGGCTGCCGCCCGAACTCGCCACGTACGTACGCACCTGGCTCCCCGTGTGGATCGACGTCTGGCGCGAGGTCGGGCAGTGGGACCTCGTCGCGGAGCTGCTGATCGTCGGAGCCTCGCTCCCGGACCCGTACTGCGCGGCGGGGGACTGGGAGGCCGTCGCCGCACTCCAGCACGAGGACGGACTCGTGCCCCGGGACTCCGACCCCGTGGACGACGACCCGGGGCAGAGGTTCACGGACCATCAGCACACCGTCGTCGTCACCGCCGTCGCCGGATCCGTCGCACTCGCCCGGGCGGCGGGCCGACGGTGACCGGAGCCCCGCTGGCCGTCCGCCTCCGCCCACTCCTGGCCGCGGCCAAAGGGCCGGGAACGGTGGTGGCGGCCGTCCGCGGGGACGAGCACCTGGTGCTCTGCCGCGGTCCGGTGGGGGAGCGCACCCGCTTCGAGACGGGCTCGCTCACCAAGACCTTCACCGCACTGCTGCTCGCCGAACTGGCCGCCCGTGGCGAGGTCCGCTACGGCGACCGCGTCGACCGCTACCTCCCGGTCCGGCTCCCCGGACCGCTCACCCTGCTCCACCTCGCCACCCACACCTCGGGCCTGCCCCGGCTGCCCCCCGGCCTGCTCGCCCGCGCGGTACGCAGCGGATGGCTCAGCAACCCGTACGCCGGTTTCTCCGAGGCCGACCTGCTGGCCGCCCTGCCCCGCACCCGGCTGCGCCACCGCCCCGGCACCCGCGTCCTGTACTCCAACTTCGGCGGCGCCCTGCTCGGCCACGTACTCGCCCGAGCGGCCGGCGGCACCGGGGACGACTACGCGGCCCTGCTGGCCGAACGCGTCACCGGCCCGCTCCGCCTCACCGACACGGACTGCGACCCCGACCGGCCCCAGGCGACCGGGCACTGGCACGGCAGGCCGCGCCCGGCCCTGCTGATGCCGGGCCTGCCCGCGGCCGGTGCCGTGCGCTCCAGCGCCAGGGACCTGCTCCGCGTCCTCACCGCGCTGCTCGACCCGGACACCGCCGCCGGGGAGTCCGCCGTCCTGCGCACCGCGCTCACCGAGGTGCAGCGCCCCCGGCTGAGCGTGCCCCGGACCGGCTCCCGGCTCTGCCTCGTCTGGAACCTCCGCCCGCGCCCCGACGGAGCGCTGCTCCACCACTCCGGAGGCACCCGCGGCTTCACCGCCTTCGCGGGCTTCCTGCCCGGCTCGCGCACCGGACTGGTGGCCCTCACGAACACGGCTCCCACCCCGCTCGCACCGTTCGTCCAGGCCGCGTACGGGACGCTGCGCACCTTGGGTGAGCCGCCGTCCGGACCCTGTGGACCGCTCGGGTGCGAAACATGATCGACTCCGCCGGTTCACGGCGATGGTCTTGCCCCGCCGTGTGACGGGGCTTACGTTCTCCTCCTATACACCGTGTCTACGGGCGTAGAAAAACGCGTAGAGGCTCTCTGACGCCGCGTCGAAGGAGCAGCTCATGTCCCCAGTCGTACGCGCCGCACTTGTCCAGGCGACCTGGACCGGCGACACCGAATCCATGATCGCCAAGCACGAGGAACACGCTCGCGAGGCAGCCCGGCAGGGCGCGCAGATCATCGGCTTCCAGGAGGTGTTCAACGCCCCCTACTTCTGCCAGGTGCAGGAGCCCGAGCACTACCGCTGGGCGGAGGCCGTCCCGGACGGGCCGACCGTCCGGCGGATGCGGGACCTGGCCCGCGAGACGGGCATGGTGATCGTCGTGCCGGTCTTCGAGCTGGAACAGTCCGGCTTCTACTACAACACCGCCGCGGTGATCGACGCCGACGGCTCGTACCTCGGCAAGTACCGCAAGCACCACATCCCGCAGGTCAAGGGCTTCTGGGAGAAGTACTACTTCAAGCCCGGGAACGCCGGTTGGCCGGTCTTCGACACCGCGGTCGGCAAGGTCGGCGTCTACATCTGCTACGACCGGCACTTCCCCGAAGGCTGGCGGCAACTGGGGCTCAACGGAGCGCAGTTGGTCTACAACCCGTCGGCCACCTCGCGCGGCCTCTCCAGTCACCTGTGGCAGCTGGAACAGCCCGCCTCCGCCGTCGCCAACGAGTACTTCATCGCCGCGATCAACCGCGTCGGCCAGGAGGAGTACGGCGACAACGACTTCTACGGCACGAGCTACTTCGTCGACCCCCGCGGCCAGTTCGTCGGTGAGGTCGCCGACGACAAGGAGGAGCAACTCCTCGTCCGCGACCTCGACTTCGGCCTGATCGAGGAGGTCCGCCAGCAGTGGGCTTTCTACCGGGACCGCCGGCCGGACGCGTACGACGGGCTGGTGGAGCCGTGACCGGACTGCACGAACGGCATCTGGCGGTCAGCCCCGACTGGCTGGCCCTCTACTACCGGCAGCCCCTCGAACTCACCCACGGCGAAGGGCGCCACGTCTGGGACGCGGACGGGAACCGCTACCTCGACTTCTTCGGCGGCATCCTCACCACCATGACCGCGCACGCCCTGCCCGAGGTGACCAAGGCCGTCGCCGAGCAGGCCGGCCGGATCATCCACTCCTCGACGCTCTACCTCAACCGGCCGATGGTCGAGCTGGCCGAGCGCGTCGCCACCCTCTCCGGCATCCCCGACGCCCGGGTCTTCTTCACCACCTCGGGCACCGAGGCCAACGACACCGCCCTGCTGCTCGCCACCGCCTACCGCCGGTCGAACCAGATCCTGGCGATGCGCAACAGCTACCACGGCAGATCGTTCTCGGCGGTGTCCGTCACCGGCAACCAGGCCTGGTCGCCCACCAGTCTGTCGCCCCTGCAGACGCTGTACGTCCACGGCGGGGTCCGCACCCGCGGACCGTACGCGGAGCTGAGCGACGACCGGTTCATCAAGGCGTGCGTGGCCGATCTGGAGGACCTGCTCGGCCACACCCGGGAAGCGGCCGCCCTGATCGCCGAGCCCGTCCAGGGCGTCGGCGGCTTCACCGCACCGCCCGACGGGCTGTACGCGGCCTTCCGTGAGGTCCTCGACCGGCACGGCGTCCTGTGGATCTCCGACGAGGTGCAGACCGGCTGGGGCAGGACCGGCGAGCACTTCTGGGGCTGGCAGGCGCATGCCGAGAACGGCCCGCCGGACATCCTTACCTTCGCCAAGGGCATCGGCAACGGCATGTCCATCGGCGGGGTCGTCGCCCGGGCCGAGGTCATGAACTGCCTGGACGCCAACTCCATCTCGACGTTCGGCGGTTCCCCGGTCACCATGGCCGCCGGGCTCGCCAATCTCTCGTACCTCCTGGAACACGACCTCCAGGGGAACGCGCGGCGGGTCGGCGGACTGCTCATCGAGCGGATCCGCGCGGTCGCCGCGGGCTCAGCGGCCGTGCGGGAGGTGCGCGGCCGGGGCCTCATGATCGGCATCGAGCTGGTGAGGCCCGGTACCGACGAGGCCGACCCGGAGGGCGCGGCGGCCGTGCTCGAAGCGGCCCGCGCGGGTGGACTCCTCATCGGGAAGGGCGGCGGTCACAGCACCAGCGTCCTGCGGATCGCACCTCCGCTCTCGCTGACCGTCGCCGAGGCCGAGGAAGGTGCGGAGATCCTGGCCGAGGCGCTGCGCGCGGCCGGCTGACCGCCCACACCGGGAGCGCCGCACCCCCGACCCGTCCTCACCGGGCCGACCGGTGCGCCGCGCCCGGGGACGTGCCGGAAACAGAGACGTCCGCCACCGCACCGCGAGGAGGAAAGGTACATGAGCCGCACCGTCATCCACGGCGGCCTCGTCATCACCGCGTCCGACGAGATCCACGCCGACGTACTCATCGAGGGGGGCCGTATCGCCGCCCTCGCCGCCCACGGCACCGACGCGGCCGCGAGCTGGACCGCCGACCGGAGGATCGACGCCACCGGGAAGTACGTCATCCCGGGAGGTGTCGACGCGCACACGCACATGGAGATGCCGTTCGGCGGGACCTTCGCCGCCGACACCTTCGAGACCGGCACCAGGGCAGCCGCCTGGGGCGGCACCACCACGATCGTCGACTTCGCCATCCAGAGCAAGGGCGGATCGCTGCGCGAGGGGCTCGACGCCTGGTTCGCGAAGGCGGACGGCAACTGCGCCGTCGACTACGCGTTCCACATGATCATGTCCGATGTGAACGAGTCCTCGCTCAAGGAGATGGACCTCCTGGTGGCGGAGGGGATCACCTCGTTCAAGCTGTTCATGGCCTACCCCGGCGTCTTCTACAGCGACGACGGCCAGATCCTGCGCGCCATGCAGCGGGCCTCCGGCAACGGCGGCCTGATCATGATGCACGCGGAGAACGGCATCGCCATCGACGTCCTCGTCGAGCAGGCCCTCGCCGAGGGCCGCACCGACCCGCGCCACCACGGCGACGTACGCAAGGTGGCGCTGGAGGCCGAGGCCACCCATCGCGCCATCCAGCTCGCCAGGGTCGCGGGTTCGCCCCTCTACGTCGTCCACGTCTCCGCCGACGAGGCCGTAGCCGAGCTCGCCGCCGCCCGTCACAAGGGACTCCCGGTCTTCGGTGAGACCTGCCCGCAGTACCTCTTCCTCTCCACGGACAATCTCGCCGAGCCCGACTTCGAGGGCGCGAAATACGTCTGTTCCACCCCGCTGCGCCCCAAGGAGCACCAGGACGCACTCTGGCGCGGGCTGCGGAACAACGAACTCCAGGTCGTCTCCACCGACCACTGCCCGTTCTGCTTCTCGGGGCAGAAGGAGATGGGCCGCGGCGACTTCTCGAAGATCCCCAACGGCATGCCCGGTGTGGAGAACCGGATGGACCTCCTCCACCAGGCCGTCGTCGACGGCCACATCTCCCGCCGCCGCTGGATCGAGATCGCCTGCGCCTCCCCGGCCCGGATGTTCGGGCTCTACCCGAAGAAGGGCACCATCGCGCCGGGAGCCGACGCCGATGTCGTCATCTACGACCCGCACGCCGAACAGACCATCTCGGCCGAGACCCACCACATGAACGTCGACTACTCGGCGTACGAGGGCAAGCGGCTCACCGGCCGGGTGGAGACCGTCCTCTCGCGCGGCGACGTGGTCATCGACGAACGGGAGTTCACCGGCCGGGCCGGTCACGGCATGTACACCCCGCGCGCCACCTGTCAGTACCTCGACTAGGAGCACCTGCCATGGACTTCGGACTCGTCCTCCAGACCGACCCGCCGGCCTCCGCCGTCGTCGGGCTCATGCGCCGCGCCGAGCGGAACGGCTTCCGCTACGGCTGGACCTTCGACTCGGCGGTGCTCTGGCAGGAGCCCTTCGTCATCTACAGCCGCATCCTCGAACACACCGAGCGGCTGATCGTGGGCCCGATGGTCACCAACCCCGGCACCCGCACCTGGGAGGTCACCGCCTCCACCTTCGCCACCCTCAACGAGATGTACGGCAACCGCACCGTCTGCGGGATCGGGCGCGGCGACTCGGCGATGCGGGTGGCCGGCCGCAAGCCCAACACCCTGGCCAGACTGGGCGAGGCCATCGACGTGATCCGCGACCTCGCCGAGGGGCGCGAGGCCACCGTAGACGGGCAGCAGGTCCGGATCCCGTGGGTGAAGGACGGCCGGCTCCCGGTCTGGATGGGCGCGTACGGGCCCAAGGCACTGGCCCTGGCCGGGCAGAAGGCCGACGGGTTCATCCTGCAGCTCGCCGACCCCTACCTCACCGAATGGATGGTCAAGGCGGTGCGCGACGCGGCGTCCGACGCCGGCCGCGACCCGGACTCCGTCACCATCTGCGTCGCCGCGCCCGCCTACGTCGGAGACGACCTGGACCACGCCCGCGAGCAGTGCCGCTGGTTCGGCGGCATGGTCGGCAACCACGTCGCCGACCTCGTCTCCCGGTACGGGGAGCACTCGGGGCTCGTGCCCGAAGCCCTCACCGCGTACATCGCCGGCCGGTCCGGATACGACTACAGCCACCACGGCCGCACCGGGAACCCGGACACGGCCTTCGTCCCCGACGAGATCGTCGACCGGTTCTGCCTGCTGGGACCGGCCGAGGCCCACATCGAGAAGCTGCAGGCCCTGCGTGACCTGGGCGTCGACCAGTTCGCCGTATACAACATGCACGACGCGCGGGAGGCGACCATCGACGCCTACGGCTCGACGATCATTCCCGCGCTCTCCGCCTGACCCGCGAGCCCGTCCGCGAGCTCTCCACCGAGAGGCCGCACCCCCAGCCCCCGCGCCCCGCACGGCACCGTTCCCGAGCGAAGGGTCCCGCAGCCATGACCGCCACCGTCCCACCTGTCCCACCGTCCGGACCCGGAGAGCGGATACCCGACCCCTCCGGCCGGATCGAACTCGCCCCGGGCACCGTCCCCGACGATCCCCGCTTCGCCAACGACGACCTGCTGCCGGTCCCGCTCGAACGGCGCCGCTGGACGACGTACAACTTCGCCGCCCTGTGGATCGGGATGGCGCACAACATCCCGTCCTGGCTGCTGGCCTCCGGGCTCGTCGCGCTCGGCATGGACTGGAAGCAGGCCGTCCTCACGATCGCGCTGGCCAACCTGATCGTGCTCGCCCCGATGCTGCTCACCGGGCACGCCGGACCCAAGTACGGAATCCCCTTCCCGGTCCTGGCCCGCGCCTCCTTCGGGCTGCGCGGTGCCAATCTGCCCGCGATGATCCGGGCGGCGGTCGCCTGCGCCTGGTTCGGGATCCAGACCTGGATCGGCGGCGTCGGCATCTTCACGCTGCTCGGCAAGATCTTCGGCGGCTGGGCACGGGCCGACGAGATCGGCGGACAGCCCTGGACGCTCTGGCTCTGCTTCGTCCTCTTCTGGGCGCTCGAACTCGCCATCATCTACCGGGGCATGGACACCCTGCGGCGCTTCGAGAACTGGGCGGCGCCGTTCGTCCTCGTCGGCGCGGTGGTGCTGCTGGTCTGGGTCGCGGTCAAGGCCGGCGGCTTCGGCCCGCTCCTGGACCAGCCGTCCGCACTGGGCTGGGGCGCCGACTTCTGGCCGGTCTTCTTCCCCTCCCTGATGGGCATGATCGCCTTCTGGGCCACCCTGTCGCTGAACATCCCCGACTTCACCCGCTTCGGCGCCGGCCAACGCGCCCAGATCTGGGGCCAGTCGCTCGGACTCCCGACCACGATGACGTTCTTCGCCCTGCTCTCCGTCTTCGTGACCTCCGGTTCGCAGGCCGTGTACGGGGAGGCCATCTGGGACCCGGTGCAGCTCGTCGCCAAGACCGACAACGCCTTCGGGCTCCTCTTCGGGCTGATCACCGTGCTCATCGCGACGATCTCCGTCAACATCGCGGCGAACGTCGTGTCCCCGGCGTACGACCTGGCGAACCTGGCGCCCAGGTTCATCAACTTCCGTACGGGTGCGCTGATCACGGGTGTCGTCGGCGTCCTGATCATGCCGTGGAAGCTCACCGAGACCCCCGAGCTGTACATCTTCACGTGGCTCGGTCTGGTGGGCGGGCTGCTCGGTACGGTCGCGGGCATCCTGATCGCCGACTACTGGATCATCCGCCGCACCGTGCTCGACCTGGCCGACCTCTACCGGCCCGGCGGCCGCTACTGGTACACCAACGGCTGGAACCTGCGGGCCGTGGCGGCCTTCGCGGCCGGTGGCGTCCTCGCGATCGGCGGCTCCCACTCGTCCCCCGGCAAGGGACCCTTCCCGGCGGACGGGATCGTCCCCTTCCTCAAGCCGCTCGCCGACTACGGCTGGGCGGTGGGCCTGGCCTCGTCGCTGCTGCTGTACACGCTGCTCAGCCGGGGCTCCCGGGTCCGCGTCTGACCCGGGGACCGCGGTCCGGGGCGGCCTCCGACCCGGGGCCCCGCGGCCCGCCGTTCCTCTCGCGCCGGACGGGTGGGCGGGGGGGGGTTGGCGGTGCCCGGCAGCGGGGGGGGGGGGCCGCGGGCGCCCCAGCAGGGCGCTGACGTCCACCGTGTCCTGCGGCGACGGCGTGGCCGTGGGCACCGGAGTGTCGAAGCGGGAGAGGTCCACGGCCGCGTCCGCCGTCTCGCTCTTCACCGTGATCCGCACCGGGTGGTGCTTGCCCTCGGTGGCCACGTACACCGTCAGCCGGTCGTCCTTCCTGTCGCCTTCCCCGCTCCTGGTGACGGGGATCGCGCGGGTGCCGTCCACGGTGGAAGGCGTTCCCCTGGTGAGCGTTCCCCCCGCGGTGTCGGCGTTGTCGGTGACCAGCTCCCGGAACGTGTCGAGGTCGCAGGCCTCCACCACCGGCCGCAGCCTGGAGTCCGAGGCCTCGCCCTTCATGTAGCGCCCGGCCAGGATCGCCTCGAACGTGGTGCCGCCCACCGGGACCTGGTTCTCCCAGAAGTCCGCGTCCGGCTTCACCCACACCTCGTCGCCCCGCTTCACGATCTCGACCTGGCCCTTGCCGTCACCCAGGTCGATGCCGCCCACGCAGTTGCCGTTCCGGTCCAGGACGAGGTCGATCGTCATCGGGGGCCGCCCCTCACCCAGGTCGCCCTCCGCGCGGAGGTGCAGCGACTCGGCGTCGAGCAGCGCGTCACGGGACCGGTCGGCGATCTGCTGGGCGGGGAGCGACTCGATGTCGTCCTCCGCACGGGCCACCGCGCCGCTCGTCACGGAGAGTACGACCGCCACGGCGCAGGCGGCGGCACGGGCGGCGATGCGCTGTACGGTCACGGCGCCTCCTCGGAAACAGCCCTTCCCGAGCCTTCTCGCATGTGTGTTTCCCCGATCGAGCGTACGCCCGCGGCCCTGCGCACGCGCGGCGGACCGTGTGCACGGAGTGTGAGGTTCGGCGCTGTTTTCGGCTACGGAACGTGGGGGAGGGTCGCCGTGACGATCAAGGAATCGAAGGAGAGTCATGAAGAAGCTGTCCAAGGGGAACGCCGTCCGCACCCTCGTGCGCGGTGCCGCCGTTCTGGGGCTGACCCTCGCGGCGGCCGTGCCGGTGACCGCAGCGGTGGCCGTGGCGCCGGCTGCCGTAGCGCCCGGCCTGTCCTGCGACACCGGGAAGCACGCGGTCGACGACCACACCGGATACGCCCTCTGCCGCAACAACGGGTCCGTACCCCGGACCTTCTGGGTCCACCTGGTCTGCGGCTGGTCCCCGGACGTGGACGGCGAGCACGTCACCCTCGGCCCGGGGCAGTCCGGGCAGTCGACCGCCCACTGCGCCGGTCTCGGCACCGGGATCGGCGAGATCCACGTAAGGCCGTAGGGCCCCGCCCCGCGACAGGCCCTAGGCCCCGGACCGACGCGGGCGGGCGTCCGCGCCGTTCGGCCGCGGCGGCGCGGACGGCAGCATGCTTGAGCGGACCACCCCGCTTCGTTACTCTCCAGTAGGTCCCGCTCGGGCGGCCCCGGGGCGGACCCGGGACACCGGTGCTCCGGCGGACGCGAGGAGGCTGCAGCGATGTCCTCAGCAGAACCGACGGAGCGACCGAGCAGGCCCGACAAGGTGTCCGAACAGCCGGGACTCGTGGACAGCGCACAGCGGTTGGCCGACGGCCGGACGACCTCGCTGGCGCTCGTCGCCGCCGCGCTGGCCCGCATCGAATCCGGCCGCGACACCTTCAACGCCTTCCGCCACCTGCGGGCCGAGGCCGCACTCGCCGAGGCCGCCGACGCCGACCGGCGGCTCGCCTCGGGGGAGCGGCTGCCACTGCTCGGGGTACCGGTCGCCGTCAAGGACGACACCGACGTCGCCGGCATGCCCACCTACTTCGGCTGCGACGGCGAACTGCCGCCCGCCACCGCCGACAGCGAGGCGGTCCGACGGCTGCGCGCCGCGGGAGCCGTCGTCGTCGGCAAGACCAACTCCTGCGAGCTGGGCCAGTGGGCCTTCACCGAGGGGCCCGCCTTCGGCGTCACCCGCAATCCGTGGAACACCGCCCACACGCCCGGCGGTTCGTCCGGCGGATCCGCCGCGGCCGTCGCCGCCGGCCTCGTACCGGCCGCACTCGGCTCGGACGGCGCGGGATCCATCCGCATCCCCGCGGCCTGGACCCACCTCGTCGGCATCAAGCCGCAGCGCGGCCGGATCTCCGTCCACCCCAACACCGACGCCTTCCAGGGCCTCACCGTGAACGGCCCCCTCGCCCGTACGGTCGCCGACGCGGCCCTGCTCCTGGACGCCGCCGCGGGACCGCACCCCGGTGACCCGCACCGGCCGCCCGCCGTCGACGCGTCCGCCGCGGCCCGCCGCGACCCCGGCAGGCTGCGGATCGGCCTCGCCCTGGAGCCCCCGCTCACCCTCACCAGGAACGCGCCGCACCCCGAGGTGGTGCGTGCCGTCACCGCACTCGCCGAAACCCTCGCGCGCCTGGGCCACCACGTGGAGGAGGCCCGCCCCCGCTACGGACTGATCGGCCTCTCCTTCGTCCCCCGCGCCACCGCCGGGATCGCCGAACTCGCCGCGCGGCACCCCGATCCCACGCTCCTGGACCCGCGTACCCGCAGCGCCCTGCGCACCGGAACCCGCCTCGGCGGCCGGGTGGTCCGCGCGGCCAGGGCCCGCGAGGTACGCCAGCACCGCAGGCTCGGCGCCTTCTTCGAGACAGCGGGGACCGGCAGCGGATACGACGTGCTCCTCACCCCGACCACCGCCGCTCCGCCGCCCCGGGTCGGCGCCTTCGACCGGCTGAGCGCCTGGCGCACCGACCTCGCGATGACCGCGGCCTGCCCGTACGCCTGGCCCTGGAACGTCCTCGGCTGGCCCGGCGTCAACGTCCCCGCGGGCTTCACCCACGACGGCCTGCCCCTCGGCGCCCAACTCCTGGGCCCCTCCCGCAGTGAGGAACGCCTCATCTCGCTCGCCGCCCAGCTGGAATCCGACCGGCGCTGGTACGAGCACCGCCCGCCCGCCCCCGGGACGTCACAGCGCTGACCTCCTCCCGCAGGCCGGCCGCGACCCGCCCCGCGGCGCGGATCGCGCCGAAGGCCACCAGCCGGACCGGACGGTGATCCGCGAACGGCGGCACCCGCCGGGCCTCACCGTCCGCGTGTGACGGAATCCGCCCGAGAACGGGGGCGGGCCCCTGTGGAGAGGGGGGCGGCCACGAGATATCTTGATGTCAAGCAATGTTGCAGACGTGGAGCGGAGCACCCGGTGACTGACTCGACCATCATCTATACGCACACCGACGAGGCCCCTGCCCTGGCGACGTACTCGTTCCTGCCGGTCGTCGAGGCCTACGCCTCGACCGCGGGGGTCACGGTGGAGAGCCGCGACATCTCCCTGGCCGGCCGGATCATCGCCGCCTTCCCGGAGCGCCTCGAGGCCGGCCAGCGTATCGATGACGCACTCGCCGAGCTCGGCGAGCTGGCCAAGGCTCCCGGCGCCAACATCATCAAGCTGCCGAACGTCTCGGCGTCGATCCCGCAGCTCAAGGCCGCGGTCGCCGAGCTGCAGGCGCAGGGCTACGCACTGCCGGACTACCCGGACGACCCCAAGAGCGACGAGGACAAGGACGTCCGCGCCCGCTACGACAAGATCAAGGGCAGCGCGGTCAACCCGGTCCTGCGCGAGGGCAACTCCGACCGCCGCGCCCCCGCCTCGGTCAAGAACTACGCCAAGACGCACCCGCACCGCATGGGCGCCTGGTCGGCCGACTCCAGGACGAACGTCGCCACCATGGGCGTCGACGACTTCCGGTCCACCGAGAAGTCCGCCGTCATCGCCGAGCCCGGCACCCTGCGCATCGAGCTCGTCGGCGACGACGGCACCACCACCGTGCTGCGCGAGTCCGTACCCGTCCTGGCGGGCGAGGTCGTCGACGCCGCCGTGATGCGGGTGGCCGCGCTCCGTGAATTCTTCACCGCGCAGATCGCCCGGGCCAAGGCCGAGGGCGTGCTGTTCTCGGTGCACCTCAAGGCCACCATGATGAAGGTCTCCGACCCGATCATCTTCGGCCACGTGGTCCGCGCGTTCTTCCCGAAGACCTTCGCCCGGTACGGCGAGACGCTCGCCGCGGCCGGCCTCACCCCGAACGACGGGCTCGGCGGCATCCTCAAGGGACTCGAGGAGCTGCCCGAGGGCGCGAAGATCAAGGCGTCCTTCGAGGCCGAGATCGCCGAGGGCCCCGGGCTCGCGATGGTCGACTCCGACAAGGGCATCACCAACCTGCACGTCCCCAGCGACGTCATCGTCGACGCCTCCATGCCGGCCATGATCCGCACCTCCGGCCACATGTGGGGCCCGGACGGCCAGGAGGCCGACACCATCGCCGTCCTGCCGGACAGCAGCTACGCGGGTGTCTACCAGGTCGTCATCGACGACTGCCGTGCGAACGGCGCCTTCGACCCGTCCACGATGGGCTCGGTGCCCAACGTCGGCCTCATGGCGCAGAAGGCCGAGGAGTACGGCAGCCACGACAAGACCTTCGAGATCCCCACCACGGGCACCGTGCGGGTCGTCGACGCCGCCGGTGACGCCGTGCTGGAGCAGGCCGTGGGCGCCGGTGACATCTTCCGGATGTGCCAGACCAAGGACCTGCCGATCCAGGACTGGGTCAAGCTCGCCGTCACCCGCGCCCGCGCGACCGGCAACCCGGCCGTCTTCTGGCTCGACGAGGACCGCGCGCACGACGCCAAGCTCATCGAGAAGGTCCGCACCTACCTCGCGGACCACGACACCGACGGTCTGCGGATCGAGATCAAGACGCCCCAGGAGGCCACCGCCTTCTCCCTGGAGCGCATCCGTCGCGGCGAGGACACCATCTCCGTCACCGGCAACGTGCTGCGTGACTACCTGACGGACCTGTTCCCGATCCTCGAGCTCGGCACCAGCGCGAAGATGCTCTCCGTCGTCCCGCTGATGAACGGCGGCGGCCTGTTCGAGACGGGCGCCGGCGGTTCCGCGCCGAAGCACGTCCAGCAGCTCGTCAAGGAGGACTACCTGCGCTGGGACAGCCTGGGTGAGTTCCTCGCCCTGGCGGTCAGCTTCGAGCACCTCGCGCAAACCACGTCCAACGCCCGTGCACAGGTCCTCGCGGACACGCTGGACCGTGCCACCGCCACGTTCCTCAACGAGGACAAGTCGCCCAGCCGCAAGCTCGGCGGCATCGACAACCGTGGCAGCCACTTCTACCTGGCGCTCTACTGGGCCCAGGAGCTGGCGGGGCAGACCGAGGACGCCAAGCTCGCCGAGGCGTTCGCGCCGCTCGCCCGGACGCTGGCCGAGCAGGAGGAGACCATCGTCGGCGAGCTGATCGCCGTCCAGGGCAAGCCCGTCGACATCGGCGGCTACTACCAGCCCGACCCGGCGAAGGCCGCCGCCGTCATGCGCCCGTCGGCGACCTTCAACAAGGCCATCGCGACGCTGGGCTGATCCCCCGGCGCCGGGCCGGATCCCGGTGCGCCGCCCCGCGACGCAGCACCCCGCACCACCGGCCGCCCCGGCAGGCACCCGCCTGCCGGGGCGGCTCGCGTGCGCCCCGCCCCTACGGCACGCGGGCCGTCCACTGCGCGGTGCCGAACTTGGTCCGTACGAGATCCTCGGCCCGCGCCAGCTCGTCGGGGGTCACGGCGCCCTGCGTCAGGCCGTGCCGGTTGCGGAACGAGTCGATCATGTTGGCGATGACGATCTCGCGGGGCAGCCCGGTCTGCCGACGCAGGGGATCGACACGCTTCTTCGCCGACTTGGTGCCCTTGTCCGACAGCTTCTCCTTGCCGATCCGGAGCACCTCCAGCATCTTGTCGGCGTCGATGTCGTACGACATGGTCACGTGGTGCAGCACGGCGCCCTGCCCGCCCGCCAGCCGCTTCTGCGCGGCCCCCGCGATCTTGCCCGCGTCCGTGGCGATGTCGTTCAGCGGCTGGTACCAGGCCTTGATGCCCATGTCGGCCAGGGCCCCGAGCACCCAGTCGTCGAGGTAGGCGTAACTGTCGGCGAAGGAGAGCCCCGAGACGAGCGAGTCCGGCACCGAGAGCGAGTACGTGATGGTGTTCCCCGGCTCCACGAACATGGCGCCGCCGCCCGAGATGCGTCTGACCACCTCGACGCCGAGACGCTCCGCGGCCGGGCCGTCGACCTCGTTGCGCAGCGACTGGAAGCTCCCGATGATCACGGCCGGGGAGGCCCACTCCCAGACCCGCAGCGTGGGCGGCCTGCGTCCGGCGGCGACCTCGGCGGTGACGACCTCGTCCAGCGCCATGTGCAGGGCGGGGGACTGCGGCGCGTCGTGGATCAGCTGCCAGTCGTAGTCGCTCCACTCGGTGGCCTGCGCCAGAGCCCGCCGTACGGCGACGGCGACGCCCTCCGCGGTCAGCCCCAGCATCACGGTCGACTCCGGCAGAGCCGCGTCGATCCGGGCTGCGAGGCCCGCCGTGTCGGTGTGGGCGGGGGCGCCCTCCAGCGCGGCGTCGATGGCGAGGATGGCCTCGTCGGGCTCCAGGAAGAAGTCCCCGGCCACGCGTACGCCGCGCAGGGCGCCGCCCTCCACGTCCAGGTCGACCACCACGAGCTTGCCGCCGGGGACCTTGTACTCTCCGTGCACCGCCATGCCTCCGCATCCGCCGGCCCGTCTTCGCGAATCGGCTCCGATCAGGCACAACTCTGCCGAATGCCGGTTTAATCCGCGCCGGTGCCCAGATCGCCCGAAGACCGCGGCTCAGGTGTGCGGAGTGCGCGGTGCGGCGAGGGAGGCCGGGGGCAAGCCCGGGACGTCCCGCCGGAGATGAGTACCCGCGCCGACGCCCGTACCCGGAACGGGTGGCAGACTCCGCGCATGCCCAAGCCATTCGGACGATCAGCCGCGGCAGCCGCTCTCCTGCTGATCGGCGTCACCGCCTGCGGGACCGAGCGGAGCGGCGACGCGCGGTCGGCGCCGCAGTCCTCCGTCACCCCGCAGACTTCCTTCGCTCCCCGGCCGACCTGCGCGCAGCCTCCTGAGGGGGCGCCCGCGCAGCCGCCGTCCTCCCCCGCTCCGGGTGCCGTTCCCGATGCCGACGGCACCCGGCAGGGCGAACCCGGTGACGGCGCACCCCACTACGAGGAGAACCACGCGTACCGCATGCAAGCCCCCTTGACCGAGGAGAAGCGTGTGCGGGGAGAGGCCTCGGCCCGGCTCATCCGCGAGGAGCTGGAGAACGTCCGCGAGGAGGGGGACTTCGGCGATGCCCGGATCGCGGCGGCACTGAAGCGCCTGGGGTGCGGCAAGGAGCACGGCGTCTACATCTGGTCCGGGTTCTACAGCGTCCACACGGGAGTCACCTGCGTGTCCGGGCATGTGACCGAGGACGAGCTGACCGGCGAGGTGCACGGCGCCTACGCCGAACCGCAGCCCGGCACAGGCCCCTGCGTCGAGAACCGGGGAGGCCACTGAGCCACCGGACCGTTCCGGGCCGGCGGACCCGTCGTGTCGGACCGCGTCCGACGGGTGCCGCCGCCCCGGGAACCGGTGCGGGGGAGGGGTCTCAGAGCTGGAACTCGGCGGGGGACAGCCCCAGCGCCGTGCACACCTCCCGCAGCACCATGTGTTCGGCGTGGGAGAAGTCGCCGTCGGCACCGGCGACGACGATGCCCGTCTGGATCACGGCCCGTGCCTCGGTCGGCTTCTTGGCCGTCTTGACGATCTCCTGCAGCGCGTCCGCCTTGCCCTGCTGGAAGTTGAGGGCCAACTGGTCCACATGCTTGTTGAATCGCGTGCGCAGCTGCTCCGGCGGGAAGTTCTGCAGGACGTCGTTGCCCAGGATCATCGACTCCACGTGCTGCCGCTCGGCCGGGTCCACATGACCGTCCGCGGCGGCGACCAGCGCGCACACCGCCATGCTCGCGTCCCGGTAGGCACCGCTCTTCAGCTCGGTCTTGAGGGAGGTCAGCTGTGATTTCAGCGTGCTGACCAGCTGGGCACGTGAACCACCGCCGGACCCTGTCCCGCCGCTCCGTCCGCCGGACGGGCGCCCTCCCTGGGACTGCTGCAGATTCTTGGCCTGGTCCTTGAGCTTGTCCCACACTGCCATTGACGTCACCTCGGTCTGATTCTGACTTGTCGGTCGCGAGCCGTGTGCTCACTCGGACCAACGGCCGATCCCGGGTAAAGGTTCCGCAAAGTGACCCGTTCGATTCGCCCTGCCGCCAGGGCAGCCGCCGCACGGCCTCCTCACAGCCGCCCCTCGGCGGCCGCAGGGCGTCGGACAAGGGCTTCACGCCCCGTGGGGCCGTCAGATCACCGTCGACGACCGGTATCTCGGCAACGGAGACCCCGGTCGTCGTCCTGGCCCAGCGACCCGGCACCTGCAACGCGTCGTACATCCCGCTCCGGGAGACCGCGGCCCGTACCGGCGCGAGCCTCACCCGGGACGACGCCGGCTGAACGGTCAGGCGGCCACCGTGGCGGGCGGTCCGGCGCGTCCCGAACGCCCGGTCGCGTCGGGCGGCGGCCCGTCCCCGCCGCGATACGTCAGCTGTACGCCGACAGAAGCCAGGCCATCAGCACCGCCGTGAGGCCGACCTGCGCGGCGGCGGCGGCCCGGAACCGGCCCCATGCCAAACCCAGCGCCACCGCCAGAAGAGCGCTGCCGGACCCCGCGATCTCCCACACCGGCAGGGTCGGCTGCTCGCCGTTCTTCGTGGCGGCCCAGCCACCGATGCCGACCGCCAGCCAGGCATAGCCGGCCGGAAGGACGTTGAACGGCAGCACCGCGAGGAAGATGCCGAGATTGGCCAGGGCACTGCGTGGCTCACGGCCGGGGCGGTCCTGATTCATCCTCCGACCCTGCCCGTCACCCGGCCCGGTCGGATGAGTACGCGTACCTACGACTCCTGAGCACCTTCACCCGGTCCTGCCGCCCCGCTGTCGACGGGGGGACGCCCAGCCGGCCGGCCACCGCGGTCAGGGCCGCTCCCAGCGGGAGAGCGACGCGGGTGACGGCGTGCCGGTCGCCCCGGGTCGGGGCCAGGTTGACGATCAGCACCGGCTTTCCGTCCTGGGCCGCCTGGCGGACGAACCGGAGTCCGGACATCACCGTCAGTGAGGAGCCCAGGACCAGCAGCGAAGCCGCCCCACGCACCAACTCGCGGCAGTGCTCGACCCGCTGAGGGGGCACGGACTCGCCGAAGAACACCACGTCCGGCTTGAGGATGCCGCCGCAGACCGTGCAGGGCATCACGCGGAAGTCCCCGACCTGCTCGTCGGTCAGATCGGCGTCGCCGTCCGGATTGACAGCGGAGGGCACCGGTGCGAAGCCCGGGTTGGCCTCCTCCAGCCGCCGGGCGAGCTCACCACGCGCGCTGAAGGCGCCGCAGGAGAGGCAGACGACCCGGTCCAGGCTTCCGTGGAGCTCCACGACGCCCTGGCTGCCGGCGGCCTGGTGCAGACCGTCGACGTTCTGGGTGATCACTCCCGAGAGCAGGCCCTGCCGCCCGAACGCGGCCACGGCCCGGTGTCCGGCGTTGGAGCGCGCCCGGCCGAACGTGCGTCGGCCCAGGTGGCTGCGCGCCCAGTACCTGCGCCGAGCCTGTGCGCCGGCGATGAAGTCCTGGTAGGTCATCGGGGTGTGCCGGCCCAGGCTCCCGTCCTCACTCCGGTAGTCGGGGATGCCCGACTCCGTGGAGATGCCCGCCCCACTGAGCACCAGCACACCGCCGGCGCCGAGCACGTCGGCGACCGGCCCCGGATCCGTGGTGCCCGGCGACAGGTCCTCGGGAGGGGTCCAGCTCAGGGTGGGGCGCATCCGCATGTCCCCAGGGTACGGAACCGGATCGGCCGGCAGGTGTCCTCAGCCCCTCGGGCGGGTGCCGGCCGCGTGTCCCGGGCCGACCGGAGGCGCCGCCACCATGCCCGAGCCGCCCAGGCAGCGATGACCGTCGGTAAGCCGCACACCAGACATGATGTTTTTCGCCGCGAGGGTTCGAGTGTTCCCACCGAAGACCGGGATCAGGTCCTACGGCGTCGGTAGTACGCATACGTGAGAATCAGCAGCAGTGGCCCCCACAGGCTCATCAGCCCGCTCATCGCCATCGCGAGGACATCCCAGCCCTCGTCGTACGGCCAGGCCGCCCTGCCGACGGTTGCGGCCTCGTGCGGCCAGTGGATGCCGAGCGCAGTGAAGAGGAGGCCGCCCAAGGTCGCGGGGACGATCGCGTTGGCCGGAACTCGTCACGCCGCAACCCGCGTGGCCTTACTGGACGGCGAGCGCGGCCCGAAGCCGTCTGCACGCACGTACCGGATGTGTGGGCTTCGGGCGGATGAGCCGAGCCGCTGACGAAAAGGTCCCGCACGGCACTCGGCGGGCCTCGACCATCTCCCGGCGGAGGTCAGCCTCCGGGAAGGCCGCCACCGCGCCCATCGGGTCGACCGAGAACTCCCCGCCATGTCCAGGGACCAGGTCCCGCCCGACGGCTCCCGGTCGCCGCGGCCGTCCCGTCGCACCGGACAGGTGTGCCGATCGGACGGCTTCTGTTCATGCCCCCGGAAGGACAGGAGCCCGACAGGCCGCCTCGGCGGGTTGCGCCTACCCTGGAATCGAGGTAACTGCGAGGCCGGAGGTCACCATGATCATTCTTGGGGTCATTCTGCTCGTCATCGGGTTCTTGGCCGGCATTTCCATCCTGTGGACGATCGGCATCGTCCTGGTCGTGATCGGCGTCATCCTGTGGATCCTCGGGGGGGTCGGTCACGCGGTCGGTGGACGCCGTCATTACTGGTAGGCGGCTCGGCCCCGAGCCGACGCGGCCTTCGTGATCGAGTCTTCACCAGGCCGCCCTGCCGCTTCTCGCCGTCGCCGTGCCGTACCTGCTGGTGCGTTCGATACTGCGCTCGCGCCGAGGCGAGCCGCCCGCCGCGTCCTGACGGCGGAGGGCCGGCCTCGTGCGGCCCTCCGGACGGTCGGCGAGCGCCGAGGCCCGCACCCCGACCGCCCAGCGAGCGGTCGAGGTGCCTCGCCGCTCAGCGAGCGGCGAGAAAGATGGCGATGTAGTGGGCGGTGAAGGCTGCCACGGTCAGTGCGTGGAAGACCTCGTGGAAGCCGAACCATCGGGGTGAGGGGTTGGGGCGCTGCAAGGCGTAGACGACCGCGCCCGCGCTGTAGAGAAGCCCGCCGGCCACGATCAGGTAGAGCACCGCCACCCCGCCACGGTGAAGGAAGTCGGGCAGGTATCGCACGGGCGCCCAGCCCAGAGCCAGGTAGCAGGGGGTGTACAGCCAGCGGGGAGCTCCGACCCACAGGACACGGAAGGCGATACCGACCAGCGCGCCCGTCCAGACGATCCACAGCAGGACCGACCACTGGTCGCGGGAGAGCAGGAGCACGGCGAGCGGGGTGCACGTGCCGGCGATGATCAGGAAGATGTTGGCGTGGTCGAGGCGGCGCAGAACGGCCTCACCGAGTGGTCCCCAGGTGCCGAGGTGGTAGACGGCGCTCGTCCCGAACAGGAGCCAGGCCGTGACGGAGTACACGGTGCAGGCCAGCACGGCCTGCGGCGTCCCTGCCAGGCAGATGAGGACGATGCCCGCTGCCAGCGAAGCGGGGACCATGCCGGCGTGAAGCCAACCGCGCAGCCTCGGCTTGACGGGTTCCACCAGAGCGGCTGCCCGCTCGACGAGGTCGGCCACCGGGCGGGAGTCCTCGACGGCCCCGTCTCGTCGCGATCCCGGAGAAGGGCCGGCCGAGTCGCGCGCCTGGGCCGCCGGTGGGGAGGAGACACCGCGGGCTTCGGCGTCGTCTCGGGACACTGTTTCTCCTCCTGAATCGGACTGCTGGATATCACGGGCAACCATGTGCCCATGCTAGGAACCTGACCGCGACGGGAGCCCAGGAGGTCCCCTTCCTCGCACGTGGTCGGTTCAGTCACCTTACGATTTCGGTCCCGGCTGCCCGGCGACGACTGACGCCGTGGGAGTCGCGGATCCGGCGGGCCGCCGAGCGCCGTCGGTGTTGCTCGGACCGACCGGTCCGGCGCGGTGGGGACCCTCGGCGAGCAGCCGTTCGGTCAGGCCCTGGTGTGGGTGATGGTGGTGGGGCCGACGGCGATGGCGCTGTGGCGGCCGGCCGGGGCGGCGTTCGGACAGACGGTGCGGGCGGCGACAGGAGGAGCCGGTGTCGGGGCCCTTCGGGGCCGGCGGTGTGCTACGCCGTGACCTGTGGCGGCGTGGGGCAGACGGCGCTCCGCCGGGGGCCGCTCCGGTGACGAGACGTCGAAGGAGTACACCACCAGGGTGCCGGACCGGCGGGGCGGCCGGGTGATCGTCGGCGTCGGTGATACCGGTGCGCAGCCTGACGCGGAGGTTCGAGAAGGATCTCCGGACGGAAGAGATGCGCCCGGCGACGCGGCGGGGCGTCGCGATACCAGGCATGGTCGTGCGGCGTGGTCGCGGCCGGGGCCGGTGTCCTCGTCCCGTGACGTGCCTGGCCCACGCGGCAGTCGTCTGTCGTCCCTGCTGTCACCCTGACGAACGGGCCCCCAACTTCGCGTAGGCGCCGGCACGATGAGCGTCCCGGCCGATGGGCGGGGGCGCGCTGTCGCGGCGGACCTCGCGCTCTTCGCCCTCGGAGGAGATGGGCCGACTGCCGCCGGGTAGGTCACGGAGCCCGGTCTTCGTGTTCTCGTACCGCTTCAGGGTGCGGGGCGCCGTCCTGAGGTGGGCGTCGGGCAGGAGGGCCGGTGGCAAGCGCGAGCACAGTCGTGGTGACGAAGGCACCGGCGATCACGTAGTAGGCGGGGGCGAGGTCGTCGCCGGTGCGGGAGGCGAGGAAGGCGACGACGAACGGTGCGGTGCCGCCGAAGGCCGCGGTGGCGATGTTGTAGCCCAGGGACAGCGCACTCTGCCGTACCTGCGCGGGAAACAGCTCCGCCAGCGCGGCCGGCGCCGGACCGGAGAAGACCGCGAGGACGCCCGCGAAGACCACCTGCCCGAGCAGCAGGCTGCCGTACGTGCCCTGGGCCATCAGCCAGTAGACGGGGTACGCCACCAGGGCGAGCGCCACGGTGGAGCCCAGCATGAGAGGTCTCCACCCGATCCGGTCGGAGAGCGCCCCGGTGACGGGCAGGAGCAGGAGGTGCACGACCATGGCGATCAGGTTGCAGGCGAGCGCTGTGGACAGCGGCACCCCCAGGGTCCCCGCCGTGAAGCTGGGCATGCCGATCAGGGCGTAGTACGCGATCGTCCACGCGACGACTATTCCGATGACCAGGAGCACGGTGCGGGTGTGCTTCGTGAAGGCTTCCCTGAGCGGAGCGCGCACCACCGACCGGCCCCGCGCCAGGCTCCGGAAGGCGGGGGTGTCCTCCATCCGCAGGCGCAGATGGAGACCGACCAGAGCGCCGAGCGCGCCGATGAGATACGGCACCCGCCAGCCGTAGGAGTCGAGCGCCGACCGCGTGAAGGCCGCCGTGACCAGCGTGCTCAACGCGATTCCGCAGACGAAGCCGAGGATGGTGGCGAACTGGTGGAGGCTGCCGTACAGGCCTTTTCGGCCATCAGGTGCGTACTCGACGAGGAAGGCCGTACCCCCTCCCCATTCGCCGCCGGCCGCCAGCCCCTGGACCATGCGAGCGAGCACCAGCAACACCGGTGCGAGCATTCCCGCCTGGGCGTAGGTGGGCAGTACCGCGATGGCCAGGGTGGCCACCGCCATCAGGATGATGGAGGCGGAAAGGGCGTTGCGCCGTCCGAACCTGTCGCCGTAGTGGCCGAACACGGCGCCGCCGACGGGACGCAGAACGAAGCCCACGGCGAAGATGGCGAGGGTGTTCAGGAGCGCGTTGGCGGGATCGCCCGCCGGGAAGAACAGCCGGGCCATGACGGTGGCCATATAGGCGTACACCGCGAAGTCGTACCACTCGACCAGGGCGCCCACGGAGCCCGCCAGAACGACCTTGCGGAGGTTTTCGGGAGGTGCCTCCTCCTGCGGCATCACGGCGTTCGAACCGCTTCGGGCGGGAGGCCCGGCATCGTGAGGGCGGCGCGCAGGTACACGGCCGTCGCGGTGACCATGTCGTCGACCGCCACCCACTCGTCGAGGCTGTGTGCCTGGGCGAGCGACCCGGGTCCGAAGAGCAGGACGGGCGAACCGAAATACGCCGCGTCCGAGCTGGCGGGGAACCCGTGGGGGGTCGTGTCCGGAATCCGCACCTCCGTGGCGGCGGCACGGACCACCTCCGCCAAGACGTGATCGCCGGGAAGTTCGTACGGCTCGACGGTCCACCAGGCGTCACCGAGACTCCAGCTCAGCCGGTCATCCGGTGTGCCGAGCAGCTCGGTGATCTCCGCCCGTACGACGGCCGGGGTCTCACCCGGCAGCAGCCGCCGGCTGAAGCCGACCCGGCACCGGGAGGGCACGATATTGGGCTTCACGCCGCCCTCGATGACTCCGACGTTGACCGTGGGGTGCCCGAGCAACGGGTGATGGTGGCGCTCGAGTCGCTGTGCGTAGCGGGGGAAGGCCCCCAGGAGCTCCGCCGCCGCGAGGACGGCGTTGGCCCCGTGGTGGGGCACGCTGCTGTGGGTGGCCCTGCCCGTGACGGTCAGGTCGTAGGCGGCGAGTCCTTTGGTGGCGTGGCAGATCTTCAGTTCGGTCGGCTCGCCGATGATGACGCCGTCCACGCGCGGACCGGACCGGCCCAAGGCCTTCGCGCCCTCCTGGCGGTACTCCTCGTCACCGACTCCGGCGATCAACAGCTCGCCGTTCGGGGGCACCCCCTGCTCGGCCAGTACCTCCGCGACTTCGAGGTAGCAGGCCAGTGCGGCCTTCATGTCGCACGCACCGCGCCCGTACACCCTGCCGTCGCGCACGGTGCCGGAGAGGGCCTCGGGATAACCGGTCGTCTCGACCGTGTCCATGTGACCGGCCAGCATCAGTGATCGGCCGTGCCCCGTGGCGCGGGCCCGGGGTGCACGGGCGACGAAGTTGTACCGCCCGGGGGCGAACTTTGTGGCCCTGCACGCCCACCCGAGCTTTTCGAGCCGGCCGCCGAGGTAGTCGGCCATCTTCCGCTCTCCGGCCTCGCCGTCCGGCGGCGCGCCGAAGGGGTTGACGCTCGGCAGCCCGATGAGGTCGACCAGCGTCGCCGCCAGCCGGTCGCGGTCGATCCTGGCGATGTGGCGTGCCGCGTCGTCCGCGCGGTCCGCGTCCGGTGTGTCCAAGTGAACCTCTCGGTCGTTCGGCGCGCGCCGTCACAGGGCGCGGCAGTCGTCACCAGGGTTGCCAAAGTGAACTTCCCTTGCATAGAAGGGAGTTGAGTGGACGTCAGCAGCAGAACAAGCCGTGCGCGGCCCGGTCTGCGCCGGACGGTTTCCAAGGGTGCCCGGTGGCCAGGGGCGCCGCAAGACGGCCGGGGGAGCGTCCCGTGGACCGGGTGGCGAGAACCCGACACCCCCGACGGAAGATTTCTTGACGACCCCGTTCCGTGCCCCACCTGCGGAGTGACGGCTTCGGCGGCGGATGCGCGGCCGGCCGCAAGGTGGTGAATGCCGCCAACTTCTCCGGGGCGCTTGTGGCGATCATGTCGGACATCGTTGAATCTCGTTCGTTCCTTCCGTCCACGAATCCTTGTCGCCCACGGCGTTGCCCGACGCCGCATGCCGCGGCCCGGGCGCCGGAGACCGACCGGTCACTGCACAGCAGCCGGTCCTTCGTCCCACCGTCAACCGCACCGCCCGGCCGTCCTGGTCAGGGCCGTCGAAGAGGAGATCCGAGTGAACGCAACGAACGTGGCACAGACCGTGAAGGGACTGCTTTCCTCCGAGCTCATGGTGGAGGTCCCGGTCGGCCGGATGGACGCGGACGACAGCCTGCGGGACGTCTACGGGCTCGACTCGCTCGGCTTCGTGGAACTGCGTGTGATGTGCGAGGAGAACTTCGGCATCACCATCTCGGAGGACGACTTCTCGCCCCAGCACTTCGCCACCCTCGGCACGGTCGTCAGTCTCGTGGAGCGGCTGCTGAAGGAGCAGGAGAACACTGCCCAGCCCGCCGGCTGACGGTTGCCCCCGCCCATCGGTTCGGCACCGGCCCGGCTCCACCGGGCGGCGCCGTGGGGGCGTCCCCGCCTCCGCCGTACACATACACGGAAACGATCAACTCATCGCATCGCCAGGGACGGAGACACCGTTGTCCACGCCAGTCGGCACCCGGCTCACCGAGTCCGAACTCGACCAGCTCCAGCGAAGTCAGTCCATGCACTACAACCACTACGGCCGCCCGCCCCTGCCGTTCGCCTGCCTGGGCGCCCGGGGCATCGAGCTGGAGGCGGTCGAGCTCGCCGGGCCCCGACGCGGTGAACCCTTCACCCTCTTCGACGCGAGCGGCGGCTACGGGAGCGCCTGCCTGGGCGCCGGCCACGACCGTGTGCGGCGTTCCCTGCAGCGGGCCGTCACCGACACCGGGTACGTGACGGACGAGATCGCGTCCCGCGAACGGGCGGCCCTGCTGGACCGGCTGTTCGGGGCCGAGGGACTGTGGACGGACCACTTCCCCGGCGACGCCTACCACGTCGCGGGCCGCAACTCCGGCTCCGAGGGACTGGAACTGGCGCTCCGGCTGGTCCTCGAATCGCGGTTCGACCCCAGGCGTCTGCGCCACCGCCCCGGGCGCGAGAAGCGGGACACCATCCTGGCGTTCGAGGGCGCCTGGCACGGCTGGACCCACGGCCTGCTGCCGTTCCTCAACCGCCGGCACTACCGGGTGGGTCTGCCGGGCCCCGTCGCGGACCACGACTACGGATTGCGAGTGGAGCACATCCCGTTCGGCGACGAGGGTGCGCTGGGGGAGTACTTCGCCGCCAACTCCGAGCGGCTGCTCGCCGTCTTCGTCGAGCCCGTCCAGGGGGACGCCGGAATCCTGCTGCCCCCGCCCGGGTACCTGCGCCGCCTGTCGGGAATGTGCGGGGACAACGACACCTGGCTGGTCGCCGACGAGGTGCTGACCTTCGCGAAGACCGGCCGCTGGTTCGGCATGCACGACGCGGAGGGACCGGTCCCCACCGACATCACGGTGATCGGCAAGAGCCTGGGAATGGGCGCGCTGTCGACCTCCATGGTCATCGCCCGCCGTGAGCTGCGGGCCCGTGCCACCGGCACCATCTCCACGTCCGACCTGCGCCCGCTGACCTGTGCCGTGATGCACGACGGCATCGACCACCTGGTGAGCGAGGGGCTGCTCAAGCACTCCACGGAACTGGGCGCACGGCTGGCTGACCGGCTGCAGTCCGGGCTCGTCGAGCGCTTCCCCGAGATGTACACGCACACGCGGGGCCTCGGCGTCATGCACGGGGTGGAGTTGTCCGAGACCGCGTCTGCCCAACTGGACCTCCTGCGCTCCCACCTGATCTCGGCCGGGGTGTACGTCGAGTTCATGGCCGGTGCCGGAAAGCGCTCGCACGGTCTGCGCTACGTGTACCCGACGATGCGGATCGCTCCGCCGCTGATCACCAGCGAGGCGCAGGCGGACGAGATCGTCGACCGGCTGGGCGAGGGCACCCGGCGTTTCCAGGAGACGCTGTGACCTCGGCGGACGCCCCGGCCACCGTCGTCGGTACGGTACGGCGCCGGATCGAGCACGTCGACACCGACGCCTCCGGGGTCGTCCACTTCTCCCGGTACGTCTCCCTCCTGGAGACCTTCGTACTCGACCACTTCGAGGAACACGGCGCAGGGCTGGCCCGTATCGCCGAACTCGGCGCCGACCTCGCCGTCACCGAGCTCACGGTGCGCTACCGCAGGCCGGGTGCCTACCGGGACCCGATCGCCGGAGAGGTCGTCGTGGAGCACGTGGGGGCCGCCCGCATCCGGGTGGCCGCCAGTCTGCTGCGCGAGGAGACGGACGGTACACGCACCGAACTCGCCTCCGGAATCCTCACCTTCGCAGCCGTCCACCCGACGGCCGGCGGCCCGGTGCCGCTGCCTCCGGCTGTCCGTCACACTCTGAAAGGGATCGTCTCCGATGCAGCTCGACACGACATCGCAGCCCACTGAACGTACGGCAGCGGCAATGCCCCCGTCGCAGGAGCCGCAGCAGGGTGCCGACCGGCAGATCGGCTTCTCGGAGCTCAAGAAGTGGCTGCGCCACCGCCACCCGATGATCTACATCGACCGGATCACCGACCACGAGCCCGGGGTCTTCCTCAAGAGCCTGCTGTCGGTCTCCGGGAACCTCGACGCCATCGCGGGACACTTCCCGGAACGGGCGATCTACCCGGGCAGCCACCTGATGCAGGCCTTCGCGCAGTCCGGGATCATCCTCTACCAGATGAGCACCAGCCCGCTGGCCGACGACGAGCTGACGCTGATCGGTTCCGTGAAGTCGCGGTTCACCAGGCCCGTCGTCCCCGGCGACCAGGTGATCTTCGACGTCCGAGCCGACCGGCTGGTCGGCACCACGTTCTTCTTCTCGTGCCAGGCGACCGTCGACGGCCTGCCGGTCGCCGCCTTCCGTGGAACGCTGACCCGCAGGAAGGCCGCGGACCTCGGCCGTCAGCTGTGGTGAGTGCCGCGCCCGAGGCCGTCGTCACCGGTATGGCCTGGGCGACTCCGCTGGGCGACGGCCTCCAGGAGGTGTGGCAGCAGCTCTGCTCGGGTGCGACGGGTGTCGCCGACCTGCCGTCGCCGCACCGGCTGCGTACGGAACGTGCCGCCGCCGTGCCCTCCCCGGCCTACCGACCCGGAGGCCGGGAGGCCTGGGACCGGCAGGTGGGCCTCGCGGTGCGCACCATGGCCGCGGCCCTGCGGGACGCGGGCGTGGCGGCGGACGACGGCCGACTGACCCTCGTTCCGGGCACCAGCTTCGACGCCCGCATCGACCGCGAGGACCCCCAGGAGGACTGGGCCATGGCGGCGGCCCGCCAACTCGGCCACCGAAAAAGGCCGTTGGTGGTCACCACCGCCTGTTCGGCCGGGGCCGACAGCCTGTTGCTCGCCCGGGCACTGCTCCACGAGGGCGACGGCGAGGGAATCTTCCTGGCGGGCGGGGTGGACGTACTGACCGAGGCCAAGCGGCTCGGTCACTCCGCACTCGGCACGATGAGCCCCACCGGGCTGCGCGCCTTCGACGTGACGCACGACGGCATGACCCTCGGTGAGGGTGCGGGCTTCCTGGTGCTGGAGGGCGCCGCCGCGGCCCGCCGCCGGGGCGCCCGGGTGTACGCGACGCTGAGCGGCGCGGGTTCGGCCAACGACGCGTCCGGGCTGACGGCACCGGATCCGTCCGGGCGCACCGTGGCCGCCGCGGTGCGGCGGGCCCTCGCCAGGTCGGGCAGCGTGCCCGGCGACGTGGCCGTGATCTGCGCGCACGGCACCGGCACCCCGCTCAACGACGAGGTCGAAGCCGCCACTGTCCAGCGGCTGTTCGGCGGCGTCCGGACCGGGCCCGCCGCCCTGGTCTTCGGAACCAAGGGGGCGCTCGGCCACAGTCTCGGTGCCACCGGGGCGATCGAGGCGGTGGCCACCGTGCTCGCCCTCCAGGAGGGACAGGTGCCTCCCCTCCACGGACTCTCCTCCCCGCTGCCGGGTCTGTCGCTGCGGCTGCCCCGCGGGGGTCCGGAGAAGACGCACGGTACGCGAGGCATCAGCCTCACCCTGGGGTTCGGCGGATTCAACACCTGCCTGCTGTTCGACTCCGGGCCGCCCGCCGGGGACGACGCGGTCACGGCAGCGCCTTCCGCCGTGACCGACGCGCCCACCGCGGTGCCTTCCGGGTCCGGCAGCCGCACACCGGCCCTGCCGCTCGCCGTCGCCGGGCACGCGACCCTGTCCGTCGCCGACCCCTCGTCCTGCACGCGCAACAGACCGTCCTTCTACGCCGACCCGGTCGCCTGGCTGATCGTCTCCGCGGCCGAAGAGGCGCTCGTCACCTGCCGGGAGGAGGTCCTGGCGGAGCCCGACGAGGTCGCCGTCCTGGTCACCAACGACGGCCGGGCTATGCCCACCCACCTGCGGATCGCCCGGGACGCGGCGCGCGGCCGGGTCTCGCCACTGCGGTTCGCGGGCTCCAATCCCGGCATCCTGGCCGGACTCACCTGCCTCACCCTCGGTCTGCGGGGCCCGTCCCTGGTCCTGGAGTCGGACCCCGACGCCGCCGCGGACGTCGCGACGGCGCTGGCCGGGGCCTGGCTGCACACCGGCCGGGCGAGGTACGTGCTGTGGGCCGCGTACCGGCAGGACGGCGACTCGTGGACGGCGACCTGCGTGGTGCTCCGTGCCGGGACGCCCGACGACGACGGAGCCGACGGCGCCGGGTTCGCCCGGAAACTGTTCACCGACCCGCCGATCGCCGACGCGGTACAGCGGCCATGAAGGGACACCACGGATGTCTGCCACGGATGACCTCCTGTTAGAACACCGGCGGGTCGCCGAGTTCCTGGACCGCTCCTCCGAGCCCGGCGCGGCGGACGGCCCCGAGCCGTCGCTGGACGACACCCTGGCCGCGTTGGCCGCGCTGGGTCTGCCCCCCGGCAGCGCCGTGCTGCTGGCGCTCTCCAACTCCCTGCACATGCTGCGCCTCTACCTGTCCACCCTGCTCCTGGGGCTGGTGCCGCTCGCCGTCGCCCCGGCGACCCCCTCCGCGCGCATCCGCAGGCTGGCCCGGCAACTGGACGTCCGGGTGCTGATCGCCGCCCGGCCCGACCCGCAGCGCTACGGCGTCCCGCGCGCCCACCCGGTCCCGGGCGGCGCGGCCGTCCTGCTGAACGAGGCGAGCGGCCCGCCCCCGTACGCGGCAGGAGACGTGCTGATGTCGACCTCCGGGACGTCCGGGGCCGCCAGCGCCTGCCTGCACCGGGCCTCGTCCCTGCTGCGCAACGCGGAGCGGCACGCCGGGGCCGTGGGGATGCACTCGGGCGACACCGTCCTCGTCAACCTGCCCCTGTACTACTCGTACGCGATGGTCGCGCAGGTGCTGGCCGCGTACGGGTGCGGTGCCAGGGTGGTGGTGTCCGGGCCGCCCTTCTCCCCGGCCGGGTACATCAAACAGATCGCGGACCACGGGGTGACCCACTCCTCCGTCACGCCGACCATCGTCCGGCGGCTCCTTGAAGAACCCGCGGGAGCTCCGTCGGGCGTCCGGGCGCTCACCGTCGGCGGCGACCGCCTACCGCCGGAGCAGGTGGCCAGGCTGCTGGCGGGCCGTCCCGGCGGCGAGCTGTACCTCACCTACGGGCTGACCGAGGCGGGGCCCCGGGTGTCCACCCTCGCCGCGCACGCGGAACCCCCGCACCGGTACGCCTCCGTGGGGCTGCCGTTGCCCGGGGTGCGGGTCTGGCTGCGTGAGCAGCCCGGTGACGAGGGCACCGGTGAACTCATGGTCGCCAGCGACACGACGCTCGTGCGCAAGCTCTCCGACGCACCGGGAGCCGGACGAACACTGTCCGCCCCGGGGGTCGTCGCGACCGGTGACGTCTTCCGCATCGAGGACGGCTACCTCTTCTTCCGGGGCCGCCTGTCGGACTTCGTGATGATCAGGGGCGAGAAGGTCTCCCTCAGCTCCGTCCGCCAGACCGCGCTGGGCCTGCCCGGTGTGGTGCGCTGTGTGACGAAGGTGGGCACAGGGGACGACGGAGAGTCCTTCCTGGAGGTGGAGCTGGAGGTGGCCGATCCGCAGCCCGACGCGGCGCAGAGCATGCGGCGGACCCTCAACTCCGCCCTCCTGCCGTCGGAGCGCCCCCGCACCGTCACGGTGACCGAGGCCGACCAGGAGGGCTTCCACAAGTGACCGCGCCGTCCGTCCCCCGTACCGCACCGCCCCGCCGGGACGCGGTGCTCCGGCTGTTCTGCGTACCGCACGCCGGAGGTTCGGCCCGCGTCTTCCGGGGCTGGCAGCGGCACGCTCCGCCCGGCATCGAGGTGGTGCCGCTGGAACCTGCGGGACGGGGAACGCGGACGGGAGCGTCCACCGCGCGGTCGGTACGGGAGATCGCCCGCGACTTCGCCGCGACGGTGCGCGCCACGGCCGGGCGGAACCCGTACGTCCTGCTCGGGCACAGCATGGGCAGCCTGATCGCGTACGAGATGGCTGCCGCGGCGGGGCCGGAGGACCAGCCGGAGCCGGCGCTGCTCGTGGTGTCCGGGCGCAACCCGCCGCACTGCCCGCCCGCCTGGACACGCCGGGTCCTCGGCCTCACCGACGGCGAACTGTTCGCCGAACTCCGGGCCCTCGGGAGCGTGCCGCCCGGGCTGAGTCCTTCGATCGCCGCGCACTTCTTCCTGCCCGCCTTCCGCGCCGACCTGCGGATGGCCCACACCTACCTGCCCGGGGAACAGCTCCGGCGCACGGCGGCGCCCCTGCTCGTGCTGGCAGGCCGTCAGGACCCCCTGACCAACGACGCCGTGCTGACGCAATGGGGGCGGTACTCCGACGAAGGCTGCACCGTGGCGCACCACGACGGCGGCCATTTCTCCGTGTACGAAAGGGTTCCCTGGCTGATGGGGCTCATCAGCGCGCAACTGCGGCGGGTCGAACCGGGGCCGCCCGGACGCTCGTCCGCCGGAAAAGAAGGTCACGGATGTTGAAGGGCTACCTGCTCATCGGGCTCTCCGCGACCGGCTTCGGGCTCATGCCCGTCTTCGCCACGTTCGCCTACCGTGACGGGCTGACCCTCGCCACGCTGCTCTTCCTCCGTTTCGCCCTCGCGGCGGCGGTCTTCCTCCCGTACGCGATCCGCCACGCGCGCCGCACCGGCCCCCCGAAGCGGGCGGACCTGCTGCGGCTGGTCGTGCTGGGCGGGGTCCTGTACACGGCACAGTCGGCGCTGTACTTCTCGTCCGTCAAACACATCTCGCCCGCGCTGGCCGCCCTGCTGTTGTACGTGTACCCGGCCCTGGTGGCCACCGTGTCCGCCGTCGTCGGCCGGGACAGGCCCTCGCTGGCCATCGTCGGCTCGATGCTGGCGTCCTTCGCGGGAGTGTCACTCGTGCTGGGCCGCATCGGGGCGGACCTGAACATCGTGGGCGTCCTGCAGGTACTCGGCGCCGCCGGGGTCTACACCGCCTACATCCTGTACGGCGACCGGGTGAGCGGCAGTGTGCACCCCGTGGTGATGACGGCCTGCGTCTCGGCGGCCGCGGCGGTCTCCTTCCTGCTGTACGGGGCGGCCACGGGCGATCTGAGGCTCGACTTCGCGTTCCGGGGCTGGCTCTGGGTGCTCGCCCTGGCCCTGGTCTCCACGGTCGTGGCGATTCTCTGCTTCTTCCTCGGGATGACCGTGATCGGTCCGACGCGCGCGTCGATCGGCAGCATGCTGGAGCCCGTGGTCAGCATCGTCGCCAGCGCGGTGCTGCTGAGCAGCGGGCTGACGTGGCTGCAACTCCTGGGGGCCGCCCTGGTCCTGACCGGTGCCACCGCCGGCGTCCTCTCCAGCCGTCCCTCGTCCCCGGGCGCGCAGCCCACGCCGCCACCACAGCTCTCGCGGGACCACGACGCCACGCCACCACGGTCCGGGCAGCCGCCCCCGCGCCGCTGACCGGCCGCCGCCCGACCTTCCCCCGAGAAGAACCAGGAGACCTCATGCCCACACGTCCGCTCTTCTGTTCGGCCGAGGAGGTCGCGACGCTGCTGGGAATGGACGAGGCCATCGCCTCCCAGCGGCGCGCGTTCACCGCCCTCGCCCACGGCACGGCCGACCTGCCGCCGAAGGTCATGCATCCGAGCCGCTTCGACGACAGCGTGATGTTCTGTTACGTGTCCCGCCTCTCCGCGGACACCGGGGCGGTCGCCAAGTTCGGCAGCGTCCACCCCGCCAACCGCGCACACGGCCTGCCCAGCGTGAACGCGGTCGTCGTCGTTCTCGACCCCGCGACCGGGGCCGTCGTCGCGGTGCTGGACGGCACCACGTTGACGACGCTGCGCACCGCCGCGGCGAGTGCGGTGGCCGTCGACGCGCTCGCCCTTCCGGGCGCGGACGAGCTGGGACTGCTCGGCTCGGGCACCCAGGCGCTGGCCCACGCCCGTGCCGTCGCACGGGTACGGCCGCTGCGTGCGGTACGGGTCTGGAGTCCCACCGAGAAGCACCGCGTCCTGGCCGCCGAGCGCATCGCCGCCGAACTCGGGGTACGGGCCGACGCGGTGGACAGCGCACGGGAGGCGGTGAACGGCGTGCCCGTGATCGCCACCTGCACTCTCAGCCGTGAGCCGGTCCTGCGCGGGCGGTGGCTGTCGCCGGGCGCCACGGTGGTGGGCGTCGGCTCGTTCGAGCCCGACCGGCACGAGGTGGACGCGCACGCCCTGCAACGGGCCGCCGCAGTCGTGGTGGACGATCCGCGGACCGCCGCAGGACACGCGGGTCCCGTGGTCGCCGCGATCGGCAGCGGCGACCTCGTGCCCGGTGATCTCGTGCCCCTCGGGCAGGTACTGACCGGGCAACGGGCGGCGCGCTCCTTCGAGAAGGACATCGTCCTGTACTTCAGTGTGGGCCTCGGCATCCAGGACGCGGCGGCGGCCTGGGCCGTCGTCGACGCGGCCAGGGCCGCGGACGAGGGACCGGCGGCCGTGGACGTACGACCGGCGCCTGCGGACGAGCGACCGGCGGCCGCGCGATGAGCGGGCGCGGGGCCCGGCCTGGCGGAGCGCTGCCGGGCCGGGCGTCGGTCGTCGTCATCGGCGGCGGAGTGATGGGCACCAGCATCGCCTACCACCTCGCCCGTGCCGGTGTGCGCGACGTGGTGCTCGTCGAGCGGGACCAACTGGGCAGCGGCTCCACGTCCAAGGCCGCAGGGGGAGTCCGGGCGCAGTTCTCCGACGTACTGAACATCCAGCTCGGCTCCCGGAGCTTGGAGGCCTTCGGCCGCTTCGGCGAGGAACCGGGGCACGACATCGGGCTGCACCGGGTGGGGTACCTCTTCCTCCTGTCGACATCTGAGCAGGTGGCTTCCTTCGAGGCCGGTGTGCGGTTGCAGAACGGTCTGGGCGTGCCCAGCCGCATGATCGACGCGGCCGAGGCGCAGCGGCTGTCCCCGCTGATCAGCACCGAAGGGCTGCTGGCCGCCGCCTTCTCCCCGGACGACGGGCACTGCACCCCCGAGGCGGTGGTGCACGGCTACGCCGACGCCGCACGCCGGCACGGTGTGGTGATCGTCCGGCACTGCGCGGTCACCGGCATCGAGACGACGGGCCCGGACATCAAGGCGGTCCTCACCTCCCGGGGGAGGATCGCCACGTCCGACGTCATCTGCACGGCCGGTGCCTGGTCGGCCGAGGTCGGCGCCATGGTGGGCGTGGAACTGCCCGTGCAGCCGCTGCGCCGTCAGATCGCCGTCACCGGGGCGGTGCCGGGGATGCCGTCCGACGTGCCCATGACGATCGACTTCGACAGCAGTTTCTACTTCCACGGGGAGGGCCCTGGCGTACTGCTGGGCATGTCCGACCCCGAGGAGACCCCGGGCTTCCGCACCACGGTCTCCGACGCGTGGCTGCCCCGGCTGCACGCCGCGATGAGCCGGCGTGCCCCCGCCCTGCTGGAGGCGCGCGTCACCGGCGGCTGGGCCGGACTGTACGAGACCACCCCCGACCACAACGCGCTGATCGGCGAGGCCGGCGGACCCGCGCGCTTCCTGTACGCCACCGGGTTCTCCGGGCACGGCTTCCTCCAGGCACCCGCGGTGGGCGAAGTGATCCGTGACCTGTACCTCGGCCGGGAGCCTTTCGTCGACGTGTCCCCGTTGCGGGCCGAGCGTTTCGCTGTTCAGGAGGCACGCCCGGAGGCCAATCTCGTGTGAGCGGAACCCGCAACACCCAGGCATCCGTGCCACCGAAGCCCCGTACCACCGGTGCCACCGGAACACTTGTCGCGACCGGCACCGAAACCGACAGGAGCGGCCGACCGCCATGACCGATGCCCCGCAGCTCTGGATGCGCCGTGAGACCCGCCCCCACGAGCGGCGCGCCCCGATCACCCCGGAGGACGCCCGTCGGCTCGTCGCCGCCGGTGTCCCCGTGACCGTCGAGGACTGCCCGCAACGGGTGTTCCCTCTGTCGGCCTACCTGGCCGCCGGATGCCGGCCCGCCGCGCCGGACGCCTGGACCGGCGCGCCCCGCGACGCGGTCGTCGTCGGCCTGAAGGAACTCCCCGACGGTCCGGACGGGTTGGTTCACCGCCATGTCATGTTCGGTCACGCCTACAAGGGGCAGCCGGGCGCCGCGCGCCTGCTGGACCGGTTCGCGGCGGGCGGCGGCGTACTGCTCGACCTCGAAGAACTCACCGACGACCTGGGGCGCCGTCTGGCCGCCTTCGGCTACTGGGCCGGATACGCCGGAACCGCCCTCGCGGTCCTGTGCGCCCGGGGCGGGATCACCTCACCCCCCGTCCCCACCACGCGGGCAGCACTGGACGCCTCCCTGGAACGGAGCCCCGGGGACCCGGAGTTGAGGGCTCTTGTCCTCGGCGCACTCGGCCGCTGCGGACGCGGCGCGTGCGACGCGCTGACCGCCGCAGGCCTCGACCCGGTCCGCTGGGACATGGCCGAAACCCGCGACCTCGACCGCCCGGCCCTGCTCGCCCACGACCTGCTGGTCAACGCCGTACTCAGCACGGTGCCGGCCACCCCCTTCCTCACCCCGCGCGACCTCGACACCCCGCACCGCAGGCTCACCACCGTCTGCGACGTGACGTGCGACGTCGGATCGGAGTGCAACATGCTGCCGATCTACGACGCGGTGACCACCTGGGAGCAGCCCGTACGCAGACTGCTCGACACGCCACCGCTCGACCTGATCGCCCTGGACAACCTCCCCTCGCTGCTGCCCGAGGAAGCCAGTACGGACTTCTCGGCGGCACTGCTGCCCCAGCTGCTCGCTCTCGCTCACGGCCGCAACGACCCGGCCTCCCCGTGGGGCCGTTGTGCGGCCCGCTTCCACACGGCACTGCTGACGGACATCGACCGCACCTCGGAAAGGACCGGACGTGAGTGATGTGACCGACGTTACGGGCGCGACCGACATGATCGCCCCCACCGGCACCGTGCACTGGATGGGTGCCGGCCTGTCCACGGGCAGCGGACTCGCGGCCGTCCTCCGGACGGCACCGCAGGTACGGCTCTGGCACCGCAGCGCCGACCGCGCCGAGAAGGCTCTGGACCGGCTCGGGCTGTCCGGTCGCGTCGCCCCCCGTGCCTTCACCCCCGAAGCGCTGAGCGCCGAACTGGTTCCCGGCGACATCGTGGTCTCCATGCTGCCCGCCTGTGAACACGACGCGCTGCTGCACGTGTGCGTCGGCCGACGGACCCATTTCGCCTGCAGCAGCTATGCCTCCGACGCCATGCGCGAACTCGCCCCGGCCGCCGCCGCGAACGGCACCGTGATCCTCGCGGAGGCGGGACTCGATCCGGGCATCGACCATCTCTTCGCCCACAGCCTGATCGGCCGGGCCGGGGAACGGTGGGGCGACGCTCCCGCGCGGGTCCGCTTCACGTCCTACTGCGGGGGGGTGCCCGCCGTACCCAACGATTTCCGCTACCGCTTCAGTTGGGCGCCCCGGGGCGTACTGGCAGCGCTGCGCACGCCCGCCCGGTACGTGGCGGACGGCGATCGCGTCACTGCCGCGAGGCCGTGGGAGGCCGCCGTCACGCAGACGGTCGGCGGCGAGACCTTCGAGGTGTACCCCAACCGCGACAGCGTGCCCTTCATCGCTCAGTACGGGCTGCCCCCGCAGTGGAACGTGGACACGTTCGTGCGGGGCACGCTGCGCCTGGGCGGCTGGATCAGCGCCTGGGAACCGGTCTTCGCCGAACTGCGCCGCGGCGACGACACGCGGATCGCACACCTGGCCGACGAGTTGGCGGCCCGCCACCCCACCACTGACAGCGACCGCGACCGCGTGATCCTGAGGGTCTCCCTCGACGTGCGCAACGATGCCGGGGACGCCTGGGAGGGCCACTACCTCCTCGACACCGTCGGCGACGCCGCCGAGAGCGCCATGGCCCGCTGCGTCTCCCGGCCACTGGCCGACGGGGTGGAACAGATCCTGCACGGCCTCCTGCCGGTGGGCCTGACCTGTGCGGCCCCCGGGGCCGACGAGTCCGAACAGGCCCTCGCCCGCCTCGCCGGACACGGCATCGGCTTCACCCGTCACCTCCCCGACTGAGCGCCCTCCCGTACGGCGGTCGTGCCATATCCATGCGGTACGGCCGACCATCCATGCGGTACGGCCGGCCATCCAGAGGTACGGCGAGCAGCGGCTCACCCGAACGTCGCACCGTCGACAGGGGCAATCCGCCCCATGGGGCACGTTCACGCACACGGCATTTCAACGGGTTCGCGAGGTCCTGGCCGAGTACGAAGCCCCGGTCAGCACCGTGGAACCACCCGACCCCGCGCCGACGGCCGCAGCGGCGGCAGCCCAGCTGGGCTGCGCCGTCGCCGACAACATCGTCCTCCGCGCCGACGGCACGCCGCTCGTGATCGTCACCAGCGGCGGACACCGCGTCGAGACCCGTCTCCTGGGTGGGGAGGGCGCGGAGGTGAGAATGGGGCGGACGCGGCGGAAGGGGGGCCCGGGGCCATCCGCTCCCACCTTCCACGGACGTCCTTCCGGCCTTCCCTGTCCGCCCGACTGCGCTCCCTGCGGGGGACTGAAGGGGCCATGGGACGGAAACCCGGGGTCCGACGGTTGAACCCTCCGCTGCTCCGGGACAGGGGTCTGCGAGCCGACCGGATCTCCATCAGGGCAGGATTCACGTCGTGACGGAGGACGGCCTTGACGCACGGGACCCGCCCCGCGAGCAGTCGCGAGGCGGGTCCCGAGAGGATGGAGGGCTCAGGCAGGGGTGATGTTCTCTGCCTGGGGGCCCTTCTGGCCCTGGGTGACGTCGAAGTTCACCTTCTGGCCTTCCTGGAGCTCACGGAAGCCGGAGCTGGCGATGTTGGAGTAGTGGGCGAAGACATCGGGGCCGCCGCCGTCCTGCTCGATGAAGCCGAAGCCCTTTTCGGAGTTGAACCACTTCACGGTTCCGCTGGCCATGTTGCCTCCAAGGCATTGAGAATCGGTTCCCGCACCCTGCGGGAACCGGAGGTGATCGCCCTGGTCCTTCGAGACTCGCTTGAACAGCACAATCGCCCGCTGACAATCTCGCGGGCGATTTCCTAGGAACCACGACAGCTGGACCTGACGCTACACCGATGAGCCATCTCTCGTCAGTACTTGCCGCTAGATGAAGAGCGTCACATTCTCACCTGGTCGACCCGGCCGGAGGCGAGGGGTTCCAGAGAAGACGGTCGTGAGCACGCCAGGTCCGGCCAGGCAGACGACCCTCGAACTCCGGGTGCCGTCCGAGGAAGGGGGCAGTCATAGTTCCCATGGGGCCCAACGGCCCCGGTTCGTCGGAGCCGGTGTCGCTGCCGCACTCTGCCGCACCGAGTCCCGCCGGTGTCGTCAGCGGAGCGCACTCGTCCTGCTCGGCCGGGCCTCTGGTGAGGGACATCACCAGCACGACGACGGAGGACCTGTCGTCCGCGACGTGCACGGTCACTCGTCGGCCTCCGTCCCCGAGCGCGGCCCGAGTCAAGTGGCGGAGACCGTCATGACGGTCACCGGCGGCTCGGGGACAGAGTGTGCCCCCACGCCTCCCAGCTGGTCTGTGACCTTGTCCGACGCCTTCCTGGGCGTCCACGACGCTTTCTCGGGAGCCCAGTTGGCCGCACGCCGGTTCCTGATCGTCACAGGCGGACGGGAACGGTCGGGAGCGACGTCCGCTCCCCGCTCCTCAGCGCCACTGCCGGCTTCTCTTCGCAGGGCACCCTGGGGACGCAGCGTCCTTACCGGCTTGGGGGCGGCAGGCTTTGGTCTCGGGAACGGCCCGGAAGGGCTCGACGGGCCTCTTGCTCCGTGGGGCCTCCTGGGCGGAGGAGGCGGCTTCGGGTGACAGCCCGGCCGGCGCATGGCATCGAGCGGAAGTTCCTCCATGGCACGACGGTCCGGCACCATGCGGCCAAGGACCCCTTCACCGGACCTCTGGCTCTTCTACGCAGCGGAGAAGCCCTCACCCGTCCTCGGGTCTTGCCGATGGACGACGGTCTTCGAGAAACAACTGCGGGGACCAAGGAATACCTGGGTATCGAAGGCACATGACCAGTCGACAGGAGCAAGCAGCTACGGGCCGACCTGAGGGAGCGACCACCCCCCCGAAGCGGCCAGAGGGCCGAGCCCTTGGGGGCACGCCAGGGGCTCAGCCAGGCCCAGGCCCTGGTAGGTCCTGGCACCGCTACGGGGCCGGTGCCTCAGCCTCCTGGGATGAGCCGACGGAGGCCGCTGAGACCGAGCTGTAGAAGACAGAGCGTCCTTGCCTGTGCCGCTCCATCAGGCCGTGCGCAACCCCTTGCTCCAATGTGTTGCGCACGACGGTGACCTGTACCTGGCGCTGTGGGTAGGCCTCTGTCAGAGCCGCGGTGACTTCGGTGGAGGACTTCGGCTCACGTTGACCTGACAGATATTCGGTGACCAGCTCCCGCCACGTCGGCCGACCAGGCTCCTTGCGTGTGTCGTTCGTGTCGTTCGTGTCGGGCGAGTTGGGCGACGGGGCCACGGTTCCGCCTGCCGCCTTCCGAAGAGAGGGCTTGGCCTTGCGCCGACGCGCGGAAGGAACGCTAACCGCCGTCTTGCTGCTCGTGGGGGCTGCCGATGCGCTGCTGTCCAGAACTTCGCGCATCTTCACCAGCACCTGTTCGCCCGTCTCGAGGCTGATGAGTTCGTCCTGGAGGCGATCGAGCTCGGCCCGGACGCGCTCCTGCTCACCCCGGTTCGCACTCAAGTCGTCGGAGATTCTCTGGGCATAGTTCGCACTGATATCTGCTGGTGGAGTATTTTTGGCCATGAGGTCCTCATCTGTGGCTGAGATCAACGTCTGTTGTGGCCGATGCTACGCACCTCGGTGAATCCGCCCACGCGGTACCGGTTCCTCGAATCGAGCCGTTGTCCGTGGTGCGAGCGATGCGCACTCGCGAGGATGACCAGGCTGGAAGCGGAAGAAGAGCTGCAAGCCGAGCCCGCCGGCCCGTCGGCGTGCGGAAGCAGGCCGCTGACCTGGACCCGTGGTCGGGGCCCGCGCTGCTTGCCCTGGTGGAGCTGGACAGGCGCGGGATCCGATGTCGCCGGCGAGCCGGCCCCACACCCCGAACAAGACCGCCCGCTGTATTCGGACGTCTCAGGCCACCGTGCTGCCTTGGCCGCGTTCGCGGGGCCGGCCTCGCTGCTGAGGCCTAAAAGGTACCTGTGTGCGGGCCGTCACCACTGCGCGAGCGGGGTGACGAGCTCGGTCTCGCGGCCGCCGCGCTTCGAGGTGACTACTGCCACCCGCCGGTACGGCACCGCCGGCGCCCCGGACGACAGACGACAAGCTGAGGACGGCCGCGTCCGGTTCGTGCAGACCGCGGTGCGTTCCTGGAGCCCGCGCGGTGTTGTCACACTCAGACGCGCAGGAATGTTTCGAGGGTTGTTGCGAGGGCTACCGGTGTCTCGTGCATGGGGTAGTGGCCGCTGTTGGCGATCTCTTCCAGTTCGGCGTTGGGGTAGTGCGTCAGCCAGGTGGCGCGCATGGCGTCGGCGGTGAGGGCGAGGTCGTGCTCGCCGACGATGACCTTGACGGGGACGGGCTGGCCGGTGATCTGTTCGGCGAGGTCGGCGGTGACCCAGTCCTTGACGTAGCTGCCGAATGCCTCGCGGGTCGAGCACTCCAGGGAGCGGTCGACCATCAGGTCGACCCACACCGGGGACGCGCGCTGACCGGTGACCAGGTCCACGATGGCCCGCCGCTTGTCGCGGTCTTGCGCGGCGCCGTAGAACAGCGCCTCGCCGTCGGCGTCCAGCGGATACGCGCCGGCGGGGACGGGGGCGATCCCTACCAGCTTCCGCACCCGCTGGGGGGCTTGGGCCAGCACTTGCTGGACGGCCTTGCCGCCCATGGAGTGGCCGACGAGGGAGAAGCGTTCCCAGTCGAGCTCGTCGGCGAGGGTGAGGGCGTCGTCGGCGATTTCGGCGAGCGTGTAGATGCCGGTGACGTGTTTGCGGTCGCCGTAGCCGCGGTAGTCGAGGAAGGCGTAGCTGAAGGTCTCACCGTCCAGGTAGTCCAGGAAGGGCCCCCAGCCGGAGCTGGTGCCGAACCAGTCGTGGAGCACCAGGACTTTGTGGTCTCCGGAGCCGATCAGACGGTGCTGAGTGGTCATGGCAGCGCAACCTTCTACGGATTGTGGTGGTGGTCTCGCGGGGTGCGGGGACGGCTCGTTCACCGCTGGAGGGCGCGCGGACGTCCGCTGACTGCGGCCCCCTGGTCTGCCTTGAGTGATCTCGAACTCAACCCGCTGGTTCCCTTCCAGGTGCCGGGAACCGCTGCCCACGATCGAGGAGAAGCGGACGAAGGGATCTGTACCGCCCTCGTCGGGGAGATGAACCCGAAGTCCTTCTCGCCGTTGAACCACTGCACGGTGCCCTCGGCCGCATCCGCGCCCCGCCTCTCATCCGTACCGCAGCGCGTGGGTGCGCCGGCCGTAGCCTCGACGCGGCTCCTGATCCATTCCCTCAGCCCATGGCGGACGCGGGAATCGCCGCCTGGGACCAGAAGTACCGGACGAGCATCGACCTGTGGCGCCCGGAGAGCGCAATCCGCAGCGTCGAGCGGCGGTGGGTGACGGTGACTGACCTGGCGAAGCGGGTGAGGAAGGTGGCTTCCTCCATGGCGGTGTCGCCGCCGCGACGATGTCGCGGTCACGGAAGAAGAACCCGTCGCAGGTCGCGCACCAGGACACCCCGTGGCCGGACAGCTCGTCCTCGCGAGGAAGACCGAGTCTGCGGTAGCCGGAACCGGTCGCGACGATCACGTGCGGGCGCGGTGGACGGTGCCGGCGGAGTCGGTGAGCAGCTTGATGTCACCGGTCAGGTCGACGGACAGGGAGTCGTCGATCATCTCGGCACCGAACCTCTCGGCCTGGGCCCGCATGTTCTCCATGAGGACCGGGCCGTCGACGCCCCCGGGGAGCCCGGGGAAGTTCTCGACCTCGGTCGTGGTCGTCAGCGACCCGCCGACGAAGATGGAGCTGCCGAACAGCAGGGCTTCAGCTGCGCACGAGCGGTGTAGAGGGCGGCGGTGTATCCGGCGGGTCCGGATCCGATGATGACGACGTCGCGTATCTCGCTCATGCCGTCGTCTCCGGGGCGATCTCGGCGATCAGGCCCTCGACCAGAGTCTTGATCTCGTCGCGGATCGGACGCACGGCTTCGACGCCCTGGCCGGCCGGGTCCTCGAGCTGCCAGTCGAGGTAGCGCTTGCCGGGGAAGACGGGGCAGGTGTCGCCGCAGCCCATGGTGATGCAGACGTCCGATTCCCTCACCGCGTCGATGGTGAGGATCTTCGGTGTCTCGGCGGAGATGTCGATGCCGACCTCGGCCATGGCCTCGACGGCGGCCGGGTTGACCTGATCGCCGGGGCTGGACCCGGCGGAGCGGACCTCGACGCGGTCGCCGGCCAGGTGGGTCAGCCAGGCGGCGGCCATCTGGGAGCGGCCGGCGTTGTGGACACAGACGAACAGGACGGACGGCTTGTCGGCCATGGTGATCGTTCTCTCTCGTCGCATGGCGGGCAGCCGCCGATGACTTCAGCCCCCGCTGGTATCAGCGGGTGATGATGTGAGAGTATCAGCGCATGCTGACTTCAGTCGATCCTGATGTGATCCGGGTGCTGGGCGATCCGCTCCGCCTGAAGATCGTGACCCTGCTGGCGCGCGAGACGCTCTGCACGACGCACCTGGTCGAGGAGACCGGAGCCAAGCAGACCAACCTGTCCAACCACATGAAGGTGCTGCGCGAGGCCGGGCTGGTGGAGACCGAGCCGTGCGGCCGCTTCACCTACTACAAGCTCAGGCCCGAGGTCCTGGCCGGGCTCTCCGAGCAATTCGCCGCACTGTCCGACTCCGCCCGCACCGCTTCCGAGAACAAGAGGGCCTGCCCGTGACCGCCACCGAGCCCACCACCGCCCCCGCTCCGGCCGGCGGTGAGGCCGACTCGATCGTCAGGAAGCTCTCGACCCTCGACCGCTACCTCGCGGTATGGATCCTGCTGGCCATGGCCGTCGGCCTGGGTCTGGGCCGCCTCATCCCGGGCATGAACGACGCGCTCGCGAAGATCGAGATCGGCGGGATCTCCCTGCCGATCGGGCTGGGCCTGCTGGTCATGATGTACCCGGTCCTCGCCAAGGTCCGCTACGACCGGCTCGACCGCGTGACCGGTGACCGCAAGCTGCTGGTCTCCTCGCTGGTCATCAACTGGATCGTCGGACCCGCGGTGATGTTCGCGCTGGCGTGGATCTTCCTGCCGGACCTGCCCGAGTACCGCACCGGTCTGATCATCGTCGGCCTGGCCCGCTGCATCGCCATGGTCATCATCTGGAACGACCTCGCGTGCGGGGACCGCGAGGCCGCGGCTGTCCTGGTCGCGCTGAACTCGGTGTTCCAGGTGTTCGCGTTCGGTGTGCTGGGCTGGTTCTACCTCGACCTGCTGCCGCGCTGGATGAACCTCGGCGACGGGCAGGGTCTGGACGTGCCCGTCTGGCACATCGCGCTGAACGTCGTCATCTTCCTCGGTATCCCGCTGCTGGCAGGCTTCCTGACCCGCCGCATCGGTGAGCGGAAGATGGGCCGTACCCGGTACGAGACGAGGTTCCTGCCGAAGATCGGCCCGTGGGCCCTGTACGGGCTGCTGTTCACGATCGTCGTCCTCTTCGCCCTGCAGGGCAAAACCATCACCTCGCAGCCGCTGGACGTCGTACGGATCGCACTGCCGCTGCTGGTCTACTTCGCGATCATGTTCTTCGGTACCTTCCTCCTGGGCAAGGGCCTCGGTCTGGCGTACGACCGGACCACCACGCTCGCGTTCACCGCGGCGGGCAACAACTTCGAGCTCGCCATCGCCGTCGCCATCGCCACCTTCGGCGTCACCTCCGGCCAGGCGCTGTCCGGCGTCGTGGGCCCGCTCATCGAAGTCCCGGTCCTCATCGGCCTGGTCTACGTCGCGCTCGCCTGGCGAAGGAGGTTCGCCGCCGACGCGGTAACGACGGCCCCGTGACACAGCACACGGATGTGGTGGTGGTCGGCGGAGGCCAAGCTGGACTCGCCGCCGGCTACCACCTGCGCCGCCAAGGCCTGGAGTTCGAGATCCTGGGTGCCGATCCGGCTCCGGGCGGGTCCTGGCAGCACATGTGGGACTCGCTGCACCTGTTCTCCCCGGCGGAACACTCCTCCTTGCCCGGGCGGCTCATGCCCGTCCAGCCCGGAGAGACCTACCCCGGCACGAAGCACGTCGTGGACTACCTGACGGCATACGAAAAGCGCTACGACCTGCCCGTGCAGCACGGCACCCACGTCGACGCCGTGCGCCGCGACGGCGACCGGCTCCTGGTCGAGGCCGACACCGGCACCTGGCGGGCCCGCGCGGTCATCAGCGCCACCGGCTCCTGGTCGAGGCCCTTCCTCCCCGCCGTCCCCGGCCGCGGCGTCTTCGACGGCCGGCAGCTCCACACCGTGAACTACCGCCGTCCGGCCGACTTCGCGGGGCAGCGCGTCGTCGTTGTCGGCGGCGGGAACTCCGGCGCCCAGATTGCCGCCGACCTCGCCCTGGACGACCGCGTCGACACCACGTGGGTGACCCGGCGCCCACCGCGCTTCCTGGCCGACTACATCGACGGCCGCGCCCTGTTCGATGTCGCCACCGCCCGCCGCCGTGCCCTTGAGGAAGGCCGCAGCGACAGTGGCGGGGTGGCCTCGCTCGGCGACATCGTCGCCGTGCCACCGGTTCGCGCCGCCCGCGACGCGGGGCTTCTGGAGGCGAAACCGATGTTCGCCCGGCTGGCCGCCGACGGAGTCCGGTGGGACGACGGCAGCCACACCGGCTCGGACGCGATCGTCTGGTGCACCGGCTTCCGCCCGGCCCTCGCGCACCTCGCCCCCTTGAACCTACGCGGCCCGCGTGGACACATCCCCACCGACGGCACGCGTGCCCTCGGCGAACCGCGACTGCACCTGCTCGGCTACGGCGACTGGACCGGCCCGGCGTCGGCCACCCTCATCGGCGTCGGCCGCCCAGCCCGAGACGCCGCACGCGAGATCGCACAACTCCGCTGACGGTCAGGTGATGGCGGGGCTACGGCGCGGCGAGGATGACGGCGCGCCGGACTCCGTGATGGCGCCCGATCCGCTCCCGCGTACGCACACCGGTCCGGAACCCCTGCTCGCCGCTACCCGGCCCAGCACCACCCCGGTGTCGTCGAGCGAGGCGAGAACCGTGCTCGGGCAGCTTCGCGCCGTCGAACGTCTCCCAGGCGGGCGGGCTGGTCCCGGACGTGGCATTGCCCTCGTCGATGCCCGCCCGGTAGATCGCCGGCACCTGTGCGGCGTGCTCCGCCGTCAACGGCGTGACCACCGCATGCATGCCCCGCTCCCCCTCCTCCCGGGCGGGCGTCAGGCCGCGGTCGGCATGGCGAGCAGCTTGCCCATCGCGGCGAGTACCGACGGCTCGACCCGGTAGTACACCCAGGTGCCGCGCCGCTCGGAGGTGAGCAAGCCGGCGTCCTTCAGCTTCTTCAGGTGATGGGACACCGTGGGCTGGGAGACGCCGACATCGGAGATGTCGCACACACACGCCTCCCCGCCCTCGTGCGAGGCCACGGCGGAGAACAGCCGCAGGCGCACCGGGTCACCGAGCGCCTTGAACATCCGCGCGGCCGTCTCGGCCTCCACGGCGGTCATCGGGCGCTCGGTCAGCGGCGGACAGCACGGCACCACACCCTGACCACCGGCGGGCTCAAGCAGCGGCAGCACCTTCGTATTCGACATATGTCTATGTTGACACACGTCGAACCAGTGCGGGAGGTCCGTCATCGGCGCGCGAGGTGGGCGGCCAGGCGCCGGGCGATGCGCTCCGCATCCAGGCCCGTAGGCGGGGAGGTAGGCGACGACCTCGTCGCGGTACGGATGGCTGTCACGGTCCTAACCGGAAAACGGCATGCCCGGCAAAGAGCCGTACCGCGCAGGCGAGAACAGTGTGAGGCTGCCGTAGTAGCGCGGCCACGACCCGGCTGTGCGGCCGGAAGCCTCCAGCACACCCGGCCGCAGTCCGTGGCGCGGCGGTGGCGGCCTCCCGGCAGTGCGTGAGCGGTGGCGAGTCCGGACCGGCCGCCGCCGATCAGGGCGACGTCGATGTGCTCTCCATCGGCACACCCTATGGTTTCGATAAACGTCTATGTTGACGTTCATCAATACAGGTGCCATGCTGGATCCCGAAGACATCGACAGATGTCGAAACACGTAAGGAGTCGTCGTGAACGCGCCCGCCACCACCGAGCTGCCCGTCGTCGTGATCGGGGCCGGACCCGCCGGTCTGGCCGCCGCCGCCCACCTGCTCGACCAGGGCATCGAGCCCCTGGTCCTGGAAGCCGGCCACAGCGCCGGCGCCGCAGTGCGCGAGTGGGCGCATGTGCGTCTGTTCTCCACCTGGGCCGAAGTCGTCGACCCGGCCGCCGAGAAACTACTGGCCCCCGCGGGCTGGACACGGCCCGACCCGGCCATCCACCCCTCCGGCGGCGACTGGGCCGAGCAGTACCTGCAGCCGCTCGCCGACGTCCTCGGCGACCGCGTCCGCCTCGATGCGACGGTCACCGGCGTCTCGCGCACCGGCCGCGACCGCGTCGTCGACGCCGACCGCGAGCAGCAGCCGTTCGTCGTGCACTTCAGCCACGCCGACGGCCGTGAGGAGCGCGTCTTCGCCCGCTCCGTCATCGACGCCTCCGGCACCTGGGCCACACCCGGCCCGGCCGGCGCCGGTGGCCTCGCCGCCCTCGGCGAGAAGGCGGCGGCCGACCGGATCACCTACCGCGTCCCGGACCTGAAGGACCAGGCCGTCCGTGCCAGGTACGCCGGAAAGCGCACCGCCGTGATCGGCTCCGGCGCCTCCGCGTTCACCGCCCTCGCCTCCCTCGCCTCCCTCGCCAAGTCGGACGACGGCACGGGCACGAAGGGGGTGTGGATCCTGCGCCGCGGCATCTCCGGCTCGACCTTCGGTGGCGGAGAAGCCGACCAGCTTCCGGCGCGCGGTGCCCTGGGCCTGGCGGCGAAGGCCGCCGTCGACGAGGGTCACGCGGACGCGGTCACGGGATTCCGGACCGAGGCGATCGAGCGCGACGCCGACGGCCGCCTGATCCTGGTCGGCGAGGACGGGCGCCGTCTGGACACGGTCGACGAGGTGATCGTGCTGACCGGCCTCCGCCCCGACCTGTCCTTCCTCGGCGAACTGCGCCTGGGCCTGGACGAGCGCCTCCAGGCGCCTGTCGAGCTGGCTCCGCTGATCGACCCCAACCAGCACTCCTGCGGCACCGTCTATCCGCACGGTCACCGCGAACTCTCCCACCCCGAGCAGGGCGTGTACCTGGTCGGCATGAAGTCCTACGGCCGCGCCCCGACATTCCTGGCGATGACCGGCTACGAGCAGGTCCGATCCGTCGCCGCCGCGATCGCCGGCGACCTCGAGGCCGCCGACCGCGTCGAACTCACCCTCCCGGAAACCGGAGTCTGCGGCGGGGCCGGGCTGCTCGACGAACCCGAGACCGCGCAGGCAGACGGCGGCTGCTGCGCAACACCCTCAACCCCGCAGATCGGCGTCGGCGCTCCGGCCATCTCCGGCGCCTGCTGACGCGTACCCACCCACCCGGCAGGAGGACCGTCATGTCCCGCGTACAACTCGCCCTGCGTGTCCCTGACCTGGCCGCATCCGTCGCCTTCTACACCAAGCTGTTCGGCACCGAGCCGGCCAAACTGCGTGACGGCTACGCCAACTTCGCCGTTGCCGAGCCTCCGCTCAAACTCGTCCTGATCGAAGGCTCCGCAGGCGAAGACACCCGCATGGACCACCTCGGCGTGGAAGTCGACAGCACCGAAGCCGTCCAATCGGCCACCGCCCGGCTGAACAAGGAAGGCCTGGCAACGGCAGAAGAGAACGACACCACCTGCTGTTACGCCGTCCAGGACAAGGTCTGGGTCCATGGGCCCGGCCACGAGCCGTGGGAGGTGTACGTCGTGAAGGCCGACGCCAACGCACTGACCAAGCAGCAGAGCAGCCCGTGCTGCTCCAGCCCGGAAAGCACCGACGCCGACGCGCGCGATCCGGTCACAACCGGCAGCTGTTGCTGACCCTGCAATGACCAGCCCGCACACCGACCAGGCCGCGACCGGAACAGGGGACCGGTCGCGGCCTCGCGCCGTCCTGCCCGCCCTGTCCACCACGCAGATCACCAGCTGAGGCGCCATCTACTACGCCTTCCCCGTGCTCAACCCGGAGATCACCGCCACCACCGGCTGGTCCGCCGGCGCGACGACCGCCGCGTTCTCCGCCGCTCCGCTCGTCTCCGCATGCTCCGGAATCCGTGTCGGCCGCATCCTCGACCACCGCGGCCCTCGCACCGTGATGACCGCAGGCTCCGTCCTCGGCGTGCTCAGGGGTGATTCACTGGCCCGATGAGCACGTTCGACGACTACCTCACGGACTGGGAGTTCGGCGAGGGCTGGCGGCCGGTGGTCGAGCACCTGGCGGCCCGCGTCACGAGCTGGCCCAAGGGGGCGCCGGAACCTGAAGACTTCTGCGTGGACTTCCCCGCCGACGTCCTGTGGACAGACGGCCTGCTGGTGTGGACGAGCCTGGTGGACCCCGTGCTCAATATGACCAGCACCTGCTTGGGCGGCCAGATCGACCGTACGGGTCTTCGCTGCGGCATCCTGAACCCCCACAATCCGGGGGACCACCTCGACTGCCGCTTCGTCCTTCCCGGCGAAGGAAGATCCCTTTCTGATCTGGCGGATGTGCTTCTGGACTGGGTGGCCGCCGAGGCCGCACGTCTTTCCACCAGTCGACCGCAGCCCCTTCGCGCGCCGGGATCCGTGCGACCGGAGGGTGACCGCTCCCGGGCTCGTGTTCAGCGTGAGTGGTCGCCGGGGGCATAGTGCCGCCAGGTTCCCCCTGTCTCGGCGGCGAGCTGGGCGGCGGTGTCGTCGTGGTAGCGGTGCGTCGTGCGGAGCGACTGGGCACCCGGCCGCGCACCGTCTCCGGGCCCGCCGCGTCGAGGCCGCACCCGCGGCCGTTCCGCTCCGCCCGGAAGGACGGCCGTCCCCTGGAGCCGGAGACCGCACTTCATGCCGGAGGCGGGCCGCAGAGGGCGGCGGGTGATCGATAGCCTGACCGATGATCGGGTGAACGACCCTGCAGGGCGAAACTCCCCAGCTTCTCCCCAGGGCCGATAGTGAGCCGTGTTCGGGCCGTTTGCCACGTACAACCACCAAGGTGAGGCGCGATGTTCACGACCCGGCCGACCCTCCAGGGCACCTTCGGCATGGTGTCCTCCACCCACTGGCTCGCCTCGCAGTCCGCGATGGCCGTCCTGGAGGACGGCGGCAACGCCTTCGACGCGGCCGTCGCCGCCGGATTCGTCCTGCACGTCGTCGAACCCCACCTCAACGGCCCGGCCGGGGAGGTACCCGTCATCCTGGCGCCGAAGGACGGCGACGTGCGGGTGCTGTGCGGCCAGGGACCCGCCCCCGCCGGAGCGACCGTCGCCCACTACCGGGGGCTCGGCCTCGACCTGGTGCCCGGCACCGGGCCGCTGGCCGCCGCCGTACCGGGCGCCTTCGACGCGTGGATGGTCCTCCTGCGCGACCACGGCACCAGGACCCTCCGCCAGATGCTGCGGTACGCGATCGGATACGCCGAGGACGGCCACCCACCGGTCGAGCGGATCGGCGAGACCGTGGAGACGGTCCGCGAGCTGTTCGAGACCTCCTGGCCGTCGTCCGCCGAGGTGTACCTCCCCGGCGGGAGGGCCCCACGGCCGGGCGAACTGTTCCGCAACCCCGCACTCGCCGCGACCTGGCGGCGGCTGATCGCCGAGGCCGAGCGGACCGGTGGCGCCGACCGCGTCGCCCAGATCGAGGCCGCCCGCGCCGTCTGGAGCGAGGGCTTCATCGCCGAGGCCCTGGTCCGGCAGGCGGCCGTACCCACGCCGGACACCAGCGGCACCCGCCACACCGGCACGCTCACCGCCGACGACCTGGCCGGCTGGTCCGCGGCCTACGAGGCCCCCGCCACGTACGACTGGAACGGCTGGACGCTGGCCAAGGCCGGCGGCTGGAGCCAGGGCCCCGCCTTCCTCCAGCAGCTCGCGCTCCTCCCCGACGAGCTGCCGCCGCACGGCTGCGCCGACTACGTGCACCTGCTCGTCGAGGGCTGCAAGCTCGCCATGGCGGACCGCGAGGCCTGGTACGGCGACGCCGACGACGTCCCCCTGGACACCCTGCTCTCCGAGCCGTACAACACCGCACGCCGTGCCCTCGTCACCGACGAGGCGTCCCACGAGCTCCGCCCCGGCAGCCCCGGCGGGCGCACCCCCGTCCTCAGCGCCCACGCCCGCGCCGTCGCGGCCGGCCTCGGCACCACCGGTGTACCGACGGTCGCGGGTGCGGGCGAGCCGACCGTCGCCGGGGACGGCACGACCCGCGGCGACACCTGCCACCTCGACATCGTCGACCGCTGGGGCAACATGGTCTCCGCCACCCCCAGCGGCGGCTGGCTCCAGTCGAACCCCGTCGTCCCCGAGCTCGGCTTCCCGCTCGGTACCCGGCTGCAGATGGCCTGGCTCGACGAGGGACTGCCCAACACCCTCACCCCCGGCCGCCGCCCCCGCACGACCCTGACCCCGTCGCTTGCCCTGCGCGACGGCGTCCCGGTCATGGCGTTCGGCACCCCCGGCGGCGACCAGCAGGACCAGTGGCAGCTCCACTTCTTCCTGGCCGTCGCCCTGCGCCCCCGGATCCGCGGCGGGCTCGACCTGCAGGGCGCCATCGACGCCCCGAACTGGCACAACGACAGCTTCCCCGGCTCCTTCCACCCGCGCGGCATGAGGCCCGGCAGCCTGACCGTCGAGGAGCGCATGGACCCCGACGTCGTCGCGGAGCTGCGCCGCCGCGGCCACGACGTCACCGTCGGCCCGCCCTGGTCCGAGGGGAGGCTGTGCGCCGTCGCCCGTGATCCGGAGACCGGAGTGCTGTCCGCCGCGGCCAATCCACGCGGCATGCAGGGGTACGCGGTCGGCCGCTGACCGCCCACCCGCGGCGTCCCACGCGGACCGTGCTTAGCTGGAGGCATGATCGATGACTTCCTCGCCGAGAACGGGAACCTGACCGAGGTCGAGGCGGCGGTCCGTGCAGCGGCCGCCGCGGAGATCCTGCCGCGCTACCGGCAGCTCGCCACGCACGAGATCGTCGAGAAGAGCGGCCCGCACGACCTGGTCACCGCCGCGGACCGGCTGGCCGAGGAACACCTCACCAAATCCCTGACCCGGCTCCTGCCCGGTTCGGCCGTCGTCGGCGAGGAGGCCGTCCACGCCGACCCGGCCGTGTACGACGCGCTCGGCGGCGACGCGCCCGTGTGGATCGTGGACCCCGTCGACGGAACCCGCCAGTTCGTCCACGGCGAACCCGGCTTCTGCACCCTGGTCGCCCTCGCCCACCACGGACAGGTGTACGCCTCATGGACGTACGCCCCCGTGCTCGGCGAGATGGCCGTCGCCGTACGGGGGAGGGGTGCCACCCTCAACGGCACCCCGCTGCACAGCGGTTCGCCCGCGCCGGGAGCCGTGCTCAAGGTGGCGATGTCACACCCCGACTACACCTCCGACGCCCAGAAGCGCGCCCTGCTCGGTCTGCGTACCGATGGGATCGACGCCCGTGCGTGCGGCTCGGCCGGCCTGGAGTACCTCGCCGTCGCCTGCGGGGCACAGGACGCCGTCGCGTTCAACTGGGAGTTCGCCTGGGACCACGCGGCGGGCCTGCTCCTGGTCGCCGAGGCGGGCGGCGCCGAGTCGACGCTCTCCGGCGCCCCGTACCGCATCACCGGCGGCAACGACCTCCCGTTCACGGCGGCCAGGGACAGGCCCACCGCGGACCGGATCCTGTCCGCGCTGCGTGCCGGCCTGTAGCGCTCACGCTCCCGCGGCGGCGACCGCGGGACCACCGCCGGCGAGCACGTCCCGTACGTCCCGCACGACACCGGCCGCGGTCTCCACCGCCGCCGCGTCCAGCCCGCGCAGGGACCGGGAGACCCGGTCCGCGAAGTCCGCGGGCGTGTCCGGCAGGGCGGCCGCGGCGGCCAGCGCGCCCTTCTCGTTGAGACACCAGGTGCGGTGATGGGCGTGCAGGGCCTGGGCGAGGATCCCGAACGCCTTCGACAGGCACAGGGCGACATGGAGCGTGTCACCCGTCGGCGCCGACTTACGGGCGCCGGCCACGGAGAACTCCGCCTCCCACGCCGCCTCGGCCAGAGCCTCGCGCAGCGGCTCGGGATAGGTCCGCACCGCTTCCTGGAGGGGCGTCAACTCGCCGTGGGGGTCCTCCAGCACGCGGCCGAGGGCGACCTCGCCGACATAGCAGGGGGACCAGAACCCCAGCGGGTGCCCGGGCTGGACGCCCACCTCGAAGCGGCCCTCCCGGCAGTCGGACCACACCGACTCCACCCGGTCCAGATCGCGCAGGATCCAGTCGACGGCGACACCGTCCACCGTCAGCCACGCACCGCCGTCGACCCACGGCCCCCAGCCGCCCGGCCCCGCGACCTCCAGCGGTGAACCCTGGATCTCCGAGCCCAGAGCGGCCATCGCGGCGAGGTCGGGTGTGCCGCGGTAGTAGACGCCCAGGTCCCAGTCGGAGTCGGGCCGGTGGGTGCCACGGGCCCGGCTGCCGCCCAGGACGACGGCCCGGACACCGGACACGGCGGTGAGCCGGGAGGCCATGGCGGCGACGGCGGAAGAGGGTGCGCACGCGGTGTTCATCGAGCGGAAGGCTACCCGCGGGCCGGTTGTCGGTGCGCCCGAATATCCTGGGGGCCCTGGCCATCGGCTGACGAAGGAGTCCGAAGGTGCCATCGATGCTGGACGCCGTAATCGTGGGGGCGGGCCCCAACGGGCTGACGGCCGCGGTCGAACTGGCCCGCCGGGGCCTCGCCGTCGAGGTCTTCGAGGCCCACGGGACCGTCGGAGGCGGCGCGCGCACCGAGGAGCTCACCCTCCCCGGCTTCCGCCACGACCCGTGTTCCGCCGTCCACCCGCTGGGCATCGGCTCGCCCGCCTTCGACGCGATGCCGCTGGCCCGGCACGGCCTGCAATGGCTGCAGCCCGAGCTGGCGCTCGCCCACCCCTTCCCGGACGGTTCCGCCGCCGTGCTCACCCGGTCCGTGGGGGAGAGCGCCATGTCGCTCGGCCCGCAGGACGCGGGCGCGTACCGCAGGATGGTCGAGCCCTACACCGGCCACTGGGACACCCTCGCCGCGGACTTCCTGCGCACCCCGTGGGACGGGCTGCCCCGCGACCCGTACCGATGGGTCCGCTTCGGCCTCGACGCGCTGCCACCCGCCACCCTCCTCTCCCGCCGCTTCCGGGGGGCCAGGGCGCGCGGACTGATCGCGGGGCTCGCCGCCCACGCCATCGCGCCCACCAGCGGAATCGCGACGAGCGGGATCGCCCTGCTGTTCGCGCTCGCCGCACACGCGAAGGGCTGGCCGGTGCCGCGCGGTGGCTCGCAGGCCATCTCCGACGCCCTCGCCTCGTACCTGCGCGAACAGGGCGGCACGATCCGGACGGGCGTGGAGGTCAAGCGCCTCGACGAACTCCCGCCCGCCCGCGCCTACGTCTTCGACACCTCGCCCACCGCGATGGCCCGTATCGCCGGACTCGGCAGCGCCTACGGCCGCTACCGCTACGGCGCCTCCTGCTTCAAGATCGACTACGCGCTGTCGGGCCCCGTCCCGTGGACCGCGGAAGAGGCCCGGCGGGCCGGCACGGTCCATGTCGGGCCCACGGCCGGGGAGATCGACACCGCCCTGCGCGCCGCCGTGGAGGGCGACGACCCGAGCGTCCCCTTCCTGATCACCGCACAGCCGAGCCTCGTCGACCCGTCCCGGGCCCCCGAGGGCCGCCACGTCTTCTGGGTCTACGGACACGTCCCGGCGGGCTGGGAAGGGGACGCGACGGAGGTCATCGAGCGGCAGATCGAGCGGTTCGCGCCCGGCTTCCGCGATCTCGTCCTGGCCCGCGCGATCGCCGGACCGCCCCAACTCGCCGCGCGCAACGCCAACTACGTCGGCGGTGACATCGCGACGGGAGCGTTCGCCGGACTGCAGACGGTGCTCCGCCCCAAGCTCGCCCGCGTGCCGTACGCCACCGCCCACCCGGCGGTCTTCCTCTGCTCCTCGGCCACCCCGCCCGGCCCCGGAGTGCACGGCATGTCCGGCCACCACGCGGCGAGGGCGGTGTGGAAGCGGCTGCGGGCCGGGTGAGGGCCCGCACGGGCGGTACGGGAGGCGGCCCGGCGGCAGGGGCACCTCCCGTAGCCGCCCCCTAGCAGGCCCGCCGGCAGTGGTGGCGGCGCCGGTGCCGTATTCGCTCGAACGGATGATGTCGGATTCCCGCGCGGGGCTGATGTCGGATTTCCGCCAGCCCTCCCGTTCCGGGTGCCTGATCCTGGAGGCATGCACACCGACACCGAGCGTTGCGTACGGGCCGTACAGTCGAAGGACGCCCGCTTCGACGGCTGGTTCTTCACCGCGGTCCTGACCACCCGGATCTACTGCCGGCCCAGCTGCCCGGTGGTGCCGCCCAAGGTGCGCAACATGAGCTTCTACCCCAGCGCGGCCGCGTGCCAGCAGGCCGGATTCCGAGCCTGCAAGCGGTGCCGGCCGGACACCAGCCCCGGCTCCCCGGAGTGGAACGCCCGCGCCGACTCCGTCGCCCGTGCGATGCGCCTCATCCAGGACGGGGTCGTCGACCGCGAGGGTGTACCGGGTCTCGCCGCGCGGCTCGGCTACTCCGCCCGGCAGATCGAGCGCCAACTCCTCGCCGAAGTCGGCGCCGGGCCGCTCGCCCTGGCGCGGTCCCAGCGGGCCCAGACGGCCCGCGTCCTCATCGAGACGACCGCGCTTCCGATGGCGGAAGTGGCGTTCGCGGCCGGATTCGCCTCCATCCGCACGTTCAACGACACCGTCCGCGAGGTCTTCGCCCTGGCGCCGGGAGAGCTGCGCGCCCGCGCGGCACGCGGGGCGGGCGCGGCAGAGGCGGCCGGCGTCATCACCCTGCGGCTGCCCTACCGTGCCCCGCTCAACCCCAGCAACCTCTTCGGGCACCTGGCCGCGACGGCCGTCCCCGGGGTCGAGGAGTGGCGCGACGGCGCCTACCGCCGCACGCTCCGGCTGCCGCACGGACACGGCATCGTGGCGCTCTCACCGAGGTCCGACCACATCGCCTGCCGGCTCTCCCTCACCGATCCGCGCGATCTGACCCAGGCCATCAGCCGCTGCCGCAGACTCTTCGACCTGGACGCCGACCCCGTCGCCGTCGACGAGCAGCTGCGCTCCGACCCGCTGCTCGCGCCGCTGGTCGACCGGGCCCCCGGGCGCCGGGTGCCGCGCACGGTGGACGCGGCGGAGTTCGCCGTACGCGCCGTGCTCGGTCAGCAGGTCTCCACGGCCGCCGCCCGTACCCACGCCGCGCGTCTGGTCACCGCCCACGGGGTACCGGTCGAGGACCCCGAGGGCGGCCTGACCCACCTGTTCCCGACACCGGAGGCGCTGGCCGGGCTCGATCCGGAGGCACTCGCCCTGCCGCGCAGCCGCCGCACCACGCTCACCACCCTGGTCGCCGCGCTCGCCGACGGATCCCTCCGCCTGGGCGAGGGCACGGACTGGGAACAGGCCCGCGCCCAGCTGACCGCACTGCCGGGATTCGGCCCCTGGACGGTCGAGGTGATCGCCATGCGCGCCCTCGGCGACCCGGACGCCTTCCTCCCCACCGACCTGGGCATCCGCAGGGCGGCCGAGAAGCTCGGCCTCCCGGCGACCCCCGCGGCACTCACCGCACGCGCCGCGCACTGGCGCCCCTGGCGCGCGTACGCCGTGCAGTACCTCTGGACCGTCGACGACCACCCCATCAACCACCTGCCCGCCTGACACCCGAGGACGATCCATGACAGCCACACCTGCGACGACCAGACAGCACACGGTCGTCGACAGCCCTTACGGAGACCTCACGCTGGTCGCCACCGACGGTGTCCTGGCAGGCCTGTACATGACCGAGCAACGGCACCGCCCGCCGGAGGAGACCTTCGGGGAACCGGACCCGCGGCCCTTCGGTGAGACGGTCCGGCAGCTGGAGGCCTACTTCGCGGGCGAGCTGACGGAATTCGACCTGCCGATGAACCTGCACGGCACACCCTTCCAGCGCAGCGTCTGGGCGGAGCTGGAGCGGATCCCGTACGGCGAGACCCGTTCGTACGGCGAGCTGGCCGAACAGCTCGGCAAGCCCGGCGCCTCCCGTGCGGTGGGCCTCGCCAACGGCAAGAACCCGGTCGGGATCATCGTCCCGTGCCACCGCGTCGTCGGAGCCTCGGGGAGCCTCACGGGATACGGCGGCGGCCTGGAACGCAAGCGGCGGCTGCTCGACTTCGAGCGGGGGGCGGACAGCGCCGTACCGGCCCTGTTCTGAGGGCCGGTACGGCGGGCCGGTCGCGCCGCCGCCGCGGCGGCGGCCGGTGCTCAGCCGGTGAAGATCTCGACGGCCGACCAGATCGCGAGCCCGAGCATGCACAGCCCGCCGATGCGCTGCACGGTCTTCAGCGGGACCCGCTTGGCGATGAACCGCCCGGCCAGCAGCGCGAGCGCGGACACGGACACGAGGGCGACGGCCGCTCCGATGGCCGTGGACCACGCGCCGTTGCTCGCGGCGAGGTTCGCGGTCGTGATCTGGGTGAGGTCGCCCCACTCGCTGATGAAGACGGCCATGAAGGCGGTCGAGTAGACCGGCCAGAAACCGGTCACGGTCTTGATCTCGTCCCCGTCCTCCTCTTCGCCACCGCCGGCGCGCAGCAGCATGAACGCGCCGAAGGCGAAGAGGAGGGCCGAGACCAGCTTGACGGTCCAGTCGGGCAGCAGACCGATGAGGCCACCCGCCCCGACCGCGATGGCGACGTGCACCACGAAGGCGGACGACGTACCGAACCAGACGTACAGGGGGCGCATGCGCGTGCCCATGGCCAACGAGGCGAACATCGTCTTGTCGGGGAGCTCCGCGAGGAAGATCAGCCCGAAGGCGGTGAGGATCGCCAGTGGGTCGAGATGCATTCCGGGTGGCTTTCTGTGAGAACCGGGCCCCGGGTCATCCGCGAAGTGCCGTTCGGGCTTTTCGGAGGACCACTCGGCCCGGCATGACGGCACCGCCCGCAGGGCGCGGACGTGTCATACCTGACCGAAGGTCTCGCCCACCCGTCCAGGATCCACGGGCCCGGCCACCGGGAACCCGAGGGCTCCAGTGTGTCGACGACCGGTTTTCGGGGCTACTCCCCTTCGCAGCCGTCAACACTACCCCACCCGGCCGCCCCGGCCCGCGGGGGAGCCGCTCGGTACAGTCGTACGGTGATCATCCGTGCCACCGACGGGAGTGTTCCCGCATGAGCCGCCGCACCCGCAAGGCCGCCGTGGAGCCGGGACCGTCCCGGCCCACCGTCAGCGTCTGCCGGGGCTGCTGCTGCGGCACCCCGAAGATCCCCGGCGTGGACCACGCCGGGCAGCTGGCGCAGCTGAGGCAGTCCCTCGACGGGGTCGCCACCGTGCGCGCCGTGGAGTGTCTGGACGCGTGCGAGCACGGCAACGTCATGGTCGTACAACCCTCCGCCGAGGGCCGTGGCGCGGGCGGCCGTCCCGTCTGGCTCGGGCTGGTCAACGATCCGCAGGCCGTCGCGGACATAGCCACCTGGGCGGCACAGGGCGGACCCGGCCTCGCCGATGTGCCCGAGATCCTGGACCTGTACACGTTCAAGCCGTCGCGCCGGATCCAGGGCGGTCTGAAGGGATAGCGGGACAGCCCGAAGGCCGGGGAGAACGGCCGGGACGCTGGGGAGCGGCTCCGGTCAGCGCTCCACGGACGGGGCCGGCCGGGCCGGCAGCGCGGGAGTCCGTGGGGACACCGGCGCCTCTGAGGATCGCGACGGGAGTCAGGGGCGGAGCGTACGCGGGAGCACATGCCGTCCGCGATCACGTTTCGGGCGATGCCGGGGGTCAGCCCGCCCGGACCCCGGTCACCGGAGCGAACGGCGAAGGAGCCCGCCCCGTCCACGTGTTCAGCTCGGCGCGGGCCGTCTGCCGGGTGACTCCGCCGTCCGTGGCCGTGCCGTTCCGCGCCACGTAGTAGCGGCCGTCGTCGAGCGAGACGAGCCCGTACTGGCCGTACCGAACCGTCGCGGGCCAGCCGTACACACCGGTCGCCGCGTCGTGCAGCCCCTCGCGGAGCAGCGGCAGCAGCAGCCCGCGCTCGGGCTCGCGCTGCCCGCGGACGACGCCCCGGACCGGCTTCGCGGCACCGTCCACCGCGAAGAGCGTGTAGTTGGGGAAGTCCGGCTTGGTGCCCTTGTAGGCGGCCATCAGCCAGGTGCCGCGGTAGGCGTCGTACTCCAGGTTCTGCACGCCGTACCTGGTGTTCCCGGTGTACGCGAAGTACGTGCCGCCGACCCGTGCCGGGCCACTGGTGTGCGGGGCCGCCTCGGTCAGCGGGCGCTCGTACCTCTTCCACCGCGTGACGTCGTACTGGAGCAGCACCTGGTGGTCGTTGTCCGTGCGGCCGGTTCCGGCGTACACACCGTAGGCGACCGTCAGCCGCTGCTCGCCGTGCTCACTGCCGAACTCCGGCCCGAACGCGACCCCGTCGATGCCGCTGCAGCCGTACCGGTGGTCGGGTGTCGCGGCGGTGTCGCCGTCGAAGACCCCGTCGCCGTTCATGTCGGCCGTGAAGTCCTTCACGACCTTGTCGAGATACACCGTCGACACGACACCGGTCGACTGCGCGTCCATGCCCGTCCGGGTGATGCGGTCACCGTCGAAGATCGCTATGTAGAACGACTTGGCGGCCTTGTACTCCAGCGAGCCGTAGACCCTGCCGTCCTTCCCGTTGAAGTCGAGGTCGCCCAGATGCCCCGTGAAACCGGTGACCGAGCCGACCGGACGGCCCTTCAGATCGGTCTTCACCAGCAGGTTAGTGAAGGAGAAGTACAGGAAGCCGCGGCGGCTGTCGAGGGCCATGCCCTGGACATGGCCGGACTGCCAGGCACCACCGTCCACCGAGGCCGGAAGGGGGCGGGGAACGGTGACCGGCGCGGTGGCCCGTACGGTCACGGACGCCGGAGCGGTGGCCGCCGCGCCACCGGCCGCGCCGATCACGGCCGTGCAGGCCAGCGCGGCCACCGCCGTCCTCCACAGGCGGCGGGCGCGCCTCGTGGGGCCGGGTGTTCCGTGCGGCCTGCTCGTGCCGTGCGTTCCGTCGAGTCCGTCGAGCCCGGGCATGGTCCCTCCCCTGTAGCGGAGTCGGGATGATGCCCGGCCCGGGTGCACGAGGGACCAATGGCGTGTGAACGCCGACCCGCCCTAGCGGACGGGCGGTTCACCGTCCTCCAGCTCGGCCGTACCCGCCCCCGAGTCCAGCACCCGCAGAGCCGCCAGGACACGTCGTCCGAGTCGTGCCGGCAGGAATCCGCCGAGGTGCGCGCGGTCCACCAGCCGCCAGGACAGGAGTTCCTCCTCCTGGAGCCGGATCGCCTCGAACTGCTCGGCCGACAGCACCCCGCCGTCGTACAGGTACGCCGCGATCGGCGGCCGTCCCGTACCGCGGGCCCAGTCGACCGCGAGCAGCCGGCCCGGTTCCAGGTCCAGCCCGATCTCCTCCGCCGTCTCCCGGCGCGCGGCCTGCCGGGGGCTCTCACCCCCGTCCGACTCGACCGTGCCGCCGGGCAGGGCCCAGCCCTCCCGGTAGTTCGGCTCGACGAGCAGGAGCCGGCCGTGCTCGTCCCGGAAGAGCGAGGCAGCCGCGGCCAGTACCCGGGGCAGTCCTGCGATGTACGTGGCGTAGTCAGTGGTGGTCACCAGGGCAGCGTAGAGGCACCGGCCGGGGCCCGGCCGACCCGCGGCCGACGCGTGGACAGCCATGGGCAGACCGGGGGCGGTCCGGATAGGGTCGGGGCGGCGCGACTGCCTGTTCGAAAGCAAAGGATGCAAGGTGACGGACGGAGCAGTGATGGAGACCGCCCGCGTGCTCGTCGCGGCGGACAAGTTCAAGGGCTCGCTCACGGCCGTGCAGGTCGCGGAGCGGGTGACGGCCGGACTGCGGCGCGTCGTCCCCGGGGTACGGGTCGAGACCCTGCCCGTCGCGGACGGCGGCGACGGCACGGTAGCGGCGGCGGTGGCCGCCGGATTCGAGCGCCGTGAGGCACGGGTGACCGGGCCGCTGGGAACGCCCGTCGATGCCGCGTACGCGGTGCGCGGCACCACGGCCGTGGTGGAGATGGCGGAGGCCTCGGGCCTCCAGCACCTCCCCGCCGGGGAGTTCGCCCCGCTCACGGCGACCACGTACGGCTCGGGCGAGCTGCTGCTGGCCGCGCTCGACGCGGGCGCCCGGACGATCGTGTTCGGCGTCGGCGGCAGTGCCACGACGGACGGCGGCGCGGGCATGCTCGCCGCGCTGGGGGCCCGCTTCCTGGACGCGGACGGCAAGCCCGTCGGACCGGGCGGCGGTGGACTCGCCGACCTGGCCGAGGCCGACCTGTCGGGGCTCGACCCCAGGCTGGCGGACGTCGACCTGATCCTGGCCAGCGACGTGGACAACCCGCTGACCGGCCCGAAGGGCGCCCCCGAGGTGTACGGGCGGCAGAAGGGCGCCACCGAGGACGACATCGCGGTCCTCGACGCGGCGCTCGCCCACTACGCCTCGGTACTCGGACCCGAGCACGCCGCGCTTCCCGGCGCGGGCGCCGCCGGAGGCATCGGCTACGGCGCGCTCGTCGCCCTGGGAGCACGCTTCCGGCCCGGCATCGAGGTCATGCTCGACGTCCTGGGCTTCGCCCCGGCGCTCGCCCGCGCCACCCTCGTCGTGACCGGTGAGGGGTCGCTCGACGAGCAGACCCTGCACGGCAAGGCACCGGCGGGCGTCGCCGCGGCGGCCCGGGCCGCCGGGGTGGAGGTCGTCGCCGTCTGCGGACGCCTCGCCCTGCCGCCCGAGGCACTGGAGGGGGCCGGGATCCGTCGGGCCTACGCCCTGACGGCGCTGGAACCCGATCCGGCGGTCTGCATGGCCCAGGCCGGGCCCCTGCTGGAGCGTGCGGCCGAGTCGATCGCCCGCGACTTCCTGGTCTGACCCGAGGCACCCGTGGAGGGGCGGGACACCCCGCCCCTCCACGCCCCTTCACCCTGCCGGCGGGGACACCGCCTCACGGCGGGGACACCGACAGCCGGAACGCGTCCAGCGCCAGCATCATCTCGATCAGTTCGCGCGGCCGTGAAAGCGACCGCGACGTCAACTGCTCCAGCCGCCGCAGCCGGTTGAGCACGGTGTTGCGATGGCAGTACAGCCGCCCCGCCGCCCGACCCGCGGACCCCCCGCACTCCAGCCACGCGTCCAGCGTACGCACCAGCAGCGCCCGGTCCGCCGGATCCAGGTCCAGCAGCGGACCGAAGACGTCCGCGACCAGCCGCGCCGAGAGCTCCGGCTGGCTCACCACCAGCGCCGCGGGCAGCCGCTCCTCCAGCCGAACGATCCCCTCCTCGCCCGGTACACAGGTCAGCAGCGCCACCTCGGCCAGCCGACGCGCCGTCCCGAGCCCCGCCAGGCCCTCCGCCACCGGGCCGATCCCGCCCGGACCCGGGCACCACCGCGCCAGCAGCGGGGCGAGCCCGGCCGGATCGCGGTCACCCAGGGCGACGACGACGAGCTCGCCGTCCGCCCGCGCCCGCCGGAAGAACCGCAGGCCGTCCGCGTCCACGAGCTGCCCCGCCGGCCTGACCCGCACCACCGCCACCGCGTAGCGGCCCTGTTCCGGAACGCCGAGAACCGCCGCGGCGCGCGCGGCGAGACCCGGTGCGGACCGGCCGTCCAGCAGGGCGTCGAGCAGCACCTCGCCCCGCTCGTCACTGCGCCGCTGCATACGTTCGCTCCCTTCCGCACCCGGGCCGTTCATGGCTGGTGACGATGCCACCCGCCCCCACGGGGACGACAGCGGATCACCTCCCTCTGTGCGCGTGCACAACGGGGCCGTTCACACACTGGTCACCCGCAGCGAGTGCGCGACGGACCGTGGACGCGCGGTGCGCCCCCCTGCTGGTCTGTGGCACCACAACGACCAGTCGGAAGGAGGAGGACGCATGGCAACGCTCGAGATCCGCGAACTGTCCGTGGGCTACGGCCCGGTACGGGCACTGCGCGACGTCTCCGTCGACGTGCCGCCCGGCGCGATCACCGCAGTACTCGGCGGCAACGGCGCCGGGAAGACCACGCTGCTGCGGGCCGTGTCGCGGACCCTCGGCTTCCACCGCGGCACGGGCACGGGCACCATCCGGTTCGACGGACAGCCCCTGGACGGCCTGCGCCCCGCCCAGGTGGTGGCGGCGGGAGTGATCCAGGTACCGGAGGGCCGGCAGGTGTTCGCCCGGATGACGGTGGCCGACAACCTCCGGGCGGGCGCGCTCGGCGCCCGTGGCGGACGCAAGGCGACCACCGCCGCGCTCGACCGGGTCCACGAACTGTTCCCGGTACTCGCCCAGCGCTCGCACCAGCGGGCCGGACTGCTGTCCGGCGGGGAGCAGCAGATGCTGGCGATGGGACGGGCCCTGATGGCCGGGCCCCGCCTGCTCCTGCTCGACGAGCCGTCCCTCGGACTCGCACCGCTGATGGCGGCCAGGATCGCCGAGACGATCCAGGAGATCAACGCGACGGGGACCTCCGTCATGCTCGTCGAGCAGAACGCGGCCATCGCGCTGCGCCTCGCCTCCACCGCGTACGTCCTGGACGTCGGCGAGGTCGCCCTCGAAGGCCCCGCCGACGAACTCGCCGCCTCCGACGAGGTGCGCCGCCGCTACCTCGGCGTCGTCGACGAGACGGCCGCCGAGGACGCCACGCAGGCCGTCGCCGGACCCTCGCGCACGCTGAGCAGGTGGTCCGCATGACCGCCGCTTCGGCCACCACGGCCTCCGTCACCGCCCCGGCCGCCCTCGCCGTGCGCGACGTGACCGTACGCTTCGCCGGGCTGACCGCCCTCGACGCGGTCTCGTTCACCGTCGAACCCGGCAGTGTGCACGCCGTCATCGGGCCCAACGGCGCCGGCAAGTCCACCACGTTCAACGTGCTCTCCGGCGTCTACCGCGCCACCTCCGGCACGGTGCACCTCGGCTCCACCGACCTCACCCGGCTCGCCCCGCACAAGATCGCCGGCCTCGGCATCGCGCGCACGTTCCAGAACCTGGCACTGCCCCCGCACGCCACGGTCGCCGACAGCCTCCTGCTCGGCCGGCACCGTCTCACCCGCGCGGGCTTCCTCGCCAGCGGACTGCGGCTGCCCTCGGCGGCACGCGAGGCGCGGCTGCACCGGGAACGGGTCCGGGAGATCGCCGAGTTCATCGGCCTGGAGAAGGAGTTGGAGCTGCCCGCCGGGATCCTCCCGTACGGGAAGCAGAAGCTCGTGGAGCTCGGCCGCGCGCTCTGCATGGAGCCGCGGGTGCTGCTGCTCGACGAACCCATCGCCGGCATGACGGCCGAGGAGCGGCGCCGCGTCGCGGCCGTCGTCGCGGACGTACGCGACAGCCTCGGCATCTCCATCGTGCTGGTCGAACACGACATGGGTGTGGTGATGCGGCTCGCCGACGCGGTGACCGTACTCGACTTCGGACGCAGGATCGCGGGCGGCACCCCCGCCGAGGTCCAGAACGATCCGGCCGTCGTCCAGGCCTACTTGGGGACACAGGAATGACCACCTTCATCGAACTCCTCCTCGGCGGACTCTCCATCGGCTCGGTCTACGCACTGATCGCGCTCGGCTTCGTCGTCATCTTCAAGGCCACCGAGGTCGTCAACTTCGCCCACGCCTCCCTGCTGCTCGCGGGCGGCTACGTCACCGCCGTGCTCCACGACGACATCGGCTTCTGGCCGGCCCTCGGCGTCGGGATCGCGGGCGCCGCGGTCGTCGGCTCCGCCGTCGAATTCCTCGTGATGCGCCGCTACCGGGGCAGCGACCACAGTGTCCTGGCCATCGTCACCATCGGCGTCGACATCGTCATCACGACGGAACTCGTCCGGCGGATGGGCACCGAGGTCCTCTCGCTCGGCGACCCCTGGGGCGACGACGTCGTCACCGTCGGCGGGGTCACCCTGGCCGAGACCCGCATCGCCGCGTTCGTCGCGGCGGCACTCCTCATCACCGTGTTCCTGCTCGCGTTCCGCTACACCTCCTGGGGTGTGTCGATGCGGGCCGCGGCGGAGAACCCGCAGACCGCCGCCCTCATGGGCATCCGGCTCGGCCGGGTCTCGCTCTCGGCCTGGGCGGTCGCCGGGGCACTCGCCGCCGTCGCCGCGCTCTTCCTCACCGTCTTCCCGACCCCGGGCCTCGAACGGGCCACATCCTTCGCCGCGCTCAAGGCCTTCCCGGCCGCGATCCTCGGCGGACTCGACTCGACGACGGGAGCACTGGTCGGGGGACTCGTCGTCGGGGTCACCGAGTCACTCGCCACCGGATACCAGAGCGACCTCTCCTTCCTCGGACGCGGCATCGGAGATCTCGCGCCCTACCTCGTGATGGTGGCCGTCCTGCTCATCCGGCCCGCGGGACTCTTCGGCACGAAGGAGCTCGCCCGTGTCTGACGCCATGCCCGACACCGCGCGGGAACCGTCCGTGGGACCGGCCGCCGGACCGAAGGCGGCCCCGGCCGCCGGGCGTTCGCTCACCGGACCGCTGCGGAGCGTCCGCACCTACCTCTGGCTCGCCGGTTCCGTCCTGCTGCTCCTCCTCCCGTTCTACCTGGACCGCTTCTGGCTCCAGGCCGGACTCTTCGCGATGGCCGCCGCGATCGGGGCGATCGGGATCAACCTGCTCACCGGAAGCACCGGCCAGCTCTCCATGGGCCACGCCTTCTTCCTCGCCGTCGGTGCCTACGGCTACTGCATCCTGGCGGGGGAGAGCAGCACCGAGAACGGCCACGAACTGAGCGGCCTCGGCCTCCCCACCTGGCTCGCGGCGATCCTCGCCGTCCTGCTGGCGGGCGCGGCGGGCGGACTGTTCAGCCCCATCGCGGGCCGGCTGCGCGGCGCGTACCTCGGTATCGCCACGCTCGCGCTGATCTTCATCGGACAGCATGTGCTGTTCAACGCGGGCTCGCTCACCGGCGGCTTCAACGGCCGTGCCGTGCCCCCGCTCTCGCTGTTCGGATTCACCTTCGACGACACCGAGGTGATCGTCGCCGCGGTGCCCTTCCAGGCTTCGGAGAAGCTCTGGTACGTGGCGCTGGCCGCCCTCGCCTTCAGCGCGGTCTTCGCCCGCGGGGTGCTGCGCGGCAGGCCCGGCCGGGCGCTCAACGCCGTCCGGGACCACCGCATCGCGGCCGGGGTGATGGGCGTACCGGTGGCGAAGTACCGGGCCGGGGTGTTCGTCCTGTCGTCCATGTACGCGGGCCTCGCCGGCGTCCTTCTCGCACTGGTCTTCCAGCGGACCGTGCCCGAGTACTTCGGCATGGTCCTGTCCCTCGAATACCTCGCCATGATCGTCATCGGCGGGCTCGGCAGCGTCGCCGGAGCCGTGATCGGCGCCGCGTTCGTCACCCTGCTCCCGCAGGTGCTCACCCACTACAGCGACTCCCTGCCCCTCGTGTCGGCCCCCGGAACGGGCGGGCTGACACCGGGCGAGGCGTCCCGCTATCTGTACGGCGCCGCGGTGGTCGCGGTGGTCCTGTTCCTGCCCGGCGGCCTTACGCGTCTGAAGAATCCAGGGGAGAAGAAATGAAACTGCGTGTCTACGGAGCGGTCCTCGCGGCCCTCACCCTCACCCTCGTCGGGTGCAGCGGGAAGGCCACCACGGACGACGGTGCCGGTACGGACAAGACCGGCATGAAGACCGGTGAGGGGGTCACCGACTCCAAGATCACCCTCGGTGCCCTCACCGACATGACCGGTGTGTACGCCTCGCTGGGCAAGAGCGTCACCCAGGCCCAGCAGCTGTGGGTGAAGGAGACCAACGCCGCGGGCGGCATCTGCGACCGGCAGATCGAGCTGACGGTCCGCGACCACGGCTACGACCCGCAGAAGGCCATCGCCGCCTACACCGAGCTGGAACCGGACGTGCTGGGATTCGCCCAGTTCATCGGCTCCCCGTTCGTCGCCGCCGTCGAACAGCGCGTCGACGGCCAGGACAAGGGGATCGTCCTGCCGCAGGCCTGGTCCGCGAGCCTCCTGGGCTCCGAGTACGTCCGGGTCATCGGCGCCACGTACGACGTCGAGACGATCAACCTGATCGACTTCCTCCTGGCCGAGAAGCGCATCGCCAAGGGCGACAAGATCGGTCACGTCTACTTCGAGGGCGACTACGGCGAGAACGCCCTGGCCGGCTCCAAGCACGTGGCGAAGGAGGCGGGCCTCACCGTGGTCGAGCAGAAGATCAAGCCGACCGACAACGACATGACCGCCCAGGTGTCCGCGCTCAAGCAGGCCGGCGTCAAGGCGATCGTCATCAGTGCCGGACCGCGTCAGGCGGCCTCCCTGGTCGGCGTCGCCGCCGCCACCGGCTTCGACGTCCCCGTCGTGGGCAACAACTCGGCCTACGCCCCGCAGCTCCTCGCGACCCAGGCGGGCGCGGCACTGCAGAAGGACTACTACATCGGCGCCTCCACCCTGCCCATCGGGGACCCGGCCGAGGGTCCGGCCAAGCTCTCCAAGGCGTACGCGGCCCAGTACCCGAAGGACGGCCTCGACAACGGGGTCATCGCCGGATACAACGCGGCCTCCGTCTTCGGCGAGGCGCTGAAGAAGGCCTGCGAGTCCAAGGACCTCACCCGTGCGGGCGTCGGCAAGGCCCTGCTGTCCATCAAGGGATTCGGCAGCGACTTCGGGATCTCGCACGACTTCACCGACCCGGCGGCCCCCTCCACCAAGGAGACCGTCGTCATGAAGCCGGACGCCAAGACCCCCGGCGGCCTCAAGGTGGTCCGCCCGGCCGAGGTGGCCGCGGCGGCGGAGACCTTCACACCGAAGTCCTGACCCCGCCGCACACCAGGACGGGCCCGGCCACCGAGGCCGGGCCCGTCCGTGTGTCCGGTCAGCCGGTGTAGGCCTCCAGCTCGGACAGCTGTGCCGCCGGCCATCCGGTGTTCCCGGTGAACGTCAGCCGCACATGGCGGACCGGTGTCCCCGGGAGGGTGAGGGTGGCGGTGTTGCCGCTCGACGGGTCGAAGGTGTAACCCGTGGACGCCTTCAGGGAGTTGTACGTGGAGTTGTCGGTGCTGCCCGAGACGGTGACGGTCTGCGTACGGGTGGCCCAGGCGGCGGCCGGGGGAAGCTTCAGCACCAGACGTTTGACTGCCTTCGCGGCGCCCAGGTCCACGGTGACGGACTGCGGGAAGGCGTTGTTCCGGCTCTCCCAGTAGCTGTTCGCGTTGCCGTCCACCGCGTTGCCGGCGCCGTACACATCGGCGTGGCTGGTCTCGGTGACCGTACGGCCCTGTGCGAGGTTGCCCGTCTCCTCGGGCGGATCGGTCGGGTCCGGAGGGTCGGTCGGGTCCGTGGGATCCGTCGGGCCGCCCGGCACCCCGCCGTTGGTCCACACCGGGGCGGGCCAGGTGCCGGTGCAGACGGGCGGGTCGGCGTACCAGCCGGAGTTTCCGGCACCCCGGGTGATCCGGAAGCCGCTGCCCACGCAGTTGTGGATCGGGTTGGACTGCGCGATGTTCGTGGCCCTCACCCCGCTGAACGAGGCCGAGCCCGGGGCCTGGATCTGCAGGGCGTACGTGCCCGCACCGTCGATCTCGATGTTGTCGAAGCGCAACCCGTTCGTGGCGCCCTCGATGAGGTGGATCGCCGCGTAGGAGCTGTCCAGGATCTCGCTGTCGGTGATGTTGATCGTGGCGTCGCTGATCGGTTCGTTGAGTCCGCTGAACCAGATCGCGCCGACGCCGAACTGCCAGTTGTAGTCGTTGTTACCTGTCCGGATCAGGGTGTTGCGGGCGGCCGTGTGTGTGCCCGAGACAGCCGTGCCCCGGCCGGAGTCGACCCCCGGATAGCGGTTCGCGATGTGCAGGCCGCCGCCGTTGGTGATCGTGTCCGACATGACGTTGTCGGAGATCGTGATGTCCTTGCCGCCGTACGTGACGATGTTGTTGGCGAGGATCGGCAGGATCACCGTGTTGAACGTGAACTTGTTCTTCACGTTCGGGATGTTCTCGGCCCACATGGCCAGGCCGTCGTCCCCGGTGTTGCGGACGAAGGTGTTGGTGACCGTGGAGTTCGTGACGCCGTAGTGGAAGTTCACGCCGTCGGCGGTCTGGTCCAGGATGCGGCTGTTCCTGATGGTGAAGTTGTCCATCGGGCCGTCCATCCAGGCGCCGCACTTGGTGTGCTGCATCCAGACGTTGTCGACGACCGAGTCGGACATCGCCCCGCCGATGGCGTTGACCTGGTCGTTGTCCACGCGCTCACGGATGTCGCCGATGATGGCGAAGTCCTTGAGGACGACACCGCTGCTGCCGCCCTGCGCGGCGTACTTCCCGTAGACCCCGACCGCCTTGCTCCGGTCCGTGGCGTGGCGGCCCGTCAGCACGCTGTACCAGGGGCCCGCGCCTCGCAGGGTCACCTTGTCGACGACGACGTGGTCGGTGACCCGGAAGGTGCCCTGCGGGATGTACACCTCCTTGCCCTGGGCGCGGCCCGCGTCGACCGCCGCCTGGATCTTCGCGGTGGAGTCGGCGGCACCCGTCGGGTCGGCACCGAAGTCACCCACCACGTCCAAGGCCCCGGAGGGCTTGCCGACCGGCGCGCCGACCCGCTCGAAGTCCGCCAGGTCGATCGTGAACGACGGGGAGGCGGCGGTGGACGTCACCTGGAGCCGGACCTTCGTACCGGCGGCCAGAGTCGACCCGAGCATCGTCCGGGTCTCGTCGTAGAAGTGGTGCGGGTCGGTGTCGCCCGGGTTGTTGTTGAAGGGATAACCCCCGTAGTACCAGCCGTACTTCGAGGTCACCGGCACGCTCTTGAGCGAGGAGCCGTTCACCCGTACGTCGATCGAGGCGTCCCGGCCCGTCCCGGCGGAGTTGTCCGGCAGTGAGTAGCGGAAGGTCATCGCGTTCGCCGGAGCGGTGAGGGTGAACTCCACGTACTCACCCGCCGCGTCGAGGGTGACGGCCTGCCGGCCCGACGCCTCCGACGGCAGCGAGCCGTACAGCCGGTCCGGCCCGATGAGCGTGCCGTTGGTGGCGGCGTACTCGGCCTCCTGTTCGACGAACGGGACGGTGGCGCCCCGGCCCGGTATCCCGACGGGCGACGGTGCGGGCACGGCGGCGGCCTGGGCGGGCGGCGCCCCGGCCAGCACGACCACCGCGGCGGTACCGGCGGCGACGAGTGCCAGGGAGAGGGAGGCGGACAGGGAGCGCCTGAGCAGGCGTCGTCCTTCTGGTGGGGTCACGTGTGGTCGTCCTTGCGGCTCGTGGGGGCTCTGCGGACGCCCCACAGGCTAGGAGCATCCCCGCAAGGAAGTCCACGCTGCTGCGCAAGATTTCGTGCTCAGAACTCAAATTAGTGACTCACGCGCGACAATTCCGCGCTTCACGGCTCTGAGTCGTCCGTCCGCAGCGCGTTGACGAGGAGCAGCGCGATGTCGTCGCTACCGGGCGTGAACCGCTTCGCGTACCGGACGAGCGTGTCGGCGACCTCGTCCATGGTCTGGTCCAGCGCCAGGGCGAAGTGCTCGGCCAGTTCGGCGACGGCGTCGTCGAAGTCCAGACCCGGCGCCTCCACGAGTCCGTCGGTGTAGAGGGCGAGCGCCGCGCCCGGGAGCAGCGGGATCTCGGCCGTCGGGTAGCGCGACGAGGGATCGATGCCGAGCAGCAGACCGGGGGGCAGCCCGAGCACCTCGGTCTGCCCGTCGGGCTGCCGCACCAGGGGTGGCGGATGGCCCGCCGTGGCCAGTACGGCGCGGTGCCCGGCGAGGTCGAGATGGACGTACAGGCAGCTGGTGAACAGGTCCGGGTCGAGGTCGGTCAGCAGCCGGTTGGTGCGGGCGAGGACCTCGTCGGGCGGCGCGCCCGCCGAGGCGTGCACGGCGGTGCGGACCTGCCCCATGAGCGCCGCGGCGTTCACGTTGTGCCCCTGTACGTCACCGATGGTCACCGCGGCCGTGCTGTCGTCCAGGCGGATCAGGTCGTAGAAGTCCCCGCCGATGCCCATGCCACGGGTGGCCGGGAGGTAGCGGGCCGCGACGTCCAGGCCCTCGACCCGCGGCAGGGTGTGGGGGAGGAGGTGGGCCTGGAGGCTGTGCGCGAGCCGGTCCTTGGTGTCGTAGAGGCGGGCACGGTCCAGGGCCTGGGCGAGCAGTCCCGCGATCGAGGTGAGCAGGGCGCGTTCCTCCGGCTCGAAGACGTGGTCCCGGTCGTAGGCGAGCACCAGCGAACCGACGGGACGCCCGGAGACGATGAGGGGGAGGAAGGCGCTCGCGGCGACGGCCCTGCGCAGGCCCGCGGCGGGGTAGGCGCGCTCCAGCCCGGAAAAGTCGGCGTAGAAGCCGGGAACGCCCGTCACCAGGACGTGTGCCGCCGGGGTGTCCGCGTTCAGCGCAGCGCCGTCGAAGCGGTCCATGAGCGTGGGGTGCAGGCCGCGCCGGCCCTCGATCCGCAGCCGGCCCTCCGCCGAGGTCATGAGGATCAGGGTCTGGATCCGGAAGGCGGGCATCAGCTGGTCGCCCGCCAGCTCGATGACGTCCTGGGTGCCGACGGCCTCCGTGAGCGTGGCGGCCAGGTGCATCAGATGGTAGAGGGCGGTCGCCCGGCTCGGCACGGCCGTCGCGGTGTACAGCCGGGGCGCCTGGGACGTCCCCGGGTCGGGTTCGCCGGCGGGGGTGATCCGGACGCTGATGCCCGAGGCGTTCGGGAAGAGGTGGAAGGACAGCAGACGGTCCGGCGGCCGGAGAGCGGTGAAGGACGTCTGCTGGCGGCCGATGACCGCGGCCCGGTAGTGGTCCTCGGCGGCAGGGTCGTCCATCCACGGCAGTGACACCCAGGGGAGCGTGCCCAGGACGTCCGCGGCCCGGATGCCCAGCAGGTCCGCGGCGGCGTCGTTCAGGAAGGTGATCGACCCGTCCAGGGCCAGTGCGCAGCTCCCCCCGGGCAGCCGCTGGACGAACTCCATGGCGGCCGCCGCCTCGGCCGGCTCGGGCACGGGAGGCTCCGGCGGGGCGAGCACCCGGGGCTGGATGCCCGGCAGCACGGGGAGGCCGCCGCTCTCGGCCTGCTGGAGCAGCATCCCGATGCCGTGGCAGGCGGTGACCATGGCGTCCCGCTCCTGGGGCGTCAGCTGCGGCGCGTGCGAGCCGGGCCACAGCAGTACGACCCCACCCCGGTCGATGTCGCCCGTACGGATCGGGGCGGCACACAGCGAGAACCGGTACGGCATCACGAGCGCGGGCCGCGGATAGCGCCGGGCCAGCTCCTCCTGGCTGCCCAGCCAGATCAGGCACCGGTGCCGCACGGCGTCGGCCACCGGGATCGGGGCGGACAGCGTGACCCGGTTCCACGGGGTCGCCAGCTGCCAGGGGACCCCCGACAGCACCGCCAGGTGGAGGGTTGTCTCGTTCCGCGGCAGCAGGTACAGCATGGCGACGGACGCCCCGGCCTCCCGCACGAGGTGCGCCACGGCGCTGTCCAGGAGCTCCGTGCCGGAACCCGTGGCGGCGGTGGAGGCGGCTTGGTCCTGCACCCTCTCGACCCTTCTCCGTGACGAGCGGCGGGGCATCCGGTGACGACGGCTTGTCCGGGCATCCTGTCGATACGACTTATATGGACAATACGCCCACTGTGCGTCGGGGACATCGCGATCACCCCGCACGCGCGAGGGCCCGGATGCTGGGGAGCATCCGGGCCCTCGTGACTGTCTGTTCCGTGCGGCTACGGGAGCTGTGCCGCCCGCGCCTCACGCCGGTTGCCGCGGAAGGTGTTCACCCGCCGAGCCGTGGCGAAGAGCGGGATCACCGCGCCCATCACCACCTGCAGCGCACAGCCGGTCTGCAGGAGCAGCTGACCGCCGGGTGCGTCGAACGCCCATGCGGCGAGGAGCCCCATCGCGGCCACGATCCAGCTGAGCATCGCCACCGCGAGGACACCCCGCGGCTTCGGGTACTCGACCCGGCTGACCATCAGCCACGCCACTCCGACGATCGCGAGCAGCGTCGGCACGAAGGGCAGCTCCAGAAGCACGATCGAGACGACCGTGAGCGCTCCGAAGGGGCTCGGCATGCCCTGGAACATGCCGTCCTTCAGTGTGACGCACGAGAATCTGGCAAGCCTAAGCACCACCGCCAGCAGCACGACGATCGCCGCGAGCGCCGACACCCTCTGGTGCGCGTCGTCCGCGACCATCCCGTACACCAGCACGAAGTACGCCGGGGCGAGCCCGAAACTGATCAGGTCGGAGAGGTTGTCCAGCTCCGCGCCCATCGGCGAGGAACGCAGCTTGCGCGCCACGAGCCCGTCGAAGAGGTCGAACACGGCGGCCATGAGCATGAGGATGACCGCGGTGGCCGCGGAGTGCCGGGCCATGCCCGTCTCGTCGCTGCCCGTGAGGTGCGGGATGAGGATCCCCGTGGTGGTGAAGTACACCGCCATGAAACCGCACGTGGCGTTACCGAGGGTGAGCGTGTCCGCTATCGACAGCCGCATGGAGAGCGGCATGTCCTCCGTGCCGTCGGAGTCCTCGTCCTCGACGGCCTCCGGCACCCAGCCGGCCTGTGTATCAGGATCAATCACGGTCAATTCGAGTCACCCCCGCGGTGGTGGCCTGGCCGACCTCGACCGCGACATCGATACCTTCCGGAAGGTAGATGTCGACGCGCGAGCCGAACCGGATCAGACCGATGCGTTCGCCCTGCTCCACCTTCGTACCCTGCGGGATGTAGGGCACGATGCGACGGGCGACCGCTCCCGCGATCTGCACCATCTCGATGTCGCCGAGCTCGGTGTCGAAGTGCCAGACAACGCGCTCGTTGTTCTCGCTCTCCTTGTTGAACGCCGGGACGAACCCGCCCGGGACGTGCTCGACCGATGTGACGGTGCCGGACAGGGGCGCCCGGTTGACGTGCACATTCAGCGGGCTCATGAAGATCGCGACGCGGGTGCGCCCGTCCTTCCACGGCATGATGCTCTGCACCACGCCGTCGGCCGGCGAGATGACACGACCCTGGGTGATCTCGCGCTCGGGGTCGCGGAAGAACCACAGCATGCCCGCCGCGAGCGCGGTGGTGGGCACGGCCACGGCGGCCCAGCGTCCGGACCTGCGGGCCCGGGCGAGGCTGAGTGCCGCGGTGGCGACGGTCGGGAGGAGCCACGGCGATGCTCCGCGGGCAAGGCGGACCCCGCCGCGTGGTGCAGAGTTCTGACTGTCGGGCATGGATGACCTTCGTAGCGGATGATGCCGCGCTGGCAACGGGGGGGACGGCGGCTTTCCCGCGATGCTATCGGGTGCGAGCGGCAACTGGGCAAGCCAGCAGCCGAGTCGGACAGCTGAAAGGCTCCGGACGAGGGTGACTCGGTGTGATGTTCTTCGCCACTAAATCACCTCGAAAGGGGCAATCAACCCTGGAACCGGTACTCCTCGAGGAGCCGGCGACCGATGATCATTTTCTGGATCTCGGCGGTACCTTCACCGATCAGCAGCATCGGGGCCTCGCGGTAGAGGCGCTCGATCTCGTACTCCTTGGAGAAGCCGTAACCGCCGTGGATACGGAAGGCGTCCTCGACGACTTCCTTGCAGTACTCGGAGGCGAGGTACTTCGCCATCCCTGCCTCCAGGTCGTTTCGTTGCCCGGAGTCCTTTTTGCGTGCCGCGTTCACCATCATCGCATGGGCGGCTTCGACCTTGGTGGCCATTTCGGCCAGTTTGAACTGGATCGCCTGGTGCTGGGCGATCGGCTTTCCGAAGGTCTGACGCTGCTGCGCGTACGAAACACCCAGTTCGAACGCACGCTGTGCGACACCGCAGCCACGCGCGGCGACATTCACCCGGCCGACCTCTACACCGTCCATCATTTGGTAAAAACCTCGGCCGGTCGTGCCCCCCAGCACGCGATTGGCCGGAATGCGCAGTCCGTCCATGATGAGCTCGGTCGTGTCGACGCCCTTGTAGCCCATCTTGTCGATCTTCCCGGGGATGGTGAGACCGGGGCGGACCTCGCCGAATCCCGCCTCCTTCTCCACCAGGAAGGTCGTCATCGACTTGTGCGGGGCCGTGCCCTCGGGGTGTCCTTCGTCACTCTTGCAGAGGACGGCGACCAGCGTGGACGTTCCGCCGTTCGTCAGCCACATCTTCTGGCCGTTCAGGACGTACTCCTCGCCCTCCCTGACGCCCTTTGACGTGATCGCGGACACGTCGGAGCCCAGGGCCGGCTCGGACATCGAGAACGCGCCCCGCACCTCGCCCAGCGCCATCCGCGGCAGGAACGTGTCCTTCTGCTCCTGTGTGCCGTGCTGCTTGAGCATGTACGCCACGATGAAGTGCGTGTTGATGATTCCCGACACGCTCATCCAGCCGCGGGCGATCTCCTCCACGCACAGGGCGTAGGTGAGGAGCGACTCGCCCAGACCGCCGTACTCCTCCGGAATCATCAGCCCGAACAGGCCGAGTTCCTTGAGGCCTTCGACGATCTCCGTCGGGTACTCGTCGCGGTGTTCCAACCGGGTCGCGACAGGAAGGATCTCCTTGTCGACGAAATCCCTGACCGTGGAGAGGATTTCCCGCTGGACATCCGTCAGACCGGCGGTCTGCGCGAGTCGGCTCATGGCTGCTTCTCCACGTTCTTCTGCGGCGGCTGGATCGGCTCCGGGCGGCCGGGCTGCTCTCCGCCCCGCTCCTTGATGTACGTCTCGGTGGGGACCATCACCTTGCGGCGGAACACACAGACCACCGTGCCGTCCTGCTTGTATCCCTTTGTCTCCACATGGACGATGCCGCGGTCACTCCTGGACCTCGACGGAGTCTTGTCGAGCACGGTCGTCTCGCCGTAGATCGTGTCGCCGTGGAAGGTGGGCGCGACATGCTTCAGCGATTCCACCTCCAGATTGGCGATCGCCTTGCCGGAGACGTCCGGCACCGACATGCCGAGCAGCAGCGAGTAGACGTAGTTGCCGACGACGACGTTCTTTCCGAAATCGGTCGTGCTCTCCGCGTAGTTGCTGTCCATGTGCAGGGGATGGTGATTCATGGTCAGCAGGCAGAAGAGGTGGTCGTCGTATTCCGTGACCGTCTTTCCGGGCCAGTGCTTGTAGACAGCACCGATCTCGAACTCCTCATAGGTCCGTCCGAACTGCATGATCAGGCCTCCGGGGCTTCGAACTTGGAGGTGCGCCGCATTCCGGCCGCACGGCCCTTGCCCGCGATCACCAGTGCCATCTTGCGGCTGGCCTCGTCGATCATCTCGTCGCCGAGCATCGCCGAGCCCTTCTTGCCGCCCTCCTCCGAGGTGCACCAGTCGTACGCGTCGAGGATGAGCTCGGCGTGGTCGTAGTCCTCCTGCGAGGGCGAGAACACCTCGTTGGCCGCGTCGACCTGACCGGGGTGCAGCACCCACTTGCCGTCGAAGCCCAGCGCCGCGGCCCGGCCCGCGACCTCGCGGTACGCGTCCACGTCGCGGATCTGCAGGAACGGTCCGTCGATCGCCTGGAGGTCGTGCGTGCGCGCCGCCATCAGGATGCGCATCAGGATGTAGTGGTACGCGTCCGCCGGGTAGCCGGGCGGCTGCTGGCCGACGACCAGGGTCTTCATGTTGATCGAGGCCATGAAGTCGGCCGGGCCGAAGATCAGGGTCTCCAGCCGGGGCGAGGCGGCGGCGATGTCGTCGATGTTCACCAGGCCCTTGGCGTTCTCGATCTGCGCCTCGATGCCGATCCTCCCGACCTCGAAGCCCATCGTCTTCTCGATCTGGGTCAGCAGCAGGTCCAGCGCGACGACCTGCTGGGCGTCCTGGACCTTCGGCAGCATGATGCAGTCGAGGTTCGGTCCCGCGCCCTCGACGACCGTGATGACGTCGCGGTACGTCCAGTGCGTCGTCCAGTCGTTGACCCGCACGACCCGGGTCTTGCCCGTCCAGTCGCCGTTGTTGAGCGCGTCGACGATGTGGTGACGGGCGCCCTCCTTGGCGAGCGGCGCGCAGGCGTCCTCCAGGTCGAGGAAGACCTGGTCGGCGGGAAGGCCCTGGGCCTTCTCCAGGAACCGCGGGTTCGAGCCGGGCACGGCCAGGCAGGAGCGGCGCGGACGCAGACGATTCAAGGGGTGCGCGGCGGAGCCGCCCGAGATCGGGGCGGTGGCGGGCGACGGGGGCGTGGTCATGCGGTGACCTCCAGAGGGTCGAGCTTGTTCGCTTTCCGGATCTCGTCGACGATACGGCCGATGATCTCCGTGATACCGAAGTCCTTCGGGGTGAAGACCGCGGCGACGCCGGCCCCGATCAGCGCGGCGGCGTCGGCGGGCGGAATGATGCCGCCCGCGATCACCGGGATGTCGGTCGCGCCCGCCGCGCGCAGCCGGTTCAGTACGTCCGGCACCAGTTCGGCGTGCGAGCCGGACAGGATCGACAGGCCGACGCAGTGCACGTCCTCCGCGACGGCCGCCGAGACGATCTGCTCCGGGGTGAGCCGGATGCCCTGGTAGACCACCTCGAAGCCCGCGTCACGGGCCCGTACGGCGATCTGCTCGGCGCCGTTGGAGTGCCCGTCCAGGCCAGGCTTGCCCACCAGCAGACGCAGCCGGCCCACGCCCAGGTCCTCGGCGGTACGGGCGGCCTCCTCGCGGACCGCGGCGAGCGGGGTGCCCGGCTCGGCGGTCACGGCGACCGGGGCGGACGAGACGCCCGTGGGCGCCCGGTACTCGCCGAAGACGTCCCGCAGCGCCCAGGACCACTCGCCGGTGGTGACGCCCGCCCGGGCGCACTCCACGGTCGCTGCCATCATGTTCTCGGTGCCGGCCGCGGCCTTCTTGAGCGCGGCGAGCGCCTCGGAGGCACGGGCCTCGTCGCGGTTGTCGCGCCACTCGTGCAGGGCGGTGACCACCCGGGCCTCGTTCGCGGGGTCCACCGTCATGACCGCCGCGTCCAGATCGGCGGTCAGCGGGTTCGGCTCGGTCGTCCCGTAGATGTTGACGCCGACGATCTTCTCCTCGCCGGCCTCGATCCGGGCCCGCCGGGCGGCGTGCGAGGAGACCAGCTCCGACTTGAGGTAGCCGGACTCGACGGCGGCCATCGCGCCGCCCATCTGCTGGATCCGGTCGATCTCGGCCAGCGACTCGGTGACCAGCTCGTCCACCTTGGCCTCGATGACATGGGACCCGGCGAAGATGTCCTCGTACTCCAGCAGGTCGCTCTCGTGCGCGAGCACCTGCTGGATGCGGAGCGACCACTGCTGGTCCCAGGGGCGGGGCAGTCCCAGCGCCTCGTTCCAGGCGGGCAGCTGCACCGCGCGGGCGCGGGCGTCCTTGGACAGCGTGACCGCCAGCATCTCCAGGACGATGCGCTGCACGTTGTTCTCCGGCTGCGCCTCGGTCAGCCCGAGCGAGTTGACCTGCACGCCGTAGCGGAAGCGGCGCTGCTTGGCGTCCACGATGCCGTACCGCTCGCGGGTGACCCGGTCCCAGATGCGGCCGAAGGCCCGCATCTTGCACATCTCCTCGATGAAGCGGACGCCCGCGTTCACGAAGAAGGAGATACGTGCGACGACGTCGCCGAACTTGTCCTCGGGCACCTGTCCGGAGTCGCGCACGGCGTCGAGGACCGCGATGGCCGTCGACATGGCGTAGGCGATCTCCTGGACGGGAGTGGCCCCCGCCTCCTGCAGGTGGTAGCTGCAGATGTTGATCGGGTTCCACCTGGGGATGCGGTTGACCGTGTACGTGATCATGTCGGTGGTCAGCCGCAGCGAGGGAACGGGCGGGAAGACGTGCGTCCCCCGCGACAGGTACTCCTTCACGATGTCGTTCTGCGTCGTGCCCTGGAGCTTGTCGGGATCGGCACCCTGCTCCTCCGCGACCACCTGGTAGAGCGCCAGCAGCCACATCGCGGTGGCGTTGATCGTCATCGAGGTGTTCATCTGTTCCAGCGGGATGTCCTGGAACAGCCGCCGCATGTCACCGAGGTGCGAGACGGGCACCCCGACCCGGCCCACCTCGCCGCGGGCGAGGATGTGGTCGGGGTCGTACCCGGTCTGCGTCGGCAGGTCGAAGGCGACCGACAGACCCGTCTGTCCCTTGGCGAGGTTGCGCCGGTAGAGCTCGTTGGACGCCTCGGCGGTCGAGTGACCGGCGTACGTCCGCATGAGCCAGGGCCGGTCCTTCTGGCGCTCAGTCATCTGGTGGACCTCAGACGTCGCGGAAGCGGTTGATGGCGTCGATGTGCTGCTCGCGGAGCTCCTCGTCGCGCACGCCCAGGCCCTCGCGGGGCGCCAGCGCGAGGACGCCGACCTTGCCCTGGTGGAGGTTGCGGTGCACGTCGTACGCGGCCTGGCCGGTGTCCTCCAGGGAGTAGACCTTGGAGAGCGTCGGGTGGATCTTGCCCTTGGCCACCAGCCGGTTGGCCTCCCAGGCCTCGCGGTAGTTGGCGAAGTGCGAGCCCACGATCCGCTTCAGGGACATCCACAGGTAGCGGTTGTCGTACTCGTGGTTGTAGCCCGAGGTCGAGGCACAGGTGACGATCGTGCCGCCCTTGCGGGTCACGTACACGCTCGCGCCGAAGGTCTCGCGGCCCGGGTGCTCGAAGACGATGTCCACGTCCTCGCCGCCGGTCAGCTCACGGATGCGCTTGCCGAAGCGCTTCCACTCGCGAGGGTCCTGGTTGTGCTCGTCCTTCCAGAACCTGTAGCCCTCGGCGTTGCGGTCGATGATCGCGGTCGCGCCCATCTTCCGGCAGATGTCCGCCTTCTGGTCGCTGGAGACGACACAGATCGGGTTGGCGCCACCGGCCAGCGCGAACTGCGTGGCGTACGAGCCGAGTCCGCCGCTCGCACCCCAGATCAGCACGTTGTCGCCCTGCTTCATGCCGGCGCCGTTGCGCGAGACGAGCTGGCGGTACGCGGTGGAGTTGACCAGGCCCGGGGACGCGGCCTCCTCCCAGCTGAGGTGCTGCGGCTTCGGCATCAGCTGGTTCGACTTGACCAGGGCGATCTCGGCGAGTCCGCCGAAGTTCGTCTCGAAGCCCCAGATGCGCTGCTCGGGGTCGAGCATCGTGTCGTTGTGACCGTCGGAGGACTCCAGCTCGACGGACAGGCAGTGGGCGACGACCTCGTCGCCCGGCTGCCAGGCGTTGACACCGGGACCGGTGCGCAGCACGACACCCGCGAGGTCGGAGCCGATGACGTGGTACGGGAGGTCGTGGCGCTTGCTGAGGTCGCTGAGCTTGCCGTAGCGCTCCAGGAAGCCGAAGGTCGAGACCGGCTCGAAGATCGAGGTCCAGACGGAGTTGTAGTTCACCGAGCTGGCCATGACCGCGACCAGCGCCTCGCCCGGGCCGAGCTCGGGAACCGGCACGTTCTCCACGTGGAGGGACTTGCGCGGGTCCTTGTCACGGCTGGCGACGCCGGCGAACATCTCGGCCTCGTCCTTGTGCACGGTCACCGCGCGGTACGACTCGGGGATGGACAGGGCCGCGAAGTCCGCGGCCGTGCTGTCCTGCGATTGGATCGCGTCCAGGATTTCCTTCACGGTGATGCCTCCGGCAGATCGGGTCTCCGGCGCCGAGGGAACGCCGGAGGACCCCTGTGGACAGGGGAGCGGTGCGGTGTGGAGGTGTGCCGTCGGTTCGGCGGGTGGTGCTTCGGCCTGCTCGGTGGAGCAGAAGGGTTGCCTGTGACGCAGGCGCCCGGGCGCGCAGACACGTGGTTTGCGGGGACAGCCGGCGTACGAGAGGTCTCTGCACGCCGGCCGCCCGGACACCTTCAACGTATGGCACTCCGTGACAGGTGGCAAGGCACCGAGTGCCAACAATTTCTCTCACTTGTCATCTGCTGGGCACGCAGGAGCAACATCATGGGCGGTATGTCTGATCAATGCCGCTGGGCGGGCTCCTGCGGCGTGGTGCGGTGGACGTACGGCGTGGTGGTGCTCAGGGCCGTGAAGCCGAGTCGGCGCAGGATCGAGGCCGACTGATCGGTGGCATCGACCTGCAGATGGCGGTAGCCGCGCTCGGCGGCGATCCGGGCGCGATGGGCGACGAGTGCCCGGTAGATTCCCCTGCCCCGCCAGGGAGCCGCCGTGCCGCCGCCCCACAGGCCCGCGAAGCCGGTGCCCGGGTGCAGCTCCATGCGGGCCGAGGAGACCGGCTCGTCGCCCGCCAGCGCCACCACGGCCACCAGGGTGCCGGGGTCGGCGTCGAGCCGGGTCAGGATCCGGTGGCCCAACCGCGAGCCGTCGGTGCCGAAGGCCCGCTCGTGCGCCCGGACCATCAGCTCCACGCCGGCCGCGTCGGTCACCGGCAGCAGCCGGATCCCTTCCGGGGGTGCCGCGTCCATGGGCAGGTCCGCGACGGGCGCGAGCAGCAGCGTCTCCGGCGGCTCGGCCTCGAAACCGGCCGCGGTCAGGCGCTCGCCCAGGTCGGCGGGGCTGTCGTGCGCGTACAGCTTCCATTCGAACGTGTCGTGTCCGAGCGCGGTGTAGTGATCCACCTGCGCCGCGATCTCCGCCTCGGCGCGTACGGGGTCCAGGTCCGGGGCCGTCCAGACGACGCCGTTCCAGTCGTCGGCGCCGCCGGTCTGCCGCACGACGTCGCCCACTCGTTCGACCAGGACTCCGGGACCGTCGGGGCGGGCGTGTTCGCGCATCGCGAGGTCGAAAAGGGCCAGTGTGCTGCGGGGTTCCATCCGCGCATCCGACCACGGGGTGCGCCGCCGGGCCACCGGGTTTCCGCCGGCGGAGGCGTCAACGTGGCAGGTGGGGGCACACGGTAGTGATCTTGATCAGGTCACGACGAACAGGGGTGGGGCACCCGATGCCGATACCGATGCGCGGACGCGTCCGAAGAGACCGCCGGTCCGAATTCAGCCTCCGCCGGACGGCGTTCGGCTTCGCTCTGGTCGCCGTACTGCTCTGCGTCGCCGGGCTGACCCTCCGCACGGCCCTGGAGAGCGCCGGACGGCACCCGTGGGTGGCCGGCCTCGTGGTGGCCGCGGCGGTCGCCGGGGCCGTGGCGCTCCTGCGTCACCGCCGCAACCGCACGGCGGCCGCCAGGGCGGCGGCGGCGGCTCTGGACACCGCCTACGAGGTGGTGGACGCCGCGTTGGAGGAGCGGTCCGACGTCGTCCCCGAGCCCGTACGGCGCCCCGAGCCGGTCGACTGGGAGAACATGGACCCGTACGGCTTCGAGGAGGCCGTCGCCGCCCTCTGCCGCCGGGACGGCTGCGAGGACGCCGAAGTCGTCGGCGGTGCCGGGGATCTGGGGGCCGATGTCGTGGGCACCACGCCCGACGGCCGCCGCCTGGTCGTCCAGTGCAAGAGGTACACGGCCGAGAACAAGGTCGGCTCGCAGGACCTCCAGCGGTTCGGCGGCACGTGCTACGCCGTGCACGAGGCCGGGGTGGCCGTCGTCGTCACCACGGCCTCCTTCACCGAACCCGCTCTCGAGTACGCGGAGCAGTGCGGCATCGTGTGCGTCGACCTGGCCGGACTCATCGCCTGGAGCGACCACGGAGCTCCCCTGCCCTGGCAGGCCGAGGCGGCCGTACAGCCCGTCGAGAGCTGAACGCCCGCTCAGCGCTCCGTCAGGGCCTGCTGGATCGTCCGCATGACCTCGTCCAGCGGTGCGTCGGTCCGGGCCACCGCGACCAGCACCTCGCCCCCGGTGGTCACCGAGGCGGCCGGGGTCTTCGAGGGCTCGCTGTCCGCGGTCCGCCCGGCACCGATCCCCGTCCCGAACGTGTCCCGCACGATCGCGAACGCGTGGTCGAGCTGCGACTCCACGTCGCCGTGGCCGTCCCCCCGCAGCCAGCGCCGCAGCACGTGGTTGTGCGCGGTCACCACGGCCGACGCGGCCACCTCGGCCAGCAGCGGGTCGTCATTGCCCACATGGTGGTCGCGCTCGTCGAAGTGGCCCAGCAGATAGCGCGTGAACAGCCGCTCGTAGCGGGCCACCGAGGCGATCTCGGCCTGCCGGAGCGTGGGGACCTCGCGGGTCAGCTTGTAGCGCGCGACGGAGACCGCCGGCTTCGCCGCGTACATCTTCATGACCTCCTTGATGCCGCGGCACACCGTGTCGAGCGGGTGCTCGTGCGCGGGAGCGGCGTTGAGGACGGCTTCGGCCCTGACGAGGGTGTCGTCGTGGTCCGGGAAGATGGCCTCTTCCTTGGAGCGGAAATGGCGGAAGAACGTGCGCCGGGCGACCCCGGCGGCCCCCGCGATCTCGTCGACCGTCGTCGCCTCGTACCCCTTCGTCGCGAAGAGTTCCATGGCCGCCGCGGCCAGCTCACGGCGCATCCTGAGCCGTTGGGCGGCGGCGCGGGTGCCTGCGGCACTCTCCGTGGCGTCGGGCGCGGCGGTGGAACGGGGGGACCTGGCGGGTTGGGACATGGTGTGAACGTAACTCATCCGTGCGGGAGAGCGCGCCTGTGGGGGCGGGCCGTCCAGGGGCCCCAGCAGCCCGCCCCACCCGGCTCCCGCCGTAGAGGGCCCGGCAGCGGGCTTCGCGGCGTCGCGGGGCCGGGGCACGCGCCTCGCGGCGTCGTCGTCAACCACCATGCTCCCCGACTCCCGGCCGCGTCCCCGAGCTCTCGGGGACGCACGGGCAGAGGAGACCCCGTTGAGGGGAGACCCCGGCGAGCAGGGGAGGCCCCATTCGCCATGGCTCGATCCGGCCCCGCCCCCTCATCCGCGCCGCCCGCTGCCGGACCCTCTCAGCGGCGGGCATATTCGCGGAAGCCGCGCCCCGTCTTGCGGCCGAGGCAGCCGGCGGCCACCAGGTGTTCGAGCAGCGGTGCCGGGGCCAGGCCCGGGTCGCGGAACTCGTGGTGCAGGACCTTCTCGATGGCGAGCGACACGTCGAGCCCGACGACGTCCAGGAGCTCGAACGGTCCCATCGGGTAGCCGCCGCCCAGCTTCATCGCCGCGTCGATGTCGTCGAGCGTCGCGTAGTGCTCCTCGACCATCTTGATCGCGTTGTTGAGGTAGGGGAACAGCAGCGCGTTCACGATGAAGCCCGCCCGGTCACCGCAGTCCACCGGGTGCTTGCGCACCTTCACGCAGACCTCGCGGACCGTGGCGTGCACGTCGTCGGCGGTCAGCACCGTGCGGACCACCTCGACGAGCTTCATGGCCGGAGCCGGGTTGAAGAAGTGCATCCCGATGACGTCCTGGGGACGCGTGGTGACCTTCGCGATCGCGACGACGGGCAGCGAGGAGGTCGTGGTGGCCAGCACCGCGCCCGGCTTGCAGACCTTGTCCAGCGTCGCGAACAGCTGCCGTTTCACGTCCAGGTCCTCGGCGACCGCCTCGACCGCGAGGTCGACGTCGGCGAGGGCGTCCAGGGAACCGGCCGCCGTGATCCGGGCGAGCGTCTCGTCCCGCGCCTCGGCCGTCAGCCGCCCCTTGGTGACCGAACGCTCCAGCGACTTCCCGATCCGGGCCCTGGCCGTGTCCGCCTTCTCCTGGCTGCGCGCGGCGAGGACCACCGGGTACCCGGCCTTCGCGAAGACCTCCGCGATGCCCGAGGCCATCGTCCCGGAGCCCGCGACACCCACCGAGGACACCTCACGCCCGGCCACCGCACCCGAGCTCTCCTTCGGGGTCAGGGCGTCCGGCACCACGCTCTGGCCGCCCGGGGCGTCGTACGTGTAGAAGCCGCGTCCCGTCTTGCGGCCGGTCAGGCCCGCCTCGGTGAGCTGCCCCAGGATCGGGGCCGGGGCGTGCAGCCGGTCGTGCGACGCCGAGTACATGGCCTCCAGGACCGTGCGCGCGGTGTCGATGCCGATCAGGTCGAGCAGGGCGAGGGGGCCCATCGGCAGCCCGCAGCCCAGCTTCATCGCCGCGTCGATGTCCTCACGGGAGGCGTAGTTCGCCTCGTACATCGCGGCGGCCTGGTTGAGGTAGCCGAAGAGGAGCCCGTCCGCGACGAATCCCGGCCTGTCGCCGACCGCGACCGGCTCCTTGCCCAGCTCACGGGCCAGCCGGGTCACGCTCTCCACGGCCGGCGGCGCGGTCAGCACGGAGGAGACCACCTCGACGAGCTTCATCGCGGGCGCCGGGTTGAAGAAGTGCAGACCCAGGACACGTTCGGGGTGCCGGGACTCGGCGGCCAGCCGGGTCACGGACAGGGCGTTGGTGCCCGTCGCGAGGATCGCGGTGGGGGAGACGACGGCGTCGAGCTCCCGGAAGACCTGCTGCTTGATCTCGTACGTCTCCGGGACGACCTCGATGACCAGCTCCGCGTCCGCCGCGGCCTGCGGATCGGTGAACGTGCGGAACCGGGCGAGGATGTCGCGCCGCTCCTGCTCCGTGATCCGCTCGCGCCCCACGGCGCGTGCGGTGGAGGCCTCCAGCGAGGCGACGGCCTGACGGGCGGCGGCTTCGCTGATGTCGATGCCGATGACCTCGCGGCCCGCACGGGCCAGGACCTCGGCTATGCCGGTGCCCATGGTGCCGAGACCGACGACGGCAATGGTGCTGAGCGGGATGTCCATCACGGGACTCCAGGGTGAGTGACGACTGTGAGGAGCACGGCGGCGCGCGGGGTCGAGAACGAACCGGCGGCCGGCGTGCGGAGGTTGCGTGTCGTGGTGCACGGGTCCCGCGTGCGCGGAGCACGCCGGGACCGGGGAAGGGTGACGGACTCCGTCCCGAGTCGCGTCTCACAGAGCTGCCGAACCGACAAGCACTCCGGGTGGCTGCGTCACCAGGCCACCCGAGTCGGCGGGGTGTGTGTCCCGCTCACATGAGATTAACCGGCGAGTAACGAGCGCGCCAGTCCTGGGCTGTTGTGCACTGGCCCACACTTTCGCCCACCACGTTCCGTGTTCGCCGATAAACTGAACGTCATGGATGAGGAGTTCCGCTCACTGACCGACCGGCTGCGGATCGAGGCGGGGGATTCGGCGGACTTCCACCGGCTTCTCGGTACGGAGGACGACGAGGAGCTGGCCGAAGCCCTCGTCGCACGTGAACGCCCGCTGTGGGCCCGTGAGATCGCGGCGTTCCGGCTGGGCTGCCACGGCGACCGCCGGGCCTTCGAGGCGCTGGTCCTCCTCCTCAACCACCGCGACCCCGAGCGCTGCGTCTCGGCCGCGCACGCCCTGCTGCTCCTGGGCGACCCGCGAACCCCCGGAGCCGCCGCCGCACTTGCCGGCAACACCCTGCGCACCGCCTACGCCCTGCAGCCGGTGCGGTTGCTGACCGCGCTGCGCGCCCCCGAGTCCGTGCCCACTCTGGTCGGCACCCTGCGCCGGCTGCTCGCGCCCTGTGAGCCGCACTGGCGCGTCGCGCTCGCGTGCGTGGAGGGCCTGGGATGTCTGGGTGACGCCGAGGCCCGCCCGGTCCTGCGGGCGGCACTGCCGCACCAGCGCCTCGGCACGGCGGCGGCCGAGGCCCTCAGCCGGCTGCCTGACCGCTGAGCGTGCGGGCGTACCTGACCTCCGGCACCATGGCGCCGCCCGCCTCGAAGGACTCCTCGGCGCCGTCCGGCAGGAAACCGGCCCGCTCGTAGAAACGGCGCGCCCGCTCGTTGTCCCTGAGCACCCAGAGCGCCATCTCGTGGAAACCGGCCGCCGCGGCGCGGGCGGTCAGCTCCGTCAGGAGCGCGCGGCCCGTTCCCGTGCCGATTCGGTCCGGATGCGCGTAGAGCGCGTACAGCTCACCGCGGCCGGGTGGGGCGCCCGCGTCACGGCAGGGCCCGTAGCAGGCCCAGCCGGTCACCGCGGAGTCCGGGGCCAGGGCCACGACGTGCACCTGTGCGCCACCCGCTGAGAGGTGGCGGCGACGCAGCTCGGCGTCGCGTGCCACGTCCATCGCGTCCAGATACGCCTGCGGGACCATCCCGGCGTACGCCCGCTGCCAGCCGCGCACCCGGATCTCCGCCACGGCCGCGCAGTCGCCGGGCACCATGTCGCGTACACGCACGACGGGGGCGTACGCGGGAGTGGGCCGTGTGGTCATACGGTCCATCCTGGCGTACGCCCCCGTCGGGAGGCCGTACCGGGTTCAGCCGCGGAAGCCGAGCAGGCCGTGCAGCGTCCTGCCCTTCGTGTTCGAGCCCGTGTCCGCGCCCGACTTCGCGGCCGCGGCGGGCTTCGGCTCGGGCAGCGCGTCGCAGACCGCGTCGGCGCCGCTGCCGCCGGCCTGCGGGACGGTGCCGTCGGTGAGGTAGTCCACCAGGTACGCGTCCAGGCAGTCGTTGCCACTCAGACTGATGCCGTGGTTGCCGCCGCCCTGCTCGACGACAAGGGCGGAACCCTTGAGCTTGCGGTGCAGGGTGACACCACCCTCGTACGGGGTGGCCGCGTCGTCCGTGGCCTGGAGGAGCAGCGCCGGCGGGATCGCGTGGTTGCTGACCCGCACCGGGTTCAGCGGCTCCACGGGCCAGGTGGCGCAGGGCGCGTTGTACCAGGTGTTGTTCCACGCCATGAAGGGCGACTTGCGGTGCGCCTTCCACGTGTCGTTGCGCCAGGTGCTCCAGGTCCGGGGCCAGGCGGCGTCCCGGCACTGCACGGCCGTGTAGACGGAGTAACCGTTGTCGCCGCTCGAGTCGCCGGCCGCGAAGTTCTCGTAGGCGGTGGCGAGAGCGTCCTGGTCCGCGTCGTTGACGTACGCCGCGAACGCCTCGGCCAGGTAGGGCCAGTAGCCGTCGTAGTACCCGCCCGGCAGGAAGGTGTCCTCCAGCTCGCTCGGGCCGACCTTGCCGGCCGCGGGGTGCGCCTTCACCGCGGCGCGCATCCGGTACCAGGCGGCCTCGACCTGTGCGGGGTCGGTGCCCAGGCCGTAGGTGGCGTCGTTCTTCGCGACCCAGGCGGCGAACGCCTTGTGGCGGGCGTCGAAGGCGTGGTCCTGGCCGAGGTTGTCCTCGTACCAGACGCCGTCCGGGTCGACGACCGAGTCGAGTACCAGGCGCCGCACCCGCTCGGGGAACAGCTTGGCGTACACGGCCCCCAGATAGGTGCCGTAGGAGTAGCCGAAGTAGTTGATCCGCGGGGCGCCGAGGGCGCGGCGGATCACGTCGAGGTCCTTCGCCGCGCTGACCGTGTCCATGAAGGGCAGCAGGTCGCCGTGCTTCTCGCCGCACGCGGCGGCGAAGGCCGCGGCCCGGTCCCGGCTGGTCGTCTCGGCCTCGTGGGAATCCGGCACCGAGTCGGGGCGCACCGGGCCGAAATGCTTCGGTACGCAGTCCAGGGCGGGGGTGCTCCTCCCCACCCCGCGCGGGTCGAAGCCGATCACGTCGTACTGGGCGGCGAGTTCCGCGGGCAGCGAGGCCGCCACGAAACCGGCCATCGAGAGCCCGCTGCCGCCGGGGCCGCCGGGGTTGACCAGCAGCGGACCCTGGGAGGTCCTCGCCGTGTGCGGGATCCGTGACAGGGCGAGGGTGACCTGTCGGCCCGACGGGTCGTCATGGTCCAGCGGGGCACGGACCGTCGAACACTGCAGCCGTGGATACGTCTTCGTCCCGCAGGCCGTCCACTTCGGCTTCGGCGGCTTCGGCGGCTTCGGCGTCTCCGGCGCGGTGGCACGCGTCCCGGCGGATGCGGTGGACGCGGTGGGTGAAGCCGCGGACGGGACCGCGGTCACCAGACCCGCGACCGTGGCGCCGACGGCGACCAGAATTCCTGCACGTGCTGTCATACGGCCTCCCGTGGTGGAGGGAACGCGCCTGTGAGCGGCACAGCCCCCGCCGGATGCTCCCCGGATCCGGGCACGGCAGGACAGATTCCATCGAGAGTTGACCCGTTCGAGCGGGTGCGCGGGTGCGGTCAGAGCAGGGTCAGCTGCGTGGGGCCCGGGCCGTCCGGCAGCGGAGCGGGCGCCTCGGGTACGGAGATCCGGCGGGTCTCGCCCCGGTGCGCGGGGCCGATGCCGAACTCGGCCGCCAGCTCGTGCACCCGGCGGGTGATGCCGCGCTGGTACCAGGTGGGTGCGTACGCCCCGTCCGCGTACATCCGTTCGTACCTCGGTACCAGGTGCGGGTGGTGCTGTCCGAGCCAGCGCATGAACCACTCGCGGGCGCCGGGCCGCAGGTGCAGGACGAGGGGAGTCACCGAGGTCGCCCCGGCGGCGGCGACGGCGCGGACGGTGGCGCGCAACTGGTCGGGGTGGTCGCCGAGGAAGGGGATGACCGGCGCCATCAGGACCCCGCAGCCGATGCCGTTGTCCGCGAGGGTGCGGACGACGTCCAGGCGGCGCTCGGGGGACGGGGTGCCTGGCTCGACCGTGCGCCAGAGCTCGCGGTCGGTGAATCCGACGGAGACGGAGATGCCGACCTCTGTGACCTCCGCCGCCTGCCGCAGCAGCTCCAGGTCACGCAGGATCAAGGTGCCCTTCGTCAGGATCGAGAAGGGGTTCGCGTGGTCGCGCAGCGCCTCGATGATGCCGGGCATCAGCCGGTACCGGCCCTCCGCCCGCTGGTAGCAGTCGACGTTCGTGCCCATCGCGATGTGCGCCCCGTGCCACTGGGGCGAGGCGAGATGACGGTTCAGCAGTTCGCCGGCGTTGATCTTGACGACGATCTGGGAGTCGAAGCCGAGGCCGGTGTCCAGGTCCAGATAGCTGTGGGTCTTGCGGGCGAAGCAGTACACGCAGGCGTGGGAGCAGCCCCGGTAGGGGTTCACCGTCCATTCGAACGGCATGCGGGACGCGCCGGGAACCCGGTTCACGATCGAGCGGGCCCGGATCTCGTGGAAGGTGATCCCCCGGAATTCGGGTGTGTCGAAAGTGCGCGTGGTCACCGCATCCGCAGCGAAGAGCGCGCCGTTACCCGCCTTTGCGGTCTTCTCGGCCAGATTGTCCCAGCGCATGGACGCCTCCTTGGTAGCACTCCGCAGAGAATAGAACACTTGTTCCCTTGATCGTGCGCGGCAGGAACGCGGGACCCGATTTTGAGGGGCCGTACCGGAGGTGGTTGGCTCAGCAGCACCCCGAACATCCGAGTGCTGGAGGAACAGGCATGGCGCAGGTCGAGGCCACGACAGAGCGAGTCATCGCGGCGGACGCAGAGACGGTGTTCGATGCGCTGGCCGACTACAAGGAGGTCCGGGGCAAGGTGCTGACCGGGCACTTCAGCGAGTACGAGGTGCGAGAGGGCGGAGACGGCGAAGGCTCCCTCGTGCACTGGAAGCTCCAGGCCACCAGCAAGCGGGTCCGCGACTGCCTGCTCGAGGTCACCGAGCCGACCGACGGGCAGCTGGTCGAGAAGGACCGCAACTCCTCGATGGTCACCACCTGGATCGTCACACCGGCCGGTGAGGGCAAGTCCAGGACCGTCGTCACGACCGTCTGGGACGGCGCCGGCGGCATCGGCGGGTTCTTCGAGAGGACCTTCGCTCCCAAGGGACTCGGCCGGATCTACGACGAACTGCTGCAGAACCTCGCCACCGAGGTCGAGAAGTAGCCCGTGCGCTGACTTCACCGGCTCCGCAACCGGCCTCACCGGAACGGGTGGTTTTCCGGGACGGCCGGTTGTGCGCCGTAGCGCCTCCCACCGGCGCGTAAGCCCTTTGTGCGCGCCGTTCGCGCGCCCGGTCGCGTTTGCCCCGCCTTACCGCCTGGTGCGAGAAATGGGCGGCGCAGCAGCGACGAGGGGAGCGTCACGTGGTGGGTGGGATCACTCTGGTGAAGGACGGGCCGAGCGGCGCGGGAGGCGCCGCGCAGGCCCCGCCCCCACCGCCCGCCGCGGTCCCGGCCCCCTCGGCCGAGGAGATCAGCCCCCGCCGGATCCGCCTGGTCTTCCTCGGGCTGATGCTCACGCTGCTCCTCGCGGCGCTCGACCAGATGATCGTCGCCACCGCCCTGCCGAAGATCGTCGGTGAACTGCACGGCCTGGACAAGATGTCCTGGGCGGTCACCGCCTATCTGCTCGCCTCCACCATCGGCCTGCCGGTCTACGGGAAGCTCGGCGACCTCTTCGGCCGCAAGGGCGTCTTCCAGTTCGCGATCGTCGTCTTCGTCATCGGCTCGGCGCTGGCCGGCTGGTCGCGCACCATGGACGAACTCATCGCCTTCCGGGCCGTCCAGGGCATCGGCGGCGGCGGGCTCATGATCGGCGTCCAGGCGATCATCGCCGACATCGTCCCGGCCAGGGAGCGAGGCCGCTACATGGGCCTCATCGGGGCAGTCTTCGGCCTCGCCTCCGTCGCCGGACCGCTGCTCGGCGGCTTCTTCACCGACCACGCCTCCTGGCGCTGGTGCTTCTACGTCAACGTGCCGTTCGGACTGGTCACGCTCGCCGTCATCGCCGTCGTGCTGAAACTCCCCAAGCCCTCCGTCCGCCCCCGCCTCGACGTACTCGGCGCGCTGCTGCTCGCCGTCGCCTCGACCTGCCTGGTGCTGCTCACCAGCTGGGGCGGCACCGAATACGCCTGGGGCTCGCGCACCGTCCTCGGGCTCGCCGCCGGAGCTGCCGGAACGACCCTGCTCTTCCTCGTCGTCGAGCGCCGGGCCGCCGAACCCATCATTCCGCCACGACTGTTCCGTGACTCGGTCTTCAACATCACCTCGCTGGTGGGCGCGGTCGTCGGGGTCGCGCTCTTCGGGGCCGCCAGCTATCTGCCGACCTACCTCCAGATGGTCGAGGGCGTGTCCGCCACCGAGTCCGGGCTGCTGATGCTCCCCATGATGGGCGGCATCGTCATCGCCTCCGTCGTCTCGGGCCATCTCGTCTCGCGCACCGGCCGCTACCGCGTCTACCCGCTGGTCGGCGGAGCAGTGTCGGCCGTCGGCATGTGGCTGCTCTCGCTCCTGGACACCGGCACCTCGGCGCTGGAGTACGGGATCTGGCAGGCCGTCCTGGGCGTCGGTATCGGCCTCGTCATGTCCATCCTGGTGCTGGCCGTGCAGAACTCCGTCCGTCCTTCCGACCTCGGCACCGCCACCAGCGCCCACAACTACTTCCGGCAGATCGGCGGCAGCGTCGGCGCCGCGATCTTCGGGACCCTGTTCGCGGGGCGCCTCGCGGACGCGCTCCGAGTGAGGCTCCCGTCCGGGGCGGACCTGCCCGACCCGGAGTCGATCACCCCGCAGCTGGTCCACGCCATGGAGCCCGCGCTGCGCGACGCCTACATCCAGGCGTACGCCGACGCGATGCCCCGGATCTTCCTCTACCTCGTGCCGGTGCTCCTGCTCGGCCTGTTCCTCGCCTTCTTCCTCAAGGAGAAACCCCTGGTGTCCCACCACACCCCCGGCACGGCCGCCGACCCGTCCGCGACGCACTCCACGATCCCCTCGGCCCGCGTCGAGCCCGGCCCCCCGCAGCCCGGACGGCTGTCGGGCGTCCCGGTCCGCGGCAGCGTCCACCACTCCGACGGGACGAAGGTGGGGCGGGCCGCGCTGACCCTCATCGACGTCCAGGGGCGGCAGATCGGACGGGGTGCGAGCGGCGACGACGGGCGGTACGCGCTGAGCGCGCCCGGCGCGGGCTCGTACGTCCTGATCGCGGCGGCAGGCGGGCACCAGCCGCAGGCCGTCAGCGTCACCGTCGGCGAGCGGCCCGTCGAGCTCGACGTGGTGCTCGGTGGCGCGGGACGGCTCGCGGGCGCGGTCGTCACCCCGGACGGCGCCCCGGTCCGCGACGCGGCGGTGACCCTCACCGATGTGCGCGGCGAGGTCGTCGCGACCACCCGCACGGGGCGCGAGGGCGGCTATGTGATCGGCGAGCTGGTGGCCGGCGAATACACCCTGGCGGCCGGCGCCCCGGCCTTCCGCCCCGCGGCCCTCCCGGTCAGCGTGCAGGCGGCCCGGGAGACCAGGCAGGACATCGAGCTGGCCGGCGGGGCCGTGCTGCGCGGGGTCGTACGGGCCGCGGGCGGGCGGGCCGTCGAGGACGCCAGGGTCACCCTGCTGGACGCGGCGGGTAACGTCGTCGACACGCTCACCACCGGACCCGACGGGGCGTTCCGCTTCGTGGACCTCTCGACCGGTGAGTACACCGTGATCGCCGCCGGCTACCCACCGGTCGCCACCGTGCTCCAGGTCCCCGGCGGCGGACGGACCGAACGTGACCTCCAGTTGGGACACGCGGACTGAGTAAGGTTCTCGCGCGGACGACGCGCAGGGACTGAACAGCCGTACGACGACGGGGAGTACGCGTGAACGTGTCATCGGGATACCGCGAGGCGTGGGAAGACTTCTGGGCGGCCACCTCGGACGCGCCGGGCGAGGCCATCTGGGACGCCGACCCGTCCCTGGCCGCCCAGCCGCACAGCGAGCTCCTCCTGCCGTACGCCGATGCCTCGTTGCCCGTCGTCGACCTCGGCTGCGGCAACGGGACCCAGACCCGCTTCCTCGCCACCCGCTTCGCGCGGGCGATCGGCGTGGACCTCTCGCACGCGGCGGTCGCGCTCGCGCGCCGGGCGGACACCGAAGGGGTCGCCGAGTTCGCCCGGCTCGACCTCGTCGACGGGGAGGCGGTACGGGCACTGCACGAGCGGACCGGCGACGCCAACGTGTACATGCGGGCGGTGATCCACCAGAGCGAGCCCGAGGCCAGGCCCGCCGTCGCCGCCGCCGTCGCGGAGCTGGTGGGGGAGAAGGGGCGGGCCTTCGTGGCCGAACTGACCCCGGCGGCCAAGGACGTGATCCGGCGGGCAGCGGAGAGCCCCCAAGGGCCGCCCCCGAAGCTGCGCCGGGTCCTCGACCACCGGCTGAAGCCCGCGAGTGCCACGGAGGAGGAGGTGCCCGAACTCCTGCGCGCGGCGGGCCTGACCGTGCTGGTCTGCGGGGACACCGCGCTGGCCCAGACGGAATACCTGCCGGACGGCACCCGTATCGCCCTGCCGGCCCGGTGGTTCGTCCTGGCGGGCAGGGGCGGGGCCTGAAAGGGCCACCGTCCTCTTCTCACGGCAGCAGGCGCGGGCCCCGTTTCGCCGCGACGTCCTCGACCCACCCCAGGCACAGCACCGCGACCGCGATCAGCACCCAGGCGACACCGAACTGCACCCACGCGCTCTCCAGCGGTAGACGCCGTTCCAACGCCGGAACCTCCCACATGAGATCGATCAGCGGTACGGCGGCCATCAGCGCCACCTCGTGCCAGAGGTACACGGTCACGGCACGCGCGTTGAACACGGTGACGATCCGGTCGGCCACCGGACGGCGCGCGAGCCCGTCGAACCGGGGCCGGAAGCGCAGCAGGAGCAGCACGAAGCCCGCCGACCAGAGCGCCTGGGCGAGCGGGATGTCGTCCAGGTCGACCAGGCCGTCCACCGGATGCCGCACCGCCCACCAGGCACCGGCGGCCATCAGCGGCAGCGCGGCGGCGGCCACCCCCGCCCCGCGGAGCCGGTCGAGCACGCCCTCGCGGTGGGCGAAGCCCAGCAGCCAGCAGAACAGGAACACGGACAGGTCGCCGATCGCGCTGCCCAGGCGCCCGTCCGGCACGGTCACCACCGTCTCCAGGACCACGACGGGCACGAGCGACAGTGCGAGGACCGCGAGGGGAGCGGTCCGGAAGACGCGCAGCAGCACCGGCGACAGCAGCAAGAACCACACATAGGTCCGCAGGTACCAGAGCACCGCCCAGGCCTGCTCGCCCCACTCGTCGCCCGGCGGATCACCGAGCGGCAGCACCCAGTACAGGACGTCCGGCCCCGGCACCCAGCCGTGCAGCAGCATCGCCACCCCGAGAACGAGACCGAAGACCCACACCGGGATCAGCAGTCTCCGCAGCCGGCCGCGGATCACCCCCAGGGCCGGCCGGGCCGGCGATCGGGCCATGAGCGAGCCGGCCAGCGCGAACATCACCCCCATCGAGGGGAAGACGAACCCCAGCCAGGGCCATTCGAAGGTGTGGTACGTCACCACCCGTACGAGCGCGAAGGCCCGCAGCACGTCGAAGGCACGGTCGCGGCCCGTGCCCGTGCCCGTGCCCGTTCCCGGCGCCGTGGCCGGGGCGGGCGCCGTCCTGCGGTGCGCACCCGCCATCACCCCGCCCCCGCGCCCGGGGTGGGCGTACCCACCTCGCCGGTCCGTTTCAGCTTCTGCCAGCGCAGCCGGCCGCCCGCCGCGGCGGTCACGCACGAGTGGATCAGCACGAGGTACATCAGCTGCCGGTACGCGAGCTGCTGGAGCGGCAGCATCAGCAGATACCGGTATTTCTCCCGGTCGAGGCGGAACGCGTAGGCCGCACAGAACAGTTGGACGCCCAGCACCGCGAGCCAGGCGAGCAGCGAGGCCCGGAAGTCCACGAAGACCATGGCGTAGAGCGTGAACACGTCGATGAGCGGGGCGAACACCGGCGTGACGACCTGGAAGAGGACGACCAGCGGCATACCGACCCGGCCGAAGCGTCCGGACGGCCCCCGGTCGGTCACGGACCCGCGATGTTTCCAGAGCGCCTGCATCGTGCCGTAGCTCCAGCGGTAGCGCTGTCGCCACAACTGGCCCAGCGACGCGGGTGCCTCGGTCCAGGCACGGGCGTGCTCGGCGTACACGACACGCCATCCCGCACGGTGCAGGGCGATCGTGATGTCGGTGTCCTCGGCGAGCGTGTCCTCACTCATCCCGCCGACCTCCAGCACGGCCTCACGGCGGAACGCCCCGACGGCGCCGGGGATGGTGGGCATGCAGCGCAGCAGGTCGTACATCCTGCGGTCCAGGTTGAAGCCCATCACGTACTCGATGTGCTGCCAGGCGCCGATCGTCGTGGAGCGGTTGCCGACCTTCGCGTTGCCCGCGACGGCACCGATCCGGGGGTCGGCGAACGGCTGGACGAGCTGGTGCACCGTGTCGGGCTCGAAGACGGTGTCCCCGTCCATCATCACGACGATGTCGTGACGCGCGTGCCGCACACCGTTGTTGAGGGCCGCGGACTTGCCCGCGTTCTCCTGCCGGACGACCCGGACGTTCGGCAGGCCGAGCGACTCGGCGATCTCGGCCGTGCCGTCGGTCGAACCGTCGTCGACGACCAGGATCTCGATCGGATGGGTGCTCGCCGCCAGGGAGCCGAGGGTGCTCGCGATGCACTCCTTCTCGTTGTACGCGGGAACGATCACGGTCACCGGCCCGGTCACCTCCGGCCCCCACGAGAACCGGCGCCGGTTGCGCTGCCGGTAGTGGCGCCGGGCGAGGAGGAGCATCATGCCGAAGCGGCCCAGGACCGCGACCCCGACGACCGCCAGCACGGCGGCCAGCCCCGGCACGGTCCACTCCGCCACGGCGACGGCGGCGAGCAGCGCACGGCCCTCCCACAGGCTGGCGGTGTCGGCTTTCCGGTGGGCGGCCTGATCCGCGTCGCCCTGGGCGCCGGCCCGCGCGGGTCCGGGCTGTGCCCCACCGGCCGTCGGGGCGCCGTCCTCACCGGCGGCGGTGTCCAGCTGCTGCGCGCCGCTGACCGTGGTGAAGGTGTAGCCCTTCGCCTTCATCTTCTCGATGTACTCCGGCAGTGCGGCCAGCGTCTCGGAACGGTCCCCGCCCGCGTCGTGGAAGAGCACCGAGGCACCCGCGTCGGCCTCCGGAGTCGCCCATCGGACGATCTTGGAGACGCCCGGCTGCTGCCAGTCCTCGCTGTCGGTGTCGATGAACACGCTGGTGTAGCCCATCGCGCCGAGACGCTGGTAGACGGGCCAGCTGTAGTCGTCGATCGCCTCGTTCTTGGAGGAGTACGGCGCGCGGAACAACGTCGTCGTGATCCCGGCGGCGCCCGCCAGGGCGAGCTGCGTCTGGGCGATCTCCCGCTTCACGCGGGCCTCGCTCTGATAGGAGAGGTCGACGTGGGTGAAGGTGTGGACGCCCACCTCGTTGCCGTCGTCGACCATCCTGCGGACGACGTCCGGATAGCGGGAGATCATCGAGCCGACGAGGAAGAAGGTGCCCGGCACGTCGTTCTCGTCCAGGACGTCCATCACCTTCTCGCTCCACTCCGGATCGGGACCGTCGTCGAAGGTCAGCACGATGGTCTTGTCCGGCACGGACTGCGTACGGGCGGTGCCGTCGGTGAAGCTCAGGATGGGACCGCCCGCCAGCACCTCGCCGGGGACCGTGTCCGCCGAGGCTTCGGAGCGCACCCGCTGGTCGTTCCCGACCTCGGCGCGCAGAAAGCCGTCCAGCAGCATCATGCAGACCAGCCCCAGCAACAGCAGCAGCGCCATGATCACGCGCGGCCGGGGGACGGCCTGGCGCCCCACCCGGCCGATCCTGCCCGGCGTGGCGTGCCGGCGGCGTGCGGCGGCCATCAGTTCTCCTCGCCCGATGCCGATGCCGATGCCGATGCCGTCGCTGTCGCCGTCGCCTGGCCGGACGGTGCCGTCCCGCCGGACACCGGCGGCGTCGGCGCGCCGCTCGGGGGCGCGGTGCCGCCCGGCGGCATGCCGTAGCCGGGCCGCGCCCCGCCCGGGCCGGCCTCCGCGCCGGGACCACCGTCGAAGGGGAGCAGCTGGGAGGGGGCCAGGGAGATGCCGCCCATGAAGGCGAGCCCCAGCACACCGGCGTAACCGATACAGACGGCGCTCAGCAGCATTCCGGCGCGGCGCAGCAGCTTGGCCCGGCGGCCGGAGCTGTCCACGAAGACGGGCCCCTCCCGAAGCTGTTCCGCCGCGCGGCGGCGGCCTGCCGAGCGGGCCGGGCCTGCGTGTGCCCGGCGTCGGCCGCGCGGCGCCGGGTCTCTCTCGATGACGGGGTCGGATTGCATGTGCGCATGGTGGCGAAGCTTGTTGTGCGAAGTCTGGAGCGTTCCTGGCCGCACGCTGTGAAAGCGGCCCGAACCTGTCGGGCCGCTGAGAGCGCACCGGGCGCCGCGCATTTGTTCCCGGGCGCCCGTACCCGTCCGGGCAAGGGAAGTCGGCCGCTTTCGGCGGCCCCCGCCGGCCCTTTCCCATGAGTTTCCTGTGGCTTCTGGCAGGCCCGTGGTGTGAGAGGTTCATGGTGTCCCGGCAGCACCGGCCGCTGGTCCGGGCGACTCTCCGGGAGCAGGTGTTCACGTCATGCAAAGGCGCACACGCATTTCCTCGGCCATCACGGGACTGATCGCGCTCGGTCTGGCCTGCTCGGCCTGTTCGACGGGCGGCGTCGCCGATCAGGCCAAGGGGGCGGCGCCGCCTCCGCCGGTGGCCGCGCAGACCGCGTACACCCCGTACGTGAGCGCGACCACCGCCTCCGACACCGACGACGCCGGCTCCCCCGACACGTACAACCTGGCCTTCGTCACCTCCGGCACGTCGGGGTGCGCCCCTCTCTGGGGCGGTACCACGGCGGCGACCGGTGAGGCGGTCGTCGCCCGTGTCGCCGCGCTCACCGCCGACGGGGCCGACATCCGGGTCTCCTTCGGCGGAGCCGCCGGCACCGAGACGGCACTGGCCTGCGACAGCGCGGAGGAGCTGGCCGACGCCTACGCCGAGGTGCTCGACGCCGTGGGCGCCACGAAGGCCGACTTCGACATCGAGGGGGACGCGCTCACCGACACCGCGTCCGTGACCCGGCGCAACGAGGCGCTCGCCCTGCTCCAGCAGGAGCGCGACCTCGACGTCACCTACACGCTGCCCGTCATGCCCGAGGGGCTCGAGGACACCGGACTCGCCATCGTCCAGGACGCGGTGGACCAGGGAGTCGACGTCTCGGCGGTCGACATCATGGCCATGAACTACAGCACGTCCCACGACGGCGACATGGGCGACTACGCGGAACAGGCCGCCGAAGCGGCCCACGACCAGCTCGTCGACGTGCTCGGCCTGACGCGGGACGCGGCCTGGAAGGCACTGCACCTCACCGTGATGATCGGGGTCAACGACGTGGCGGGGGAGACGTTCACGCTCGCCGACGCCGCGTCCCTGCGCGGCTTCGCCACCGGGAAGGGGGTCGGCGCACTCTCCATGTGGTCGGCCTTCCGCGACCGGCCGTGCACCGACGGCGAGGACGTCACCGAAGCCAACGACACCTGCAGCGGGGTCGAGCAGGACGCGGGCGCGTACGCCGAAGCCCTGAGCGGCTGAGCGGCTGAGTGACAGAGCGACTGGGCGACCGGACGGCCTAGCGACCTGGCGGGCGGCCTCAGCGCAGGGGATCCTCCCGGACCAGCGTCATCAGCGCCCGCGCCCCCGGGCTCATGGCCCGGGACGGCGGGAGCAGCACCACGCTCTCGTAGACCGGCCGGTGCGGGCCGTCGAGCTCCACCACCACGAGCCCCCGCGCCTCCTGCTTACGGGAGAAGTGATGCGGCACCACCGCGATGCCGAGGCCCTCGTGGACCAGCTCCAGCAGGCTGTGCACGTCGTTGACCTCCAGCGCCACCGTGCGCCGCACCCCCGCCGCCGCGAACGCCTCGTCCGCCGCGCGACGCGGCCCCCAGTCCGGGTGGAAGTCGATGAACGGCTCACCGTGCAGCCCCGCCCACGCCACCCGGGACACCGCCCCGAGACGGTGGCCGGGGGCGCACAGGACGACCATGGGCTCCCGCGCCAGCGGCATGAGCTCGCCCCGCCATTCCAGCGGGCTGACGGTGGCGGCGAACGCCAGGTCCAGACGCCCGCCGGCCACCCCCTCCAGCAGGCTGGAGGTGCCCTCCTGCCGGAGCCGGATCTCCATGTGCGGATGCTCCCGGTGGAAGGCGGCGAGCAAGCGGGCCGGACTGACCCCGGCCACACACTGCTCGACCCCGAGCGTCAGCGTGCCGCGCAGCAGTCCCCGTACGGCGTCGACGGCGTCCCTCGCGGCCCTGGCCCCCGCGAGCGTGCGCTCCGCCTCCACGAGCAGTGCCTGCCCCGCCTCGGTGAGCCGCACCGTGCGGGTCGTGCGGCTGAACAGCGGGGTCCGCAGCTCCTGCTCCAGCGCCCGGACCGACGAGGAGAGCCCGGACTGGGACACGGCGAGGCGTTCCGCCGCGCGGGTGAAGTGCTGCTCCTCGGCGACGGCGACGAAGTGCTCCAGCTGACGCAGTTCCATGATTGAGCAATCTAACCGATGAATCCCAGCGGAATCTCCTGTTGGACCGCTGGATCGATCTCCGTCAGTCTGGACCCGCGCACCAGACCTGGCGCGCTCGCCCGGACCTCTCCCGCGGAGTGCTCGCATGTACCTTCCGTCCGCCGACCGCTACACCGCCATGCCCTACCGGCGCACCGGACGCAGCGGCCTGCTGCTCCCCGCGCTGTCGCTCGGGCTGTGGCACAACTTCGGGGGCGACCGGACCCCGGAGAGCCAGGGCGCGATCCTGCGCCGTGCGTTCGACCTGGGCATCACCCACTTCGACCTCGCCAACAACTACGGGCCCCCGCCCGGCTCCGCCGAGGTCGCGATGGGCCGCGCCCTGAAGACCGACTTCGCCCGCCTCCGGGACGAGATCGTCATCTCGACCAAGGCCGGCTACCACATGTGGGACGGCCCGTACGGCGAGTGGGGGTCCGCCAAGTACCTGCGCTCCTCGCTGGACCAGAGCCTGACCCGGCTCGGCATCGACTACGTCGACGTCTTCTACTCGCACCGCTTCGACCCCGACACCCCGCTCGAGGAGACGATGCGCGCGCTGGACAGCGCGGTGCGCCAGGGCAAGGCGCTCTACGCGGGCGTGTCCAACTACTCCGCCGAGCAGACCCGCGAGGCCGCCCGGATCCTGAACGACCTGGGAACCCCGCTCCTCATCCACCAGCCCCGCTACTCGATGCTGGACCGCTGGGTGGAGGACGACGGGCTGCTGGACACCCTGGACGAGCTCGGCACCGGCTCCATCGCGTACTCGCCGCTGGAGCAGGGCATCCTCTCCGACCGCTATCTGCGCGGCATCCCGGAGGGCTCGCGTGCCGCGGGCGCCAGCCCGTTCCTGTCGGCCGACTCCGTCACCCCCGAGCTGGTGGGCCGGCTGGGCGCGCTGAACGAGCTGGCACGGGAGCGCGGGCAGTCCCTGGCACAGCTGGCCCTGGCCTGGGTGCTGCGCGGCGGCCGGGTCACCTCCGCCGTCGTCGGCGCGAGCAGTGTCGCACAGCTGGAGAACAGCGTGGCCGCGGTCCGCGACCTGGAGTTCGGCGAGGAGGAGCTCACCCGCATCGACGAACTCCTCAAGGGCACGGCCCGCCCCTGACCGCTCCATAGCGTCAGGCCCCGTCAGGGGGCTCCAAGCCGGCCGAGCTCCACCGGGTCAGAGCCAGCCGTTGCGCCGGAACCCGCGGTGGATGACGAAGCACGCCACGGCCATCACACCGAGGACCGTGGGATACCCGTACGTCCACCGCAGTTCCGGCATGTGGTCGAAGTTCATGCCGTACACCCCGCACACCATGGTGGGTACGGCGACGATCGCGGCCCACGCGGTGATCTTGCGCATGTCCTCGTTCTGGGCGACGGTCACCTGCGCGAGGTGGGCCTGCAGCACGGAGTCGAGCAGCGCGTCGAACGAGGCGATCTGCTCGGCCGTGCGGGCCAGATGCCCGGCCACGTCACGGAAGTAAGGCTGGAAGCGGGGACCCACCGGCTCCATGGCCTGGCTCGCCAGCGCCTGCAGCGGCCGGTCCAGCGGGGACACCGCCCGCTTGAACTCCAGGAGTTCACGCTTCAGCTGGTAGATGCGGCCCGCGTCGCCCCGGCCCGCGTGCTCGCTGAACACCGCGGTCTCCACGGCGTCGATGTCGTGCTGCATGGCGTCGGCCACGACGAGGTAGTCGTCGACCACCCGGTCGGCTATCGCGTGCAGCACGGCCGCCGGCCCCTGGGCCAGCCGTTCCGGCGTGGCCTCCAGGCCCTCGCGCAGCGGTCCGAGCGAGCCGTGGCTGCCGTGCCGGACCGTGATCACGAAGTCGGCACCGGTGAAGACCATGATCTCCCCGGTGTCGACCACCTCGCTGGTCGCGGTGAGCTCCTCGTGCTCGACGTAGCGGCACGTCTTGAAGACGGCGAACAGTGTCCCGTCGTACCGCTCCACCTTGGGCTGCTGACGGGCGTGCACGGAGTCCTCGACGGCCAGCGGATGCAGCGCGAACAGTTCGGCGACACCGGCGAACTCTGCCGCGGTCGGCTCGTGCAGACCGAGCCACACGAAACCCCGGCCGGAGGACCGGACCCGGCGCAGGGCCTCGTCGGCCGGGCAGTCGGACGGGTGGCGCAGCCCGTCCTCGTACAGCACGCAGTTGACCACCGCGCTGCCGAGCGGCGAGCGGGCCGGATGGCTCAGGTCCACCGTCCCGCGGTAGGCGCGGCGGACCGCCCGGCGGAGATTGCGGATCATCGGCACTGCGGACTCCTTCGCACGATCGGCGGCCAGTGTGCCACCACCGCCCACCGGCGCGTTCCCACCCCCACGTCACCGGACTGGACCAGTGACAGATCCCGGCGGCTCTGGTCCCGTGCCGTCCCGGCGCGTACCGTGATGCGGCACGAAGATCTTCTTCCCGGGGACGGGCGGGGGATATCCGTGAGCCGTTCGGGTACCGATGTCGCACGACAGTCACGGTGGCCGTACGCACCGCAACCGACCGACGAGCGACAGGACCGCGCACCGTGAAGATCCTCGTCAGTGCCGACATGGAGGGCGCGACCGGGGTGACGTGGCCGGCCGACGTGCTGCCCGGCACCCCGCAGTGGGAAAGGTGCCGTTCGCTGTTCACCTCCGACGTGAACGCCGCGGCCCTCGGCTTCTACGACGGGGGAGCCGACGAGGTCCTCGTCAACGAGGCCCACTGGTCGATGCGCAACCTCCTCCTGGAGCGGCTCGACGACCGCGTCCAGATGCTCACCGGCAAGCACAAGTCCCTCTCCATGGTCGAGGGGATCCAGCACGGGGACGTCGACGCCGTCGCGTTCGTCGGCTACCACACCGGCGCGGGCACCGAGGGCGTCCTCGCCCACACCTATCTCGCCAACTCCATCACCGGGGTCTGGCTGAACGGTGTCCGCGCGAGCGAGGGCCTGCTCAACGCCCATGTCGCCGCGGAGTACGGTGTCCCCGTCATCCTCGTCACCGGCGACGACCTGACCTGCAAGGACGCAGATCTCTACGCCCCCGCCGCCCGCAAGGTCGCAGTCAAGGACCATGTGTCGCGGTACGCCGCCGTGTGCCGGACCCCGACCCGTACCGCCGCCGACATCAGGGCGGCGGCCAAGGACGCGACCGCACTCGCGGTGCGCCACACACCCGTGACGGACGGGACATACACGGTGGAGCTGGAGTTCGACGCCGAGCATCTGGCCGCTGCCGCGACCGTGGTACCCGGCGTGGCGCCCAGCGGCGAGCGGCGCGTCGCCTATACCAGCGGGACGATGTACGAAGGTATTCGCACGTTCAAGGCGGTGACGACGATCGTGTCGTCCGCCGTGGAGGAACAGTATGGCTGAGACGACCACCCCGCCCGGTGTCGACGACCTGGCGCTCGACGAGTCGGTGACCTTCACCTCCGAGCTGATCCGGATCGACACCACCAACAACGGAGACGGCGGCTGCCGGGAACGCCCGGCCGCCGAGTACGTCGCCGAGCGGCTGGCCGCCGCCGGGCTGGAGCCAACGCTGCTGGAGCGCACGCCCGGACGGACGAACGTGGTGGCCCGGATCGAGGGCACCGACCCGTCGGCCGACGCCCTGCTCGTCCACGGCCACCTCGACGTGGTGCCCGCCCAAGCGGCCGACTGGAGCGTGCACCCCTTCTCCGGCGAGGTCCGCGACGGCGTCGTGTGGGGACGCGGCGCCGTCGACATGAAGAACATGGACGCGATGGTCCTCGCCGTCGTCCGGGCCTGGGCGCGCGCAGGGGTCCGCCCCCGCCGGGACATCGTCATCGCGTACACGGCCGACGAGGAGGCCAGCGCCGACGACGGATCGGGCTTCCTCGCCGACCGGCACGCGGAGCTGTTCGAGGGCTGCACGGAAGGCATCAGCGAATCCGGGGCCTTCACCTTCCACGCCGGCCCCGGAATGTCCCTCTACCCCATCGCGGCAGGTGAACGGGGCACCGGCTGGCTGAAGCTCACCGCCGAGGGCAAGGCGGGACACGGCTCCAAGGTCAACCGGGCCAACGCCGTCAGCACGCTCGCCGCCGCCGTCGCCCGGATCGGGGAGCACGAGTGGCCGGTGCGGCTGACCCCGACCGTACGGGCCGCCCTCACCGAGATCGCCGCGCTCCACCACATCCGGGTCGACCTGGACACGCCCGGATTCGACGTGGACGAACTGCTGGGCAAGCTCGGCCCGGCCGCCGCGCTGGTCGAGGCGACCGTACGCAACAGCAGCAACCCGACCATGCTGGACGCCGGATACAAGGTCAACGTCATCCCGGGCCGGGCCACCGCCCACGTCGACGGCCGCATGCTGCCGGGCGCCGAGGACGAGTTCATCGAGACCATGGACCGGCTGACCGGGCCCGGCGTCGCGTGGGAGTTCGACCACCGTGAGGTCCCCCTCGAAGCACCGGTCGACTCACCGACGTACGCGAAGATGCGCGCCGCCGTCGAGCTGTTCGACCCGGGCTCCCACGCCGTCCCCTACTGCATGTCGGGCGGCACGGACGCCAAGCAGTTCTCGCGGCTCGGCATCACCGGCTACGGCTTCTCACCGCTGAAGCTGCCCGTCGGCTTCGACTACCAGGCGCTCTTCCACGGCGTCGACGAGCGTGTCCCCGTCGACGCCCTGCACTTCGGCGTCCGGGTCCTGGACCACTTCCTGCGCACCGCCTGACCGACTACGGGGGAACCGCCCATGGTGTCCACAGCGGCGTACGGCACGTGGCCGTCACCGATCGACGCGGCGACGGCCGCCTCGCACGACGGCCGGCCGGAGTTCGTCGGCAGCGTCGGCGACGAGGTGTGGTGGACGGAACCACGCCCCGCCGAAGGAGGCCGCCGCGCCCTGGTGCGCCGCCGGGCCGACGGCACCACCGTGTCGGTGCTCCCCGAGCCGTGGAACCCCCGCAGCCGGGTCATCGAGTACGGCGGGTCGCCCTGGGCCGGCGAGGCCCGCGGGACGGGCGGTCCGCTGGTCGTCTTCGTCCACTTCCCCGACCAGCGGCTCTACGCGTACGAACCGGACGGGCCCGCCGAACCCTGGCCGCTCACCCCCGTGTCGGACATCGGCGGCGGGCTGCGCTGGGTGGACCCGGAGCTGCACCTCGAACGCGGCGCGAGCGGTGAGGTCTGGTGCGTCCTGGAGGAGTTCACCGGTGAGTCGCCCACCGATGTCCGCCGGGTGATCGCCGCCGTGCCGCTGGACGGCTCGGCCGCCGCCGACCGCGCCGCCGTCCGCGAACTCGGCGACGACCGGCACCGGTTCGTCACCGGCCCCAGGGTCTCCCACGACGGCCGCAGAGCCGCCTGGATCGCCTGGGACCACCCGCGGATGCCGTGGGACGGCACCGTCGTCATGATCGCCGACATCACCGCGGAGGGCGCCTTCACCGGCGTACGGCCCCTCGTCGGCGACACCGACGAATCGGTCGTCCAGGTCGAGTGGGACCGGGACGGCTCGCTGCTCTTCGTGTCGGACATCGGGGACTGGTGGGAGCTCCAGCGGATCCGGCCGGACGCCGTCGCGGGCGCCGTCGTGCCCAGCAGCCGGCTCTGCTCCGGCCGGGGCGAGGAGTTCGGCGGGCCGCTGTGGAAGATCGGCCTGCGCTGGTTCCGGCTGCTGGACAACGGGCTGATCGCCGTCATCCACGGCCGGGGCACCACCCGGCTCGGCGTGCTCGACCCGGAGACCGGCGAACTCGTCGACGCCGTCGGCGCCTGGACCGCGTGGGCCGAGACCCTCGCCGTGCAGGGCACCAGGATCATCGGCGTCGCCGCGAGCCCGCACACGTCGTACGAGGTGGTGGAGCTCGACACCGCGACCGGACACACCCGGGCCATCGGCTCGCCCCACCAGGACGCCGTCGACCCCGCCTACTACCCCGAGCCGCGGATCCGCACCTTCACCGGACCCGGCGGCCGCGAGATCCACGCCCACGTCTATCCGCCGCACCACCCCGACCGCACCGGCCCCGACGGTGAACTGCCGCCCTACGCGATCTGGGCGCACGGCGGACCCACCGGCCGCGCCCCGGTCGTACTCGACCTGGAGATCGCCTACTTCACCTCCCGGGGCATCGGCGTCGTCGAGGTCGACTACGGCGGCTCCACCGGCTACGGCAGGCTCTACCGCGAACGGCTCCGCGGACAGTGGGGCGTCGTCGACGTGGAGGACTGCGCCGCCGTCGCCCTCGGGCTGGCGGAGGAAGGCTCCGCCGACCGCGACCGGCTGGCGGTCCGGGGCGGCAGCGCAGGCGGCTGGACCGCCGCCGCCTCCCTCACCGGCACGGACGTGTACGCCTGCGGAGCGATCAGCTACCCCATCCTCGACCTGGAGGGATGGGCCGCCGGGGAGACGCACGACTTCGAGTCGCAGTACCTGGAATCGCTCGTGGGCCCGTTGGCCGAGGTGCCCGAACGCTACCGGGAACGCTCCCCCATCAACCGCACCGACCGGCTCACCGCACCGTTCGTGCTGCTCCAGGGACTCGACGACCCGATCTGCCCACCGGCCCAGTGCGAGCGCTTCCTCGCCGCGATCGAGGGCAGCGGCGTGCCGCACGCCTACCTCGCCTTCGAGGGGGAGGGGCACGGATTCCGCCGCGCGGAGACCGTGATCCGCGCCCTGGAGGCCGAACTCTCCCTCTACGCGCAGACGTTCGGCATCGACCGCACCGACGTACCGCGGCTGGAGCTGGAGAAGTGACCCGGGGGACCCTCCAGCCCCTCGCCCGGGCGGCCCGGCTGCGCCCCGGCGCCCGGGTCGCGGTCGTCGCACCCAGCGGACCCGTACCCGCCGACCGCCTCGAAAAGGGCCTCGACCTGCTGCGCGGCTGGGACCTGGAGCCCGTGGTCGCCCCCCACGTCCTCGACACGCACCCGGAGCTGGACCACCTCGCCGGTAGCGACGAGCACCGCGCCCGGGATCTCCAGGAAGCCTGGTGCGACCCGTCCGTGGACGCCGTGCTGTGCGCCCGGGGAGGATACGGCGCGCACCGCATGGTCGACCTCCTGGACTGGACCGCGCTGCGGGCCGCCGGACCCAAGGTGTTCGTCGGCTACAGCGACATCACCGTGCTGCACGAGGCGTTCGCGCTGCGGGCCGGATTCTCGACGCTGCACGGGCCGATGGTCGCCACCGAGGTCTTCCTCGGGGACGCGGCCACCCGGGAAGCGCTGCGCTCCACCCTGTTCGAGCCCGACTCGGTGCGCACCCTCGGCCTGGACACGGCGGCGCCACTGGTCCCCGGCACGGCCCGGGGCATCACCTACGGCGGATGCGTGAGCCTGCTCGCCGCCGACGCGGGGACCCCGCACGCCCGGACCTCCGCCCGCGGCGGGCTGCTGGTGATCGAGGACGTCACCGAGGACCCGTACCGCCTCGACGGCGTCCTCACCCGGCTGCTGCGCATCGGCGCCCTCGACGGCATCACGGGGGTGGCGTGCGGCTCGTGGCAGGACTGCGGACCGTACGAGCGGGTGCGCGCCGTGCTCGCCGACCGGCTCGGCGGACTCGGGATACCGGTCGTCGAGGAGCTGGGCTTCGGCCACGGCCCCACGGCGCTGACCGTCCCGCTCGGCGTGCCCGCGGTGCTGGACGCCCCGGCGGACGGCGGCCGTTGCACGCTCACCGTGGACGTGCCGGCGCTCCTCTGAACCCGTCCCGAAAGCCCGGACGCCGTCCGGGAGGTGAACAACCGTCGTGAAACTCCGCCCCTGTGCGTTGACAGCGGTATGACGTGTGTCACAGCATGGGCCCGGCTCGGTACTTACCAGTCGGTAAGGTGTCCTCGGTGTGGAGGTCCATGTGTCGCGTGCTGTCCCCAGGTTCCGCAGTCCACTCACCTTCCTCGCCGGGACGGCACTCATCGCCCCGCTCACGCTGCTCGGCGCGGGACCCGCGTCGGCCGCCGCCGAATTCACCGTCACCCCGCTGGAGTTCACCGTGCGGGCGGGCGAACGTACGTGCACCGTGGACGCCGACCTCTACCGGCCCGCCGGCGTCGACGCGCGACACCCCGCCCCCGCGGTCCTCGCCACCAACGGCTTCGGCGGCAGCAAGTCCGACGGCACCACCGACGCCATCGGCAAGGCCTTCGCCGCCCGGGGCTATGTGGGCCTCGTCTACTCCGGCCTCGGCTTCGGCGGGTCCGGCTGCCTCATCACCCTCGACGACCCCGCGATCGACGGCAGGGCGGCCTCCGGGCTCGTCGACTTCCTGGCCGGGACACGCGCCGCCGACGACGGCACGAAGGCCGACTTCGTCACAACCGACGGCCCGGGCGACCCGCGCGTCGGCATGATCGGCGGCTCCTACGGCGGAGCCGTCCAGCTGGCCACCGCCTCCGTGGACAAGCGGGTCGACGCCCTCGTACCGCTGATCACCTGGAACGACCTGGCGTACGCGCTGTCGCCCAACACGACCGGAGCGGCCCGGGGTGTCTCCTCCGAGACGCCCGGTGTCTTCAAGTGGCAGTGGACCAACGGGTTCTACCTGATGGGGGAGGGGCAGCCGCTCCTCGTCCCCGCCCTCGACCCGTCCCGCTTCGGCAGCCTCACCTGTCTGCACTTCGCGCCGAAGGCCTGCGACACCATCCGCCTCCTGAACTCCGGGCGCTATCCCGCCGACCGGACGGCCGCGATGCTGGCGTACGCCCGCGGTGTCTCACCGGTGACCTACCTGCCCGAGGTCACCGCACCCACCCTGCTCGTCCAGGGACAGGCCGACAGCCTGTTCAACCTCAACGAGGCCACCGCCACCTACCGCACGCTCCGGGCGCAGGGCACCACCGCGAAGATGATCTGGCAGGCCTGGGGCCACAGCGGCGGCCAGGCGCCCGGCGAACTCGACCTGGGCACGGGCAATCTGGAGACCAGCTACGTCGGACAGCGGATCCTCGCCTGGTTCGACCGCTACCTCCAGCACGACGAGGACGCCGACACCGGCCCCCAGTTCGCGTACTACCGCGACTGGACGAGCGGCTACGGCACCGCGGCAGCCGTGCCCGGCCCCACCCGGACCATGTACCTCTCCGGCGACGGCACCCTGGTGAACAGTCGCGCGCAGGTCACCCCCGGCAGCCGCCGGTACACCGACTGGCTCCTGCCGACCAGCCACTCCGAGAGCTCCCTGGCCGGCCTCATCGGCCTCACGGACCGGGCACCGTACGACACCAAGGGCACCCACCTCGCCTGGACCAGCGCCCCGCTGACCGCGCCGATGGACGTCGTCGGCGCACCGAAGGCGACCCTGGAGGTGAAGTCGCCCGCCGCGGAACGGGTCCAGGACAGCGGCGACGCCGCGGACAAGCTGGTCCTGTTCGCGAAGGTGTACGACGTGGCGCCCGACGGAACGCAGCACCTGGTGAACCGCCTGGTCGCCCCGGTACGCGTCCCCGACGTCACCCGTCCCTTCACCGTGGAGCTGCCGGGCATCGTGCACCGGTACGAGGCGGGGCACCGGCTGCGGTTCGTGATCGCCGCGAGCGACACGGCGTACTTCGGCAACCGGGGCGTCAAGCCCGTCACGGTCGTCAGCGCCCCGCGGGACACCGGCGTCCTGGAGCTCCCCGTCGTCGGCTGACCGCCACCCGAACGGCCGCACTCCACTGCCCCCGGGCCCCGGACGGAGAGATCCTGGGGTCCGGGGACGGTCGTTCCTGGTCCAGGAACCAGGACCCAGCGGAAAGGGCCGCACATGAGCCCCAAGGACGTATCCAGCGGTTCCACGGGCCCCTTCAGCCCCGCCCGGATCGCCGTCACCCTCCTGGCGGTCCTCGCGATCGTCTTCATCTGCGTCAACACCGCCGACGTCACCATCCGCGTCATCATCCCGAAGGTCACCATGCCGCTCTGGGCGGCGCTGCTCGGGGTGTTCGTGGCCGGCCTGCTCTGCGGCGGCTACGTGATGTACCGCCGCCGGGCCAGGTAGCCGGCGGGGGAGACCGGACGGGCCCGGGATCCGGCCGCCGAGGTGGTGAAGAACTCCTCGCACCGGCCGGTCGGTGTCCCGGACCCGGTCTCCCGCCGGTCTCCTCGCCGGCGAGGTGCGCAACCGGTGCCGCCTCGGCCCGGCGGGATGGCCCGCCAGGCCGGCCGAGGGGCCGGCGACGGTGGCCGACCGCGACCAGAGTCGTCCTGTGACAGGGCCGCGACGACCGCCGCGTCCCCCTTCGCACGCGGCTCGCCGCACGGTGGCGGCCGCCCTTCGCGTTAGATTGCCGTAAAGGGTCTGCCGCTGTCCGTATGGGCCGCGTCAAGAAGTCCTGTTTCCAGCTCCCGGCGAGGTTTGCTCGTATCGGCCGAACGGCTGATTCCATTCCTTCCTTCATCCAGGAGCTCACGATGGCCGACCTGGCCTTCGTCGTCACCACGGTCGCGGTGTTCACGCTGGTGGCTCTTATTTCCCGAGGGGTGACCAAGCTGTGACCGTCGAGAACATCGTCGGTCTCGTCGTGGCCGTCGCACTGCTCGGGTATCTCGTTCTCGCCCTCCTTCACCCGGAGAGGTTCTGAACGCCGACATGAGTTCCCAGACCGCGGGCGTGCTCCAGATGCTCGCTCTGATCGCCGCCCTTGCCCTGGCCTACCGCCCACTGGGTGACTACATGGCCAGGGTCTATTCCTCCGAGAAGCACTACAGGCCGGAGAAGTGGATATACAAGGCCGTCGGCGCCAATCCGTCCGCCGAGATGCGCTGGCCCGCCTATCTGCGGGCGGTGCTCGCCTTCTCGGCCGTGAGCGTCCTCTTCCTCTACGTCCTGCAGCGGTTGCAGGGCAGCCTTCCCGGGTCCCTGGGCTTCGCCTCGATCGATCCGGACCAGGCGTTCAACACCGCGGCCTCGTTCGTGACGAACACGAACTGGCAGTCGTACTACGGCGAACAGGCCATGGGGCACGTCGTGCAGACCGGCGGCCTCGCGGTGCAGAACTTCGTCTCCGCCGCCGTGGGCATGGCCGTCGCCGTGGCGCTCGTACGGGGCTTCGCCCGTTCCCGTACCGGTGAGCTGGGGAATTTCTGGACCGACCTGGTGCGCGGAACCGTCCGCATTCTGCTCCCGGTCTCGGTGATCGGTGCTGTCGTCCTGGTCGCCTGCGGTGCCATCCAGAATTTCTCCGGCATTCACGAGGTCGGCCAGTTCATGGGCGGCGCGCAGGAATGGAACGGTGGGGCCGTCGCCTCCCAGGAAGCCATCAAGGAACTGGGAACCAACGGCGGTGGGTATTTCAACGCGAACTCCGCCCACCCCTTCGAGAATCCGAATCCGCTCTCGAACCTCTTCGAGATCTTCCTCATTCTCCTCATTCCGTTCGCGATGACCCGCACCTTCGGAAAGATGGTCGGATCGGTCAAGCAGGGATACGCGATCCTGGCGGCGACGGCCACCATCTGGATCGGGTTCACCGCGCTGATGATGTGGACCGAATTCGCCCACCACGGGCCCGCGTTCGACATCGCGGGCGGTGCGATGGAAGGCAAGGAGACCCGGTTCGGGATCGGCGGCTCGTCGATCTTCGCCGTGGCCACCACCCTGACCTCCACCGGCGCCGTCAACTCCTTCCACTCCTCGTACACGGGATTCGGCGGGGGCATCACGATGCTCGGCATGCAACTGGGCGAGATCGCGCCCGGCGGTGTCGGCTCCGGCCTCTACGGCATGCTGATCATGGCGGTCATCGCGGTGTTCATCGCCGGACTGATGGTCGGCCGCACACCCGAGTACCTGGGCAAGAAGATCGGCACGCGCGAGATCAAGTTCACCGCCTGCTACATCCTGATCACCCCGGCACTGGTGCTCGGCTTCACCGCCGTGGCGATGGCACTGCCGACGCCGGCCGACTCGATGACCAACTCAGGTGCGCACGGCTTCTCCGAGATCCTGTACGCCTACACCTCCGGCGCCAACAACAACGGCTCCGCCTTCGCCGGACTGAACGCCGACACCCAGTGGTTCAACACCACCATCGGCATCGCCATGCTGCTGGGACGCTTCCTGCCGATGGTGTTCGTCCTGGCGCTCGCCGGCTCGCTCGCCGCCCAGACGCCCGTACCCGAGACCTCCGGCACCCTGCGTACCGACAAGCCCCTCTACGCGGGACTGCTCGTCGGCACGATCCTCGTCGTCGCCGGTCTGACCTACTTCCCCGCCCTGGCACTGGGGCCGCTCGCCGAAGGGCTCGCCTCATGAGCACCGTCACCCCCACCCGGGCTCCGCACGGAGACAGCCCCTCGGGCCACCGGCCGGCCCCGGGCCGCGTCGGCAGCGGTCTGTTCGACCCCCGGCAGTTGCTGAAGTCCTTCCCGGACGCCGTGCGCAAACTCGACCCGCGCGTGATGGTCAGGTCGCCCGTCATGTTCGTGGTCCTGGTCGGCTCGGTCGTCACGACCGTCCTCGCCTGTGCCGACCCGGGGGACTGGTTCGGCTGGGCGATCGCCGCCTGGCTCTGGCTCACCACGGTCTTCGCCAATCTCGCGGAAGCCGTGGCCGAAGGGCGGGGCAAGGCCCAGGCCGAAACCCTGCGCAAGGCCAAGACCGACAGCGTCGCCCGCCGGGTCATCGGCACGAACGAGGAGCGGGTGCCGGGAACCGACCTGCGCATCGGCGACCTCGTGGTGTGCGAGGCCGGTGACATCGTCCCCGGCGACGGGGATGTCGTCGAGGGCGTCGCGTCCGTCGACGAGTCCGCGATCACCGGCGAGTCGGCACCCGTCATCCGGGAGTCGGGCGGTGACCGCAGCGCGGTCACCGGCGGCACGAAGGTGCTGTCCGACCGCATCGTCATCAAGATCACCACGAAGCCCGGTGAAACGTTCATCGACCGGATGATCAGCCTGGTCGAGGGCGCCGCCCGGCAGAAGACGCCCAACGAGATCGCGCTCGACATCCTGCTCGCGTCCCTCACCGTCGTCTTCCTGCTGGCCGTGGTCACCCTGCAGCCGTTCGCCGTGCACGCGGGCGCCGAGCAGTCCATGATCGTGCTCGCCGCCCTGCTCGTCTGCCTCATCCCGACGACGATCGGGGCCCTGCTGTCCGCCATCGGGATCGCGGGCATGGACCGACTCGTACAGCGCAACGTGCTGGCCATGTCGGGGCGCGCCGTGGAGGCCGCCGGGGACGTGTCGACCCTGCTGCTCGACAAGACCGGCACGATCACCCTGGGCAACCGGCAGGCGTCCGAGTTCGTCCCCGTGAAGGGCACGACCGCGGCCGAACTCGCCGACGCGGCACAGCTCTCCTCGCTCGCCGACGAGACCCCCGAGGGCCGTTCGATCGTCGTCCTCGCCAAGGAACGGTACGGACTGCGCGAACGGCACCAGGGCGAACTGGCCCAGGCCACATGGGTCGCGTTCACGGCCCGGACCCGGATATCGGGAGTGGACCTGGACAGGCGGAAGGTCCGCAAGGGCGCGACCGGATCCGTCCTCGCATGGGTGAAGGAGCGGGGCGGGCGCGTCTGCGAGGACGCGCGGGAACTCACCGACCGGATCTCCCAGGCCGGCGGCACACCTCTGCTGGTGGCGGTGGAGGACGGCGGAGGCGCACGGGTCCTGGGGGTCGTCCACCTCAAGGACGTCGTGAAGGAGGGCATGCGGGAGCGGTTCGACGAACTGCGCCGCATGGGCATCCGTACGGTCATGATCACGGGCGACAACCCGCTGACCGCCAAGGCCATCGCCGAGGAAGCGGGAGTCGACGACTTCCTGGCCGAGGCGACGCCCGAGGACAAGATGGCCCTCATCAAGCGCGAGCAGGCCGGCGGCAAACTCGTCGCGATGACCGGCGACGGCACCAACGACGCCCCCGCGCTCGCCCAGGCGGACGTCGGCGTCGCGATGAACTCCGGCACCTCGGCCGCCAAGGAGGCCGGGAACATGGTGGACCTGGACTCCGACCCGACGAAACTCATCGAGATCGTCGGCATCGGCAAGCAACTGCTCATCACCCGGGGCGCCCTGACGACGTTCTCGATCGCCAACGACGTCGCGAAGTACTTCGCGATCATTCCCGCGATGTTCGCCGTCGTCCACCCGGGCCTGGACAAGCTCAACATCATGGGCCTGTCGTCGCCCGAGTCCGCGATCCTGTCGGCCGTCATCTTCAACGCACTGATCATCGTGGCGCTCGTACCGCTCGCCCTGAGGGGCGTCCGCTACCGGCCGCGGAGCGCGGACCGGATGCTGCGGCGCAACCTCGGGATCTACGGACTCGGCGGCCTGGTCGCCCCGTTCATCGGCATCAAGATCATCGACCTGCTCATCTCCCTCATCCCCGGAATCGGCTGATCCGTCATGAACAACTCCGTCAGCGGCACCCTGCGCGTGTTCGGAGCCGGGCTGCGCGCCCTGCTCGTCCTCACGCTGGTGTGCGGCGTCATCTACCCGCTCGCCGTCACCGGTGTCGCCCAGGCCCTGTTCAACGACACGGCGAACGGTTCCGAGATCGAGGACAAGGGCGGCCAGGTGGTCGGCTCCTCCCTCATCGGCCAGAGGTACGACCTGCCGAAGCGGAACCCCGACGACGCCGAGGAGGCCGCGCGCCCGGACCCGAAGTGGTTCCAGCCGCGCCCCTCGAACGGCCTGGGCGGCAACAGCGTCAACACGCGGTACTCCCTGATCCTCTCCGGCGCGACCAACCGTGCCGGGGACAACGAGGAGCTGATCGCCTGGGTCACCGAGGCGAAGAAGGCCGTGGTCGCGGACAACTCCACCGCGTCTTACGAGGTGAGGCCCGAGGACGTCCCCGCCGACGCCGTCACCTCGTCCGGCTCCGGCCTTGACCCCGACATCTCGCCCGCGTACGCGGAACTCCAGGTCCACCGGGTCGCCGAGAGGAACGGACTCGGCGTCGAGGAGGTCGAGAAGCTCGTCGCCGATCACACCACGGGCCGGCTCCTCGGCTTCATGGGCGAGCCCCGGGTGAACGTCCTCGAACTGAACACCGCGCTCAGGAACCTGCTCCAGGGCTGACGCGGCCGAGCCGGGTTCCGGAGCCGGTGGGATCCCGCCCCACCGGCTCCCCACCCGTCCACCACCGAGGGACGAGCAGGCCTCGTCGCCCACGACCATGTCCGGTGTGATTCCGGGGCGGCCGGTCTGCCGGGCACCCGTGGGCGGGCCATGACCTAGGGCGTCGGGGAAGGGGGCGGGCGCGAGCTCGTGGCCAACGGCCGGGCAGGCACTCATCCGCGTCGACCGGCCCGGCGTCAGGCCGCCCCGGGCCCCCGCCGGCCCTTGTGGTTGATCTTCATGGTGTCCATGTCCGTCACCGAGCAGCGCAGCTCGCCGTGGCCGAGCCCCCGCGCGGCGAGGGCGGTCTCCGCGCGGTCCTCGGCGATCGCCGCCGCCATCTCGTCGCCGTCCATGGGGTCCGAGGTCACCACGTACCGGAAGCTGAAGTGCTTCAGCACGGTGTCGTAGGTGAGCGTCCCCTCCTCGGTGAACCGCATGGCCGCGAGGCCGTGCTCCTCCACCTCGGCCAGGAGCAGCTGCCTGCCCTCGTCCGTCAGCCCTTCCCAGGTGCCCCGCACGATCACCCGGTACGTGTGTCGCGTGCCCATCGTCCTGCCCGTCCTCTGCTCGACAACCGCCTGCGGGGCGAGGCTATGACGAGGAGGCCGGAAAGCGTACGGAATATCGCGGCGGTCCGGGCACCGTCAGACGGAGGTCTTCCGGTCGGCGTACTCGAAGACCGAGCCGTCCGGGTGGAGGGCGATCAGGTTGCGGCCGGCCGGGGTGGGCACCGGGCCGGCGATGACCTTCGCCCCCACCCGGGTCAGTGCCGCGTTCGCCTCGTCGACGTCCTTGACCGCGATCGTCGCCGACACCTTGCGCAGCACCTCCAGCTCCGACTCGGGCCCGCTCATCAGCAGAAAGCAGCCGATCGCGGCGACCGAGACCCCGCCGCGCTCGAAGCGCAGCGCCGGGGTACCGGTCAGGCCCTCGTAGAAGGCCACCGAGGCCTCCAGGTCGTCGACGCAGATTCGCAGCGTGGTTCCCAGGATCTCCATGCCACGAGGGTAGTTGGCGGCCCCGCGGCGTGTGATCGATTCCGGCCTTCGGGCCGCTCGCTCACACCCGGCAGAGCAGCTCGCCGTGCGGGACCAGGAACCACGCGTCGGCCTCCGCGCCCCACGCGCGCCAGGCGTCCGCGATGGCCGCCAGCTGCTCGGGCCGGGCGTGCCCGCCGTCCACCGCCAGTCTCGCGTACACCGAAGCCGTCGTACGGTCCGCCCACAGGCCGCTCCACCAGGCACGCTCCTCCCCGGCGAAGCACCAGGTGCCCGCGGTCGGGGTGATGTCGGTGAAGCCGGCCTGCCGGGCCCAGGACAGCAGTCGGCGCCCGGCGTCGGGCTCGCCCCCGTTGGCGCGGGCCACCCGTCCGTACAGCTCCTGCCACTCCGTCATCCCCGGCACCTCCGGGTACCAGGCCATCGCCGCGTAGTCGCTGTCACGTACCGCGACAATGCCGCCCGGCCGGCACACCCGTCGCATCTCACGCAGCGCCTGGACCGGATCCCCTACGTGCTGGAGCACCTGATGGGCGTGGACCACGTCGAAGGAGCCGTCGGCGAAGTCCAGCGCGTGCACATCGGCGACGGCGAACTCGACGCTGTCCAGACCGCGTTCCGCCGCCGCCTCGGCCGCCCGGTCGAGGATCTCCCGGTTCCTGTCGACCGCCGTCACCCGGCCCGGCGCGACCAGTGCCGCGAGGTCGGCCGTGATGGTGCCTGGACCGCAGCCGACGTCCAGCACGCTCTGACCGGGGGTGAGCCGGTCGATCAGATAGGCCGCCGAGTTGGCTGCGGTCCGCCACCGGTGCGAGCGCAGCACCGACTCGTGGTGACCATGGGTGTAGGTCGCGGTCTCTTCGGGCATGGCCGTGTGTCCTCCCCGGACTTCCAACTGCTCGGGCTCCGGTCGCGAGCGGTACGGCCACGGTACGCCGCGATGTCGTATCCTGAGATAGGCGTCTTGCTATGCGGAATGGCTCAGGTGGAATGGCTACACCGGCATCGGGCAGTAGACCGTGAGCGCCTCCGGCAGCTTGTCGATCAGCAACTCACTTCCGGAGTGCGCCACTTCGCCGTCGTAGGCGTACGGAGTGCCCGCCGCGAGGCCGGAGACGCGCACCTGGCGGCGCCGGACCGCCGCGTGGACGGGTGAGCGGCTAAGGGGCCCGGCGATCGCCGCCGCGAGCAGCCGCAGCCCCGGGGTGCGGCCGCCGTGCACGACCCGTACGTCCAGCAGGCCGTCGGCCAGGTTGTGCCGGCGGCCGGGCGCGGGGCCGACCCGCCGGAACAGTCCGTTACCCACGAAGAGCAGCCACAACGGCCGCTTCCGGCCCTGCAGTTCGGCCGTCAGCGGGCGCTCGCCGCGCAGTACCTCGAAAGCCGCGAGCACCCCCGCCGGCCAGCCGCCGATCCTGGGTGCCCAGTGCTCCCGGGTCCGTACGAGCTCCGGATAGACCCCGAGGCTGAAGGCGTTGAGGAAGTAGCCGTGCGCACCACCGGGCCCTTCGGGGCCGGGCCGGAAGCGGCCCAGGTCGACCCGGACGGCGTCGCCCGCGGTGAGGGCCGTGACCGTGTCGTGCACCGTCTCGATGCCGAGGTCGTACGCGAAGTGGTTGAGCGTCCCGCCGGGGAACACGGCGAGCGGCAGGCCGTGGGTCGCCGCCACGGCCGCAGCCAGGTTGACCGTGCCGTCGCCCCCGCAGACGCCCAGTGCCTTGCCCCGCCGTGCCGCCTTGTCCAGCGCGCCCGACAGGTCGGCGGGTGCGCACTCCAGCACCTCGGCGAGCGGCAGCACGTCGCGCACCAGAGCGGCCGTCGCTGTCGCGGTACCGGACCCCTGGTTCACGATGACCACCAGGTCCTGCCCCGCGGGCAGCGCCGGGGCCTCGGCCGGGGGCCTGCCGGGTGCGGGCAGCTGCCCACGGGTGGGTACGACGCCGCGCAGTGCGAACGCGGCCCCTATGCCGAGCGCCGCACCGGCCAGGACGTCGCTCGGATAGTGGACGCCGGTGTAGACGCGGGACGCGGCCACGGCAACCGCGACGGGGGCGACGACGGCGCCCCAGCCCTTGGACTCCAGGGCGACGCCCGTCGCGAACGCCGCGGCCGACGCCGCGTGCCCGGACGGGAAGGACGTGGTGAACGGCTGCCGCTTGAGCTGACGCATGACCGGGACCATGTCCAGTATCGGACGCTCCCTGCGGACCGCCCCCTTGCCCACGGTGTTGATCGCGGCCGAGGCGACGGCGAGGGAGGCGATGCCGCGCAGCGCCGCCCTGCGCGACCGGGCGCTGGTGCCCAGCGCCGCGATGCCCGCCGCGGTCCCGAACCACAGCAGCCCGTGGTTGGCGCTGCGGCTCAGCCGGGGGAGTACGGGAGCGGCGCCCGGCCAGTGTCTTCTCGCCACGCCCTGGAACGCGGCGAGGTCGCACCGGCGGAACCAGGTCCGCCAGCGGTCGGAGGGGAGAGCGCTCGATGTCGACATGGCACAGCGACTACCCTGCCCGTGGCCGGTGAACCAGGAGGCGCGCGCAGTCGCTGCCGGAAATCTGTCGAAGCGGGGATAATCCGGTGGATTCCCCCTGGGGCCGGCCTCTCCGGCCCGTCCCGGGCGTTGCCCGGACAAGTCCCCTGACGTTAGCCTGCGTTCGTGATTCCGGTCATTGACCGGAGTGTCGAACGATGGGTGGGCGATCATGGGACGACTCGTCCCCGCGGTGACCAGGGCGCTGGACGTGCTCGAACTCTTCCTCCAGGGAGAGGGGACGCTCTCGGCCCCCGAAGTCACCCGCAAGCTCCAACTGCCACGGACCACCGTCCACGAACTGCTCACCACCCTCGCCGCCCGCTCCTACCTGGTCACGGTGCCGGAGCAGCCGGGCCGCTACCGGCTCGGCGTACGCACCTACCAGCTCGGCAGCCGGTACGCGGAGAAGCTCGACCTGGCGGCCGAGGGCCAGCAGGTGGCCCGCGAGGTCGCCGAGACGTGCGGCGAGACCGTCCACGTCGCGATCCTGGAGGACACCGAGGTCATCTACATCGCCAAGGTGGACTCCACGCACGCGGTCCGCATGGTCTCCGCCGCCGGACGCAAGCTGCCCGCCCACTGCACCTCCGTCGGCAAGCTGCTGCTCGCGGCCCTGCCGGAGGCGGAGCTCGACGCCCGGCTCGACGGACGCGAACTCGTCGCGATGACCGACAACAGCCTCACCGACGCCACGGAACTGCGGGCCGCGCTCGCCGCCGTGCGCAAGCGGGGGATCGCGGTCGAGCACCGGGAGTCGAACCCCGACGTGAGCTGCGTGGCCGCGCCTGTCCGGGACCGGTCCGGGCGGGTCGTCGCCGCGCTCTCCATCTCCGTACCGATGATCCGCTGGAGCGAGGAGCGCGAGGCTGAGCTCGCGCGGCTCGCCTCGGGCGGCGCCGACGCGCTGTCCGGCCGGCTCGGACACCACCGGAGCCAGGGATGAGGCACGCCCCGGAGATCGCCGTCCGTGAACGGGCCGAGCTGGGGGAGGGCCCGACCTGGGACGCGGCGGCCGGCCGGCTGATCTGGGTCGACATCCTCTCCTCGCGGGTGCACACGTACGACCCGTCCACCGGCCACCGCACGGTCCTGGCCACCGAGCAGCACGTCGGCGCGGCGAAGCCGCGGGCGGGCGGCGGGCTCGTGGTCAACCTGCGGGACGGCGTCGGCCTGTACGACGCCGCCGGCGCCTTCTCGTGGCTGGCCCGGGACCCCGTTCCGGGGCGGCGGGGCAACGACGCGGCCGTGGCGCCGGACGGGGCCCTGTGGACGGGCACCATGCGGTACGACGAGGCCGAGGGCGGCGGCAGTCTGTCCCGGGTCGCCCCGGACGGCACGGTGACGGGCGTGCTGGACGCGTCGACCGTCAGCAACGGCACCGGCTGGAGTCCGGACGGCCGGCTCATGTACTACATCGACACCCCCACCCTGCGGATCGACGTCTTCGACGTGGACGGTGAACGCGTCCTGGACCGACGGCCGTTCGCCGTCGTCGAGCCGGGTTCCGGCTGGCCCGACGGGCTGACGGTGGACGGCGACGGCTGCGTGTGGGTCGCCTTCTGGGACGGCGCCGCGGTGCGGCGCTACACCCCGGACGGCCGGGTGGACCGGGTCGTGGACCTGCCGGTCCGGCGGCCCACGGCGTGCGCGTTCGGCGGGGCGGGCCTGCGCGACCTGTACATCTCAACAGCCCGGACGGGCCTGGACGCGCCGCACCCGTGGTCGGGTTCCCTGCTGGTCGTGCCGGACGCGGGGCAGGGACTTCCCGGGGTGCCGTTCGCGGGGTGACCCGGGGGTTGTCATCGGCTGGGGGACCGCCGAGGCGCCGGGGCCGTCGAACCGTCGGGGCCGTTGGGCCGCCGAACCGCTGGGCCCGCCGAACCGCTGGGCCCGCCGAGGCGTCGGGTCCGCCGAACCGTCGGGGCCCGCCGAGGCGTCCGGCTTCCGAAACCGCAGGCGCCTCGCGGGGCCGGCCCTCTGAGTCCCGGGCTCCTGAACCGCCGGGTCCGGCCGGACCGTCGGCTTCCCGAGCCCCTGTCCCGGACCGCCGGTTTCGTGGCCCTCGTCCCGGACCGTCGGCTTCCTGCTCCCGCCCCGGACTGTCGGCTTCCCGGCCCCCGCCCCGGACCGGCGGCCTCCCGACTGCCCTCCCTTCCTCCCGCCCGGGTCGAGTGCCCCGGTGCGCTCGCCTCCCCGCCCGCCCGGCTGGTGTGCCCGGTGCGCTCGCCTCCCCGCCCCCGCCGAACCGCGGATTCCTCGTCCGGCGACAGCCACTGCCGGACCCGGTGCAGGGGCGGACCCCGGGGAACCTCCGTATAAAGGGGCCTGAGGGTGACGCAGGCGGAGGAGGTCCCGGGATGCACTGGAGCGAGCGGAAGCAGCCCCGTCCCGCCCGGGAGGACCACGGGCCGGTCCGGTACGGCCCGCCCGCCCCCGACCCCGGTCTTCCCGTGCTGCCCGAGCTCGCCGACGTACTGGCCGCCTCGGCCGCCCGGACCCGGCCCGAACCACCCGGTGGCGGCACGATCCTGCGCGAGGCCGCCTGCGCCTACTGGGGGCGCCGGGGCCTGCACGGCGGGCCGCGGGACATCGCCGCGGCCCCGGGTGCCCAGCCCCTGCTGCTCGCGCTGATCGCCGCGTACGGCGGTGACGTGCTCATGCCGCGCCCCTGCCCGGCCACCTGGATGCCGCAGGCGCGGCTGCTGGGCCGGCCCGCCTACCACGTGCCGACCCCGGCCGAGTGCGGTGGCATCCCCGACCCGTACGCCCTGCTGGAGACCGTGCGCAGGGTGCGCGCCGAGGGCGGGAGACCCAAGCTGCTCCTGATCTCCGTGGCCGACGACCCGACCGCCACCGTCGCCCCGCCTGAGCTGGTCCGCGAGGCCTGCGAGGCGGCGGTCGCCGAGGGGCTGCACATCGTGAGCGACGAGACCTGGCGCGACACCCTGCACCGCCCCCACGACACGGTCCTGCTCAGCCCCGCCGAGATGTGCCCGGACGACGTCACCGTCATCGGCGACCTGGCCGGAGCGCTGACCCCGTCCGCCTGGCCGGTCGCCGTCGCACGGTTCCCGGCCACCCGGCGGGCCGCCGCCCGCCGGGCCCGCGTGCTCGACATCCTCACCGCACTCGGTGCCGTCGTCGCGGAACCCGTCGCCCGGGCCGCCGCCCACGCGCTGCGCGAACCCGAGGCCGTCACGGACCGGATCCGGCAGGCCGCCGCCCTCCAGGCCCAGGTCGCCTCCGCCGCCCACCGTGCCGTACTCACCGTGGGCGCGCTGGCCAGGCCGCCGCAGGCAGGCCGGCACCTCTACGCCGACCTCGGCCCGCTCCGCACCCGGCTGGCCGCCCGGGGTGTCACGGACTCCATGGAGCTGGAGGAGTACCTCACACGGCGTCTCGGCGCGCCCGCCCCCGGCGGCCACCGGTTCGGCGACGAACTGGGCGCGCTCAGGGTCCGGCTGAGCACCGGTCCGCTGCTCGGCTCAACCCCGCAGGAGCAGATGGAGTCCCTCACTGCGGTGGAGCCCCTGGAATTGCCCCATGTCGCCCAAGCGCTGAGCATGTTCGCAGCAGCCCTCGATGAACTCCGATGACGGGAGCCTCTCGATGACGGAACAGACCGAGCGCCCGCTCGCCGGCCCCGCGGGCCGTCCCGTCGCCGCGGCGCGCCCCCTGGGGGAGGTCCGGGTCTGGCCCCGCAGCTTCGCGGACCGGCTCACCGCACCCCTCCCGGGTGTCAGGGGCATGACCCGTCTGGCCAGGGAGCGCGCCATGCGGCCCAACGCCGAGGGCCTGCGGGGTATCCACCGGCTGCCGTACGCCCCCGCGCCGCTGCCCGCCGCGGGCGCCGACACCCTGGCCGTCACCTGGGCCGGGCACGCCAGCTGGATCGTCAGGATCGGCGGGCTCACCGTCCTCACGGACCCGGTCTGGTCGCGCCGCATCCTCGGCACCCCCGCCCGGATCACCCCGGTCGGCGTCCGCTGGGAGGACCTGCCGAAGATCGACGCCGTCCTCATCAGCCACAACCACTACGACCACCTGGACGCACCGACGCTCCGCAGACTGCCGAGGGACACCCCGCTGTTCGTCCCCGCCGGGCTCGGACGCTGGTTCCGGCGCCGCCGCTTCAGCTGCGTCACAGAGCTCGACTGGTGGGAATCGGCCGCACTGGGCGGTGTCCGCTTCGACTTCGTACCCTCCCACCACTGGTCCAAGCGCACCCTCCTGGACACCTGCCGGTCCCTGTGGGGCGGCTGGGTACTCGCCACGCGGGGCGCGCGGATCTACTTCGCGGGGGACACCGGCTACGGGCACTGGTTCAAGGAGATCGGACGCCGTCACCCCGGCCTCGACCTGGCCATGCTGCCGATCGGGGCCTACGAACCGCGCTGGTGGCTCTCGGACGTGCACACCGACCCCGAGGAGGCCGTGCGGGCCTACGCCGACCTCGGCGCGCGGGCGATGGCGCCGATGCACTGGGCGACGTTCCTGCTCTCCGCCGAACCCGTACTCGAACCGCTCACCCGGCTCCGTACCGCCTGGCAGCAGGCGGGATACCCGCGCGGCGACCTCTGGGACCTGCCGGTCGGCGGCTCACGTGTCCTGGGCGGCTGAGTCAGCCGCTGCGACGCGCCGGAGCCGCCGCCACAGCGCCGGTGCCCCGCTGATCAGCAGCGTCAGCGCGACCGCCGCGGCCACCCCCTGCCACGGCTCGGGAAACAGCGAACCGCCCAGGATCCCGATCAGCTGATACGTCGCCGCCCACGCCAGGCACGCGGGCACGTCACCACGGGCGAACCGCCGCAGCGGCATCCGGCCCAGCAGGCAGGCCAGCATCACGGGTATCCGCCCGGCCGGCACCAGCCGGGACAGCACCAGCACCGTCCCGCTCTGCTCGTCCAGCTTCCGCTGCGCCTGCGCGAGCCGTTCCGGAGCCGCCCTGCCGCTGATCGCCTTCAGCCACTTCGAGCCGTTCTTCGACCGCACCCCGCGCTGCCCCAGCCAGTACAGGCATATGTCCCCGAGGAACGCCGCGGACGACGCCACGGCGAACACCACCAGCAGGGCGAACGGTGACGTCTGATGGAACGCCACCACGGCGGCCGAACTCACCAGCGCCCCCGTCGGCACCACCGGCACCAGTGACCCCAGGGCCACCAGCAGGAACAGCGTCGGATAGCCCGCGGCCTGCTGCGTCGACCCCGTCGGCAGCTGCCGCAACACTTCCTGGATCATCTACGGGCCTCCGGCCTCACATGCTCGCCGTGCCCCAGCCGGTGCACCGCCACGTCCGGTGCCAGGAGTGCCGCCTGCCGTACGAACTCGTCGCCCGGCGCGTAGAACTCGTGCGGCCGGACGCCGTCCATCCCGATCGGCCAGTACGTGCCGTAGTGCACCGGCACCGCGGACCGCGGCTCCAGCATCGCCAGGGCCTGCGCCGCGCGCGCCGCGTTCAGATGGTGGTGGCCCAGCCCCGGACCCCAGCCGCCGACCGGCAGCAGCGCCACGTCCACCGGCCCCACCGCTTCGGCCATGCCGTCGAACAGCCCCGTGTCCCCGGCGAAATACGTGCGCGCCTCACCCTCCACCACGTACCCCAGGGCCGGGACGCGGTGCGGGCCGACCGGCAGCCGCCGACCGTCGTGCAGGGCCGGGACCGCCCGCACCAGCACCTCGCCGACGCGGACCTCGCCGCCCGGCGCCACCTCGGCGATCCGCAGACCCCGCGCCCGGCGCAGCCGCCGCAGCCCCGGGACGGCCGCCTCCGTGCCCAGGGGCACGACCAGCAGGGTGCCCGGGGCGAGACGGGCCAGGGAGGGGAGATGCAGATGGTCGGAGTGCAGATGGGAGATCAGGACCGCGTCGGCGACCGCGGCCTGCGGCGGCGGCACCTCGCCCCGGCGGCGCCGCAGATGCGCGAAGCGCCGTACGAACAGCGGGTCGGTGAGCACCCGGACGCCCGCGTCCTCGATCGTGCACGTGGCATGACCCCACCAGGTGACCTCCACCGCCGCGCCTCCTCACTCCGTGGGCCGACGCACCCGCGCGCCCGTCCCCCGTACGAGCGTAGGCGCTCCGCGCCCCTCCCACGCAGGTGTGCTCCGGTACGCCGGTCTCCGCACGGGTACGGACGGCTACGCAGGGCTACGTCCGGGGTAGGCTCGGACGCAGTATCCGAGTGCGGGGGGATCCGTTCATGGGGGACGTCATCGGCGACGTACGGGTGGCGGCCATCGCCAGTCTCACACCGCTGGAGGAGCTCGACTGCGACCCGTTCCTCGTCGACACCCGCAGCCAGCACGCCATGTGCGCACGCTGGGCCGCCGACCAGGGGTACGTCGTCACGCGGCAGCTGCGCGTCTACGGGCTGCGCCCCGACCACCGTGCCCTGTGGTCCGACGTCGAGGGCGGACAGGTCGAGCTGTTCGTGGCGCCCAACGACCGGGTGCTCGCCCGCGCCGTCGTCTCGGTGCCGGACTTCGCCGCGGAGTGCGAGCGGCGCGGTGTACGGCTGGAGCTCGCCGGCCTGGAGGAGCCCGTGTACACCGCACGCGGCAAGGCGAGCGTGCACCGCAGACTCTCCATGCCCACCGCCGGCTACGACGGCTGCTGACCCCGGGCAGGAGCGCGGACCGGCTGTGAAAAGCTGGACGCGGGCCCACGGCGAACACCGGGTCCGGACGTGAGGTGGAACGGCGTGGGTGACGGGCGATGGCCTAAGGCAGGGCGTGCCCTGATGCGCGTGGTCGCGGTGTGGGCGGTCTCCACGCTCACCCTGCTGGCACTCGCCGGGATCCTTCCCGACTTCCAGCTCCAGCTGGACGACGGTGACACCGTCACCCGGACCGCGTTCACCGCGGCCTGGGGCGCCGGAGCCTTCGGTCTGCTCTCCGCACTGGTGTGGCCCGTCCTCGTACGGGCGCTGCTCATCGTGCCCGCGCTGGTGCTGGGCGCGCTGGTCTTCTTCCTCAACGGTTCGCTGCTGCTGATCGCGCTGCGGCTCATCCCGGACGGGCGCGGGGCCGCCGACCCGCAGACCGCCGTGGTCGTCGCCGCCGTCATGTCCGCCGTGGCCTCCGCCACCTCCACCGCCCTCGCGGTCCGCGACGACGACGCCTACCGGCGCAGACTCTCCCGCCTGGCCGACCGGCGCCGCCGCCGCAGCGGTACGCCCGGCGGCGCGGACCGCGGTCGCGGCGGCCCGGCGGGCATCGTCTTCGTACAGCTCGACGGGGTGGGCCACGACGTGCTCAGGCAGGCGGCGGCCGACGGCGTCATGCCCACCGTGGCCGGACTGCTCGCCGACGAGGCCGGCCACCGGCTCACCCCCTGGAGCACCGACTGGTCCAGCCAGACCGGTGCCAGCCAGCTCGGCATCCTGCACGGCAGCAATTTCGACGTGCCCGCCTTCCGCTGGTACGAGAAGGAGAGCGGCACCGTCATGGTCTCCAGCCGCCCGGCCAGCGCACTCGAACTGCAGCGCAGGGCCATCGCCCGCACCCGGGACGGCGGCCTGCTCACCGTCGACGGGGCGAGCCGGGGCAACCTCTTCAGCGGCGGTGCCGACCAGCTCGCCCTCGTCCTGTCCATGGCCGCGCGGCGCGGCAAGGGGCGACGGTCGCGCGCCGGGTACTTCGCCTACTTCTCCGACCCGGCCAACGCCGTCCGCACCGCCCTGTCCTTCGTCGCCGAGGTGGGCCGCGAGATCGGCCAGTCCACCCGGGCCCGGACGCGGCAGGAGGCCCCCCGGGTCAAGCGCGGCGGGCTGTACCCCTTCATCCGGGCGTTCGCGACCGTCGTCGAGCGCGATGTGGTCGTCTCCGCCGTCATCGGCGACATGTTCGCCGGACGCACCGCCGTCTACGCCGACCTCGTCGCCTACGACGAGGTCGCGCACCACTCCGGGCCGCACAGCAGGGACGCGGCGAAGGTCCTGACCCGGCTCGACCGCTCGCTCGGCCTCATCGTGAAGGTCGCGGAACAGGCCCCGCGCACCTACCGGATCGTGCTGCTCTCCGACCACGGCCAGAGCCCGGGGGAGACCTTCGCGGGGAAGTACGGCCTCACGCTCAAGGACCTCGTACGGGCGGGCTGCGGGCTGCCCGTACCCCGCAGGGCCCAGCGCACCCGCAGCGCCTCGGAGGCGCGCGACGCCGTGCGCACCGCGCTGCACCGGCCGGTCGGCGACGAGACGGAGCGCTCCGCGCGTCCCTCGGACCCGGTCGTGCTGGCCTCCGGCAATCTCGGGCTGCTGTCCTTCCCCGACATCGGGGGGCGGGCCTCGCGTGAACAGCTCGACGACCGCCACCCCGCTCTGCTCGGCACCCTCGCCAACCATCCGGGGATCGGTTTCCTGCTCGTGCGCAGCGAGGAGCACGGTTCGGTGGTGCTGGGGCGCGGCGGGGCCGAGGTACCCGTGGCGGAGCTGACGGACGGGGAAGGGCCGCTCGCCGTCTTCGGCGCGGGCGCGGCGGAGGCGGTGCGGCGCACGGACACCTTCCCGCACGTCGCCGACGTCATGGTCAACTCGATGTACGACCCCGAAACCGGCAGCGTCCACGCGTTCGAGGAGCAGATCGGCTCGCACGGCGGACTCGGCGGCGAGCAGTCCCGGCCGTTCCTGCTGTGGCCGCGCACCCTCGCGGACCCGATGGACGCCGTGGCGGCGGAGGGCGGTACGCCGGGGCGCACCCCCGTGGGCGCTGAGGACGTCCACCGGATACTGGCGCGCTGGCTGCGGGAACTCTCCGGGCCCCAGGTGCCGTTGCAGCCTGAAGGTTTCACCGGAGCCCTGCGGGCGGACGAGCGACTGCCCGGCGCGGGCGACGCCGTACCGGGTGGCAGGGACGCCGTACCGGGCGGCGGGGACGCCGTACCGGGGCCGCGAGGCTGAGCGGGGCCGTTCGTCGTCGCGGGCCGTGTGTCAGGCGGATTCGCGCCGTACCAGCGTCGGGTGGAAGACCACCGAGGGCGCCGGACCGCCCGGTGCCCCGATCTGCTTCAGGAGGAGCCGGGCCATCTCCGCCGCCATCTCCTCGACCGGCTGGCGCACCGTGGTCAGTGACGGATCGCAGGCCACCGCCGCGCTGCTGTCGTCGAAGCCCACCACCGCCACGTCCGAGGGCACGTCCCGGCCGGCCCGCTGCAGCACGGGCAGGGCGCCCAGCGCCATCAGGTCGGAGGCGATGAACACCCCGTCCAGGTCCGGCCGTTCACGCAGCAGCTGCCGCATCGCGGACGCCCCTCCCGCATGGGTGAAGTTGCCCTCGGCGGTGACCACGTCCTCGATGCCGTGCCGGTCCAACGCGTCCAGGAAGCCGGTCAGGCGCGCCTGGCCCGCGGGCATGTCCTGCGGCCCCGCCACCGTGCCGATACGCCGCCGCCCCAGCGAGGCCAGGTGATCGGCGGCCAGCTGCGCCCCGGCACGCTGGTCGGCCTCGACATAGGTGAGTGGCGTGGGCGTCCTCGGCCGGCCGGCCAGCACGGCCGGCAGCCGGGTTTCGTGGAGCAGCTCGGGCAGCGGGTCCTCGGCGTGCGAGGAGATGAGCACCACCCCGTCGACATGGCCCTGGCGCAGATAGGACAGGAGCTGATTGCGCGAGGTCTCGTCGTCGGCCAGCATCAGCACCATCTGGATCCCGGCCGGACGCAGTACCTCCAGCAGACCGCTCACCACGCGCCCGAAGTGCGGGTCGGAGAACATCCGGCCGATGAACGGCTCGGACACGGGGCGCCGTTCCTGTTCGGAGACCACCAGGGCGATCGAGTCCGTCCGCCGGGTCACCAGGGAGCGCGCCGCACGGTTGGGCACGTAGCCCGTGGTCGCCACCGCCTCCTCCACGACCCGCCGCAGGGCGGGGTCCACCGTGGGCGCCCCGTTGATCACCCGGGACACCGTGGCCCGGGACACACCCGCCACCACGGCGACGTCCTCCAAGGTGGCGGGGCGTACGGGCGGTGAAACGTCGGCAGTCATGCAGGCCTTTATACCGGGTGGTCCGAGAAACGTGCGAAGGGCTCCGGCCCGTCAGCCACCCGCCCCCGGGAGCTCGCCCAGATCGGCCAGCTGGCCCGCACGCGCGGCCACCGTCGTCCGGGCGCGCTCCCTGGCTTCGGCCCCGCCGCCCGCCGCGGCCTGCGAACGTGAGACCTGCGCGGACTGCCGCAGATGGTCGCGGATCTCCTCCACCAGCAACCGGTCGAACGGCGCGCCCCCGGCCGCGCGGGCCCGTTCGAGGTCCCGGGCCGTCACCATGCCCGGCATGTCGTGCCCCTCGTGCACATCGGTGTCCGGCAGCCCCATCCGGTCCCGCAGGCCGCGCAGGGCCGTCAGTTCGGTTTGCTGCGCGGTACGCAGCCTGTCGGCCCAGGACCGCAGCCGCGGGCCGGTGGCCTTCCGCTCCGCGAGGTCCAGCAGGGCCACGGCCTGCTCGTCCATCGGGATCATCAGCTGGATCCAGGCGGAGTCGGTCGGATCGGCGGAGGGTGCGGGCACCGCTGTCGGGCGGGGCGCGGCGTCCGATGACGGTCCCGCGGAGCACGCGGTCAGGCCGGCCAGGAGGAGAGCCGGCGGGAGCAGGAGCGAAACCGCGGTGCGACGAGCGGCCTTCATGGGTGTCCTCGGGTGGGGTGCCCGTCCGGGGCGGTGTGGCCCCGGACGGGCGGGGAACAGGCGGGCCGTCAGGGGGTGCCGTCAGCACCGCACTTGATGATGGCGTTGATGCAGTCGCGTACCCGCTGCGCCATGTCCGCCTCGGGCCACACGTTGAAGAAGTCGCCGTGCATCGTGTAGCCGCGCCCCGATGCCAGTCTCAGGCGGGCCGGGTCGCCGTTGACCGGATAGCGCAGCACCTGGCGCAGCTTGGGAACCGGCACCGGATGGGTCGACGGGCAGGCGCCGCCCACCGGGTAGGCCATGTGGCTCTTGTGGTCGGCCGAGTCCAGATCCGTGCCGTTCCAGCACTGCGGGAAGTCCAGGTACGACTCCAGCATCGATCCCGCCGGGCAGTTGACGAAGTCGTGCGACGGGTTGACCTCGCCGTGGTGCAGACACGACCAGCGCGCGATCCTGTTGTCGTCGGGGCGGGCCGCCTTGGCGTTGCCCGCGACGATCCGCAGACCGCGGGGGAACGGCTGGATCGTCCGGATGATGTCGTCCCGGACGCCCTCACCCAGGTAGTAGAAGGTGGTGCCGGTGGGCTCCACCGGCTTGTCGCCGTCGTACAGGGTCGGAACCCAGTACGACGACAGGTCGGTCGCCGGTGCGCAACTGGTGCCGGCCTTCTCCAGGGACGCCAGATCGGAGTGGGCGTCGGTGGAGTCGTTGCCGAAGAAGCTGTGCATGTGCGAGGCGCCGGGCAGGTTGGGCAGCACGATCGGGTCGTCGGGAGCCCGGTGGGTGTACGGGCACTCCGCGAGGAATTCGGCCACCCGCACCACGTCCGCCGCGGCCTTCGGCGCGACCTCGGCCGACCGGTCGGCGGCGGCGCTGCCCACCTCGGCCTGGACGAAGGACAGGGCGAGGGCCGCCGCGGCGAGCCCCGCGATCCTGTAGCGCCACGGCGGCAGGGCTCTGCGTCCGCGGTGTTCGGTCGTGCGTCGGTCACTTCGGGTTCGGAAGAGCACGGCACTCCTGTCTGAGGAAGTGGGGTTCCTTCGATCGGTCGCCCGATCAGGGTAGAGAGCGCTCTCTCATTGAACGTAGAAGTGCGACATAGACATGTCAAGACTCCGCACAGGGTGCCCAAATAGCAGCGCGCGGGAAGGAGTTGGCCTCCCGTCAATTGGGAGAGCGCTCTCCCATCCGGGCCGGTGAGAGGGGGTCGGAGGGCGTTGTCAGTGGTGGACGGCAGGATGGTGGTCATGACGACGAACCCAGCTGTTGTGCTCGCCGATGCCGCCTCGTACGCCGCCGCCGTGGAAGAGGCGGCGCAGGCCGCCGCCGCGTACTACGCCTCGGGTGAGAGCATGCTCGACGACGACGCGTACGACAGGCTGGCGCGCGGGATCGCCGCCTTCGAGCAGGAGCACCCGCAGGAGGTGCTGGACGCCTCCCCGACGGGGAAGGTCGCCGGCGGCGCGGCCGTGGGGGACGTGCCGCACACGGTGCCGATGCTCTCACTGGACAACGTCTTCTCCGCCGAGCAGTTCGTCACCTGGACCGCGTCCGTGGAGCGGCGCATCGGCAGACCCGTGACCGCGTGGAGCGTGGAGCCCAAGCTCGACGGGCTCGCCGTCGCCGCGCGCTACCAGGACGGCCGCCTCGACCGGCTGATCACCCGGGGCGACGGGACGGCGGGTGAGGACGTCTCGCACGCGATCGGCACGGTGCTCGGCCTGCCCGAGCGGCTCGGCTCCCCCGTCACCATCGAGGTGCGCGGCGAGATCCTCATGACCGACGAGCAGTTCGAACAGGCCAACACGGCGCGTACGGAGCACGGCGGCGCCCCCTTCGCCAATCCGCGCAACGGGGCGGCGGGCACCCTCCGCGCCAAGGACCGGCCCTACCGCGTCGAGATGACGTTCTTCGCCTACGGCGCCCTCGCGCTGCCCGATTCCGGCGAGCTGACCGGCACCCTGGCCGAGCTGCCGCACAGCGAGGTCCTGGCGTACGTCGCCGGGCTCGGCGTGCACACCGCGGCGGACACGCCGGTCGCGCCGCGCACCGTCGGCACGGTCGAGGACGTGCGGACCGGGGTGGAGGACATCGCCTCGCTGCGCGCCTCCCTGCCGTTCGGGATCGACGGCATCGTGATCAAGGCGGACCTGGCGGCCGACCAGCGCGACGCGGGCAACGGGACCCGGGCGCCGCGCTGGGCCATCGCGTACAAGCTGCCGGCCGTGGAGAAGATCACCCGGCTCCTGGGGGTCGAGTGGAACGTCGGCAGGACCGGCATCATCGCCCCGCGCGCCGTGCTGGAGCCCGTCGAGATCGACGGCTCGACCGTCGGCTACGCCACCCTGCACAACCCGGCCGACATCACCCGCCGTGACCTGCGCCTGGGTGACCAGGTGATGGTCTACAAGGCGGGCGACGTCATCCCCCGCATCGAGGCCCCCGTCGCCCATCTGCGGACCGGTGACGAGAAGCCGATCGAATTCCCCGAGACCTGCCCGCAGTGCGGCTCGGAGATAGACATGAGCGAGCAGCGCTGGCGTTGCACCCGCGGACGCAACTGCCGACTGGTCGCGTCCATCTCCTACGCGGCGGGCCGGGACCAGCTGGACATCGAGGGCCTCGGCGCCACCCGGGTCGTCCAGCTCGTCGACGCGGGGCTCGTCGCCGACTTCGCCGATCTCTTCACGCTGGACCGGGCACAGCTGCTCGCCCTGGAGCGGATGGGGGAGACCTCCACCGACAATCTGCTCGCCGCCATCGACACGGCGCGCGCCCGCCCGCTGTCCCGCGTCTTCTGCGCCCTCGGCGTACGCGGCACGGGGCGCTCCATGTCCCGGCGGATCGCCCGCTACTTCGCGACGATGGACCGGATCGTCGCCGCCGACGTGGACACGCTGCAGCGGGTCGACGGCATCGGCAAGGAGAAGGCCGCCGGTGTGGTCACGGAGCTGGTGGAGCTCGCCCCGTTGATCGCGAAGCTGGTGGCGGCCGGGGTCAACATGACGGAGCCGGGCGCGACCCCGCCGCCGGAGCCCGGGACGGAGCAGGAGGGTGACGGCGAGGCCGGCGCCGAGGCCGGTGGGACGTCCGGCGATCTGCCACTCCAAGGCATGACCGTCGTCGTCACGGGTGCCATGACCGGCGTCCTGGAGAAGCTCTCACGCAACCAGATGAACGAGCTGATCGAGCGGGCCGGCGGGAAGTCCTCCTCCAGTGTCTCCAAGCGCACCAGCCTGCTCGTCGCGGGGGAGAAAGCCGGTTCGAAGCGGACCAAGGCCGAGGACCTCGGCGTCAGGATCGCCGCCCCGGGCGAATTCGCGGAGCTGATCTCGGCCTTCCTGACCTCGGAGGAGTGAACCGCGTTCGCGCGGGGCCCATGCCTTGGAATTGTCGAGGTAGTGGCGTTCCCCATCCGGTTATTGCATAGTGAGGGTTTGGTCATGCCTCGCTATCTGCGGGTCGGTAAGTGGTGAACGGCTGCAGTGACAGGCCGGGGGTGGAGGGGCGATGCCTTCTTTGCGCGACGGACGCCGGCACGGTCGGCCGGTGCACCGGCCGAGCGGCCCGCGCGCCGGCCAGGTTCCCCACCACGGGGCCCCCCGGGGAATGGCCGTCGACCTGGGCAGCTCCGGTACCCGTGCCTGGGTCCCGGGGCGCGGGCTCGTCGCGTCGCCGTGGGACGACGCCTCCGGCCGCCCCGTGCGGCGTGGGCGCATCGTCGACGCGGAATCCTGCGGCCGGCTGCTGGGGCGCCTCGCCGACACGGTGCTCGGCGCGGACCGCCACGGCAGCGTGATCGTCCTCAGCCATCCGGTGCTGGCCGGCACGGAGCACCGGACCCTGGCGGGGGAGCTCCTCGCGGCACTCGGACCGTCCCGGGCCGTGGTCCTCAGCAGCGCCAGGGCCGCCGCCGCGTACGCCGGTCCGCCGGACGGCGGTCCGCTGCTCGTCGTCGACATGGGCGCCGAGCTGACGGAGGTCACCCTCCTCGTCGACGGCACGGTCGCGGACGCCCGCCAGGCCGAGACGGGGCTCAGTGACCTGGCCCCCGAAGCGCTGCCTGCCGAACTGGCCCGCAACGTACTGGATATGATCACGTCCATGTGGCGGCAGGACAAGCACGGAGCGGTGCGCGGCGCACTGCGCAAGGGGCCGGTGCTCACCGGAGGCGGTGCCCTGCACCCCGAGGTCACGCACCGGATCGCGCTGCGTCTCGGGACGCCGGTCCGGCCGGCCGCCGACCCCTCGACCGCTGTCGTCCGGGGCGCCGGACTGATCCTGGACTCCGTCCTGCGCCACGCCGGAACAGGCGCGGTGTCCGTCCGACCGGGCCGGCTGAGGTGAGCCCCCTCCCGGGGGCACCCCGGGGGAACGCGCCCCCACGGGGGCGGCCGGACACACCGGCGCACCAGCTGCGGCACGCCCTGGCAGCGCTCCTCCTCACCGTCCTCACCCTCGTCGGCGGCGCGTCCGCCGCCTCGGGGGCGGCGGTACCCCTGCACGCGCTCACCGGTACGGCACCCGTCACCGGGAGCGCGCCGGGCGCGCACACCCCCGCCCCGCAGGCCCCCACCCCCCGCACCGACCGCACCCTGCGCGCCGGGCACGCCCGCGACCACCGCCCCGTCCGTACGGCCGAGACGTCCGGGCCGTCGGCTTCCGGGGCCCGCTCCGCCGTGGCCACCGGCCCCGGACGCCAGGCGGAGGCCGCTCCGGCCCCCGCACCCCGGGCCGGCGCCGACCGCACACTCGCCCCGCAGCACTTCCCCCCACCCGGGCACGGCGCCCTGCCGCCGGGGCTCCCCGGCCTGCCCGTCCCCCGGGCCGTCGCACAGGAAGCGGCCCGCGCCGCCCTCTTCGTACCCGGCCGGATCCGCGCGGCGCTGCCCGGTGTCCGAGGTCCTCCGCGGGTGACGGCCGGACAGCCGGCCACCCACCGGTCCTGCTCCACAGACCCGTCGCCCCGCCCCCTCTGAGAGAAGGGGCGGACGGCGCCCCCTCGGAGGATTCCCATGACTCGCGCCACCACGGTGCGAGCAGTTCTGGCTGCCGCCGTCCTGCTCGTCTCCGTGTTCATCACGCTGACCATGTCACCCAGACTCGGCCTCGACCTTCAGGGCGGCACCCGCATGGTGCTGCAGGCCAAGGACTCGGACACCGCGAAGGCGGACCGGGAGAGCACCGACCGCACCCTGGAGGTGCTCCGCCAGCGCATCGACTCCCTCGGGGTCTCCGAACCGACCCTGACCCGCTCCGGCGAGGACCGGATCATCGTCGAGCTGCCGGACGTACAGGACCCGCGCCAGGCCGCGGAAGTCATCGGCAAGACCGCCCAGCTGAGCTTCCACGCCGTCCAGGGCCCCGGGACCGAGGAGACGGACGGGACCGCGAAGTCGGACGGGACAGGGAAGACGGACGGGACAGGGAAGACGGAGGAGGGCAGGACCGACACGGCGAAGGACGGTCCGACGCTCCCCGACGAACAGGGCGGCCTCCTCGACCTCGGCCCGGCGCAGCTCTCCGGCGCCGGGGTCAAGGACGCCACCGCGAGCTTCGACGCCCAGCAGGGCACGGGCTGGAGCGTCGCGCTCGACTTCCACAAGGACGCGGGCAAGAAGTGGACCGACCTGACCGGGGAGGCCGCGTGCAACCCCGCCCAGGACGAACGGCGCCGCGTGGCGATCGTCCTCGACGGCCAGGTCATCTCCTCGCCCCAGGTCGACCCGTCGGTCGGCTGCAAGGTCGGCCTGCCCTCCGGGTCCACCCAGATCACCGGTTCGTTCAGTGCCGACGAGGCACGCGACCTGGCCCTGCTCATCAAGGGCGGCGCACTTCCCGTCCCCGTGGAGATCGTCGAGCAGCGGACCGTCGGCCCGACACTCGGGGCCGCCGCCATCGACGCCAGCGCCCAGGCCGCCCTGATCGGCGCCGCGGCCACGGCACTCTTCATCACCTTCATGTACCGGCTGTTCGGCGCACTCGCCGCACTCGCCCTCGCCGCCTACGGAGTGATCTCGTACGCGGCCCTCGTCGTCCTCGGTGTCACCCTCACCCTGCCGGGGCTCGCCGGATTCGTCCTCGCCATCGGGATGGCGGTCGACGCGAACGTCCTTGTCTTCGAGCGGGCCCGTGAGGAGTCCGCCGAGCGGCCCGACCGGTCGCTGAGATCCGCGCTGACCGCCGGATTCCGCAACGCCTGGAGTGCCGTCGCCGACTCCAACGTGACGACGCTCATCGCCGCGGGGCTGCTGTTCTTCCTCGGCTCGGGACCGGTCAAGGGCTTCGGTGTCACGCTCGCCATCGGTGTCATCGCGTCGATGTTCTCCGCGCTCGTCATCGCACGTGCGCTCACCGAGATCGCGGCGGGCTCCCGGTTCGTCAGCGACTACCGGGGCGTCAACGGCATCGCACGGCCGGGCCGCATCCGTACCTGGCTGAACGAGCGCGACCCGCAGTTGTTCCGGTCGCCGCGCCGCTGGCTGTTCGTCTCCACCGTGCTCGTCGCCGTCGCCGTCCTGGGCATCTTCGTGCGCGGGGTGAACCTCGGTGTCGAATTCACCGGCGGGCGGCTCGTCGAGTACTCCACCAGCCGCCCCGTCGACGTGGAGACGGCGCGTGGTGTCATCGCCGCCGCCGGGTTCGAGGACGCGGAGGTCACGACCGCGGGCGACAGCGACCTGTCCGTACGCACCGGGGAGCTCGACAACGACGGGGAACACGCCCTGCGGACCGCGCTGTCCGAGGAAGGGGGCGAGACCACCAAGGTGCGCGACGAGCTGATCGGTCCCAGCCTCGGGGACGAACTGCGGCGCAACGCGCTGATCGCGCTGGGCGTCGCCGTGTTCGTGCAGCTCGCCTATCTCGCGGTCCGGTTCCGCTGGACGTTCGCCGTGGCCTCGGTCGCGGCGCTCGTGCACGACGTCATCATCCTGGTCGGCGCCTTCGCCTGGCTCGGCCGCGCCGTCGACGGGATCTTCCTGGCCGCGCTGCTCACCGTCATCGGCTACTCCGTCAACGACTCGGTGGTGGTCTTCGACCGGGTGCGGGAACTGTGGGCCAAGCGACCGCGCACACCGGTCGCCGACGTGGCCAACCGCGCCGTTCTGCAGACCGTCCCACGCACCGTCAACACCGGGATGGGAGCCCTGTTCATCCTCATCGCCCTCGCCGTGCTGGGCGGTGACTCGCTCGCGGACTTCGCGCTCGCCCTCCTCATCGGCGTCTGCGTGGGCACGTACTCCTCGGTGATGACCGCCGTGCCGGGGGCGCTCCTCCTGGAGCGGAGCAGCAAGGCCCCGCCGCCGGCCCGCAAGCGCGCGCCCGGCCGCAAGGCGGGGACCCCGCGGGCACGACGGGATCCGGCCGACAACGGGGCGCGGGTCTAGAGCCGCCCCGGTCCGTGGCCGGTCGCGTCCGGCCACGGACCGGGACGTACGCGTGCCCGGCGCACCCCGGTCGGTACGGGCCGACACCTCCAGTACGCGTTGTTCGCCGAGACGGCCTTCGTCACGGCCGCCGTGACCGTCGCCGTCGTCTCGGGACACCCGTACACCGGCGCCGTGCGCTTCACGCTCATCGCGCTGCTCGCCCTCGGCCTAGGCGTGCAGAGCGCCGCCGCCCGCGCGCTCTCCGTGCCCGACCTCAAGACCACCGAGCTGACCCTCACCGGGATCGTCGCCGACAGCCGGCTCGCCAAGGGCCGGGGAGCCGGGCCGGCCGCCGGGGACTGTCCGCCGTGGCCATGCCGGCCGGCGCGTTCCTCGGTGCGCCGGCCCTGCTGGACGGGTATCCGAGGCTGCCGCTGGTGCTCGCCGTGGCGGTCCTGGCCGCCGTGAGCGCGACCACGGTCCTGCCGGCCGCCACGACGCCCCCCGGACCCGCCCGCCCGTCAGCCGATGAGCGCGTGCAGACGGTCGGCGGTGGCCCGGTCGGCGGGCAGGAACGTCTCGATGGCGAGCTCCGCGACGGTGATGTCCATCGGGGTGTTGAACGTCGCGATGGACGCGACGAACGAGAGCACCTGCCCCTCGTGCAGGATCCGCAACGGCAGTGCGAGCGAGGGAACGCCGCCGCCCACCACGGCCTGGGTGCCGCCGGGCGGCGCGGGTACGGGGTAGGCCGCGACCTCCTCGTACAGGGAGCGCAGCTCGGCGGAGCGGACCAGGGCGATCTGGCGTTCCATCTGGGCCAGCAGATCGGCCCGCCACTCCGGCAGGTTCAGGATGCGCGGCGCCAGACCCTCCGGGTGCAGGGTGAGCCGCATGGCGTTCGGCGCCGGGGCCAGCAGATGCTCGGGCACCCCCTCCAGCAGGAGCTGAATGCCCCGGTTGGCGGCCACCACCGTGTACGTGGAGTCGACGACGAGCGCCGGATACGGTTCGTAGCCGCGCAGCAGCCGCTCCATCGCCTCGCGGACCGCTTCCATGGCCGGGTCGTCGAGGGGGGTCTCCGCGAAGCGGGGCGCGTAACCGGCCACCACCAGCAGTGCGTTGCGTTCCCGGACCGGGATGTCCAGGTGATCGGCCAGCCGCAGGATCATCTGCTCGCTGGGACGCGCACGGCCCGTCTCGACGAACGAGATGTGCCGGGCCGAGGAGTCCGCGCGCAGGGCCAGCTCCAGCTGACTGATCCGCCGCCGCTCCCGCCAGCCGCGCAGCAGTGGCCCTACCCCCGTGTCAAGCGCGACAGTTGTCATACCCAGACCGTAACGTCACGGGAAACGCTGATCCCACTGATGCCACCGATCCCGGCAGGAGCGCCGCGTGCCCGCTGAACCGCTGTCCGCGCACGACATCGAGACCGGGCTGCGCGACCTGCCCGGCTGGGAACTGGAGGGCGACCGGATCGCCCGGACCTACCGGCTGCCCTCCCACTTCGCCGCCGCGGGGCTGACCGTCCACGTCGCGCAGATCCAGGACGAGCTCAACCACCACTCGGACCTGACACTCGGCTACAACACCGTGCGCCTCTCCGTGCACTCCCATGACGCGGGCGGCGCGGTCACGCGGAAGGACCTGACGCTCGCCGGACGGGTGGAGGCGGTCGCGGCGGGGCACGGCGCGGAGTGAACACGCCTCACGGCGCCGGGCCACGGCGCGAAGTGAACAGGTCTCACGGCGCCGGGCCGAAGCGCGGGTGGGCGGCCAGCCAGCCCGGGTAGGTGTCGCTCCGCCGCACCGCCTCCGCGTACGCCGAGCGGGTGTGCCCGCTCACCGCCGTGGCCGCCGCGTCCGCCGCGGGGGAACGCGGGTTCCTGCCCAGCAGATGGCGCCAGCTCAGCGGTGAACCCACCAGGGGCCGGGTCACCAGCCCGGGCGTCGGGGGGAACGTGGCCCGGCACAGCCCGACCGCCCGCCCCACCTGCACCAGATGGACGACGGATGAGGTGTCCGTCTCGTACACCGACACCGGGGTGAAGCCGGCCCGCGCGCAGGCGGCGGTGAAACAGTCCGCGAAACAGCCGTCACCGGGTACGTCGGCCCAGCATTCGCCCGCCAGCGCGGAGAGTTCCAGCTCGGACCCGCCGGCCAGCGGATGGTCCTCGGGCAGCATCACGAACACCGGGTCGATGCCGATGACCTGCCACAGGAGCCGGTCCGCCAGCGGCGGCGGGCTCTCCCCGCAGGCCCCGATCAGCGCGAAGTCGAGCCGCCCTTCGACCAGCAGCGACGCGACCTCCGACACCGACCACGAGGTGTACGTGGTCACCGGAGCCGTCGGATGCGCGGCCGCCAGCCGGTCGACGAGGCCACCGAGCAACGGGCCGTGCGTACCGCCGAGCCTGAACCGATCCACGGTGGCCCCCGCGTTGGCGAAGCGGACCGCCTCCTCCTGCAGTTCGGTCACCGCCGGCAGCACCACCCGGGCCCGCTCCAGCACCAGCTCACCGAGCGGGGTGGGGCGCGCACCCGTGTGGTCCCGGTCGAACAGCGGGCCGCCCAGTGCCTTCTCGATCCGCCGCAACTGGGCGCTGAGCGCGGGCTGTGCGAGGCCCAGGGAGGCGGCGGCCTTGGTGAGGCTCCCCGTGTCGGCTATCGCCCGAACGGTGCGCAGATGACGTAACTCCAGCTCCATAAGCGCACGTTATGGCCGGCGGCACCCACCGGCAATACGTACGGCGCCCGTTCGGCCCCGTGATCCGGCCGTGCGCGGCACGGCTCGCCGCGCTGCCCGGCCCCGACCGGGCGCCCCGACCCCGCCTACCGGTTGCCGGCCTTCCGGACCCGGGGCTGAGCGCGCTCACTTCTGCCAGGCGCCGCCCTCGGCCGCCTCGCGCACGTACGCCCCGAAGTCCTTCGCCTCCCTGCCCAGGGCCCGCTTCACCCCGTCCGTCGTCGACGCGTTGTGCCCGTCGAGCAGCATCGCGAACAGGTCCCCCAGGAACCCCGCCTCGTCCGCCGGCAGACCGTGTCCCGCCAGCGCCTCCGCGAAAGCGGGCCCGGACACCGGCACGTACCGCACCTCACGCCCGATCGCCCGGGTGAGCTCCGCGGCCACGTCCTCGAAGGTCAGCAGCCGCGGCCCCGTCAGCTCGTGGACCACTCCCGCGGGACCGTCCCCGGTGAGCACGGCCACGGCCACGTCGGCCAGGTCGTCCGCGTCCACGAACGGTTCGGCCGCCGAGCCCGCGGGGAAGACCACCTCACCTGCGAGGACTCCGTCCAGCAGCGCGCCCTCGCTGAAGTTCTGCGCGAAGAACGCCGACCTCAGGACGGTGAGCTCGATGCCCGTCGCCGCCTCCCGCAGTGCCTCCTCCGCGACCACGGCCTGCGGCTCGCCGCGACCGGAGAGCAGCACCAGCCGCCGCACCCCGCAGCCGGCCGCGATCCGCCCGAAGGCCGCCATCGCCTCCGGCGCCGCGGGGACCGCCAGGTCCGGGTAGTACGTGATGTACGCCGCGTCCGCGCCGCGCAGGGCGGCCTCCCAGCCGGACCCGTCCTCCCAGTCGAACGGCACACCGCCGCCGCGCGAACCCGACCTGACCGGGACACCGAGCGCCGTGAGCCGCTCGACCACCCGGCGGCCCGTCTTGCCCGTGCCGCTCGTCACCAGCACGGTGTCCTGCTTCTGAAGTTCCGCGTTCGTCGTCATGCCCCAAGACTCGCCGGGACGGCCCGCGCGGAACATCCTCCAGGAACTCAACTCCATACGCGCGCGTCCAAGAAGCTTCGGAACGGTCCTAGGCTGGCAGGCATGGACGCACTTGCCGGGCTGCTGGACGGACCGAGGGCCCGGGGCGCCTTCCTGCTCCGGATGGTGATGGAACCGCCCTGGGCGGTCAGCGTCGAGGACCGGGCCCCGCTCTGCCTGATGTCCGTGACCCGCGGCGAGGCGTGGATCGTCCCGCCGGACGGGACCGGACCCGTCCGGCTGACTCCCGGGGACATCGCCGTCATCCGCGGCCCCGAGCCGTACACCGTGGCGGACAGGCCAGGCACCGCCCCGCACGCCCGGGTCGGACCCGGCGGCGTCTGCGGAACGCTCCACGGCGAGCCGCTCGCCGAGTCGATGCGGCTGGGGGTACGCACCTGGGGCAACGCACCCGACGGCGCGACCACCCTCCTGGTCGGCACGTACCTGCTCGACGGGGAGATCAGCCGGCGGCTGCTCGACGCGCTGCCCCCGCTGATCCTGCTCCCCTCGGACGACCGCAGCGGTCCGCTGCTGAAGCTGTTCGAGGCCGAGATCGCCCAGGACGAACCGGGCCAGGGCGTCGTCCTGGACCGCCTGCTGGACCTGCTGCTGATCGCGGTGCTCCGCACCTGGTTCGCCCGGCCCGGGGCCGCCGCCCCCGCCTGGTACGCGGCCCTGGGCGACCCGGTCGTCGGCCAGGCGCTGAGACACCTCCAGGACGAGCCCGCCCACCCCTGGACGGTCGGCTCGCTGGCCGCCAGGACCGGCGTCTCCAGGGCCGGGCTCGCGCGGCAGTTCAGCGAACTGGTCGGGGAGCCGCCGATGGCGTACCTCACCGGCTGGCGCCTCGCCCTGGCCGCCGACCTGCTGCGGGAGACGGACGCGACCGTGGAGACCGTCGCGCGCAAAGTGGGTTACAGCGGCTCGTTCGCCTTCAGCGCCGCCTTCAAACGGGTACGGGGCGTGAGTCCGCAGGAATTCCGCAACGGGAAACCTGTTTGCTGAACCGGCAATGAAATTCGCCGGGGAACGCGTTCCCGTGGAAGCTGACCCCCATGAGTAAGCACACCGCGCACGAGCATGCCGACGGCCACGCCCATGCCCATGACCACCACTCCGACGCGTTCGACTGGGACGTCGTGGGCCCGGTGCTTGAGCAGGAGGCCGAGCTGAGCCGCCCGCAGTACGAGGCGGCCGCCCGATGGATCGCTGGCCTGCCCACAGCCCCGCGGGTGCGCAAGGTCCTCGACATCGGCTGCGGCCCCGGTGTGATCAGCTGCCTGCTCGCCGAGGTGTTCCCCGAGGCCGAGATCCTCGCGGTGGACGGCACACCTGCCCTCCTGGAACGCACCAGGGCCCGCGCGGAGCGTTACGGGGTGGGAGAGCGCGTACGCACCCTCCACGCCGAACTCCCCCAAGACCTGGGGAAGCTGGGCGAGGCCGACCTGATCTGGGTGGGCAACACCCTGCACCACATCGGTGACCAGCGGGGCGGCCTGGCGGGCTTCGCCGGGCTGCTCGGCCCCGGCGGCACACTGGCCCTGCTCGAAGGCGGCCTGGCCACCCGCTACCTCCCGCGCGACATCGGCTTCGGCAGGCCCGGACTGGAGGCCAGGCTCGACGTCCTCGCCGCCGACAGGTTCGACGCCATGCGCGCCGGGCTTCCGGGGACCATCAGGGAGTCCGAGGACTGGAGCGCCCTGTTCGCCGCCGTGGGCCTGGAACCCCAGGGCACCCGCAGCTTCCTGCTCGATCTCCCCGCTCCGCTGCCCGCCGCCGCGCTCGACCACGCCGTGTCGGACTTCGCCCGCAGGCGCGAGGCGTTCGCCGACCACCTGACGGCCGAGGACACCGCCGCGCTCGACCGGCTGCTCGACCCGGCCGACCCCGCCGGGCTCCGGCTGCGCCCGGACGTCTTCACCCTGTCCGCGCGCACGGCGCACCTGGCCCGGCGGCGCCCCTGACCACCGGCTGACGGCGGTCGGGAACCGGGCCGTCCCGCCGGCGTCGGAACCGCCGGACGCCGTCGGGAACCGGGCCACGGCCTTGCGGTGTCAGGAATCGGCCACCCGCTCCAGCCGCCACCACTGGCCGGGCGAGTCGGTGTCCTCCCACTGACGGACGTTGGCACCGTCCTCGGCCGACGCCTCGGCGACCTCCAGGACGAGTCCGCTGACGAAGCTGACCAGGGTCACCGTGCCCGGTGACTCCGGATGCTGCTCGATCAGCCATTCCTGGGCGCCGAAGTTGTTGGCCTTCCACTGCTGGACGTTCGCGCCGTTCTCCGTGGAGGCACCCGCGACGTCCAGCCGCTTCTCGCTGTTGGCGTTGACCAGGTGGTACAGGGCGGCGCCCTCGTGCACGGGCGCGAGCCGCCAGTGCTGGGCCGCGGTGCCGTCGTCCTCGCCCTGCTGGACGTTGGCACCGCTGCCCCTGGCCCCGCCGTACACCTCCAGCAGCAGCCCGCTGGCCACATTGCGCAGGCGGTACAGGCCCTCTTCGACGACGGGCAACGTGTCCCCGCTCATGGTCCGGTCCTCTTCGGCGGGCTCGGGAGCCGTCAGGCGCCGACGGCGAACTCGGCCGGGTCGCCCCCGATGCGCTTGCCCCCGTCGAGCGCGGCGAAGGCGGCCAGGTCGTCGGCGTCCAGCTCGAAGCCGAACACCGCGAGGTTCTCCACGATCCGCGACGGGGTCACGGACTTCGGGATCGCGACGTGACCCGTCTGGAGGTGCCAGCGGAGCACCACCTGTGCGGGCGTCCGGCCGTGTTTCTGGGCGATCGCCACGACGGTCGGGACCGTCAGACCCTTGCCCTGCCCCAGCGGCGACCAGGCCTCCGTGACGATGCCGTGCCGGGCGTGGAAGGCGCGGGCCTCCGTCTGCTGGAACTGCGGGTGCAGCTCGATCTGGTTGACCGCGGGGACGACGGAGGTCTCGTCCATCAGGCGCTCCAGGGCCGCCGGGAAGAAGTTCGACACACCGATGGACTTCGCACGGCCGTCGGCGTGGATCTTCTCCAGGGCCTTGTACGTGTCGACGTAGGCGTCCTTGGCCGGCACCGGCCAGTGGATGAGGTAGAGGTCGACGTGGTCCAGGCCCAGCCGGTCCAGCGAGGCGTCGAAGGCGCGCAGCGTCGAGTCGTAGCCCTGGTCGCCGTTCCACACCTTGGTGGTGACGAACAGCTCGTCGCGCGGCACACCGGAGGCCGCGATGCCCTTGCCGGTGCCCGTCTCGTTGCGGTAGACCGTGGCGGTGTCGATGCTCCGGTACCCGGCCTCGATGGCCGTGGCCACGGCCTTCGTGGCCTCGTCGTCCGGCACCTGCCAGACACCGAAGCCGAGCTGCGGCATTGTGAGGCCGTTGTTCAGGGTGAGGGAAGGGACCTGGCTCACGAGCGGTCGATCCTTACGTTGTCGGTCGGTTCTCCCGGAGGAACGATCAACGCAGCCTACGCATTCCCACCTGCGGCGAACCGGTGAACGGAAGAACGGGACGGAACGGCGCGCCCGTGCGTGACGCCTCATCAGAAAGCGTGTCCCGGGACGGTCGTGGACCGGCTCAGTGATAGAGGGCGTCGACCTCGGCCGCGTACGCCGTCTCGATCGACTTCCGCTTCAGCTTGAGCGACGGCGTCAGCAGACCGTGCTCCTCGGTGAACGGATGCGCCAGGATCCGGAACGTACGGATGGACTCCGCCTGGGACACCGTCGTGTTCGCGGCCACCACCGCCCGGCGGACCTCCATCTCCAGGTCGGGGTCGCGCACCAGGTCCGCGGCGGGCATGGGTGTGCGGCCCTGCATGACGAGCCAGTGGTCCACCGACTCCTGGTCCACGGTCACCAGCGCGGCGATGTAGGGCCGGTCGTTGCCGACGACGATGCACTGCGCCACCAGCGGGTGCGCGCGCACCCGCTCCTCCAGGCCGGCCGGCGACACGCTCTTGCCGCCGGACGTCACCAGGATCTCCTTCTTCCGTCCGGTGATGGTCAGATAGCCGTCCTCGTCGAGCGCCCCCAGGTCACCGGTGGCCAGCCAGCCGTCGTGCAGCACGGCGTCGGTGGCCTTCGGGTCGCCCAGATACCCGGAGAACACGTTCGCGCCGTGCACCCACACCTCGCCGTCCCTCGCGATGTGCACGCTGGAGCCGGGGATCGGCTGACCGACCGTGCCGTAGCGGGTGCGTTCGGGCGGATTGGCCGTGGCGGCGGCGGTCGTCTCGGTGAGGCCGTACCCCTCGTAGATCGTGACGCCCGCGCCCTCGAAGAACAGGCCCAGCTGCCGGTCCATGCCGGAGCCGCCCGACATCGCGTGCCGCACCCGGCCGCCCATGGCGTCGCGGACCTTCCGGTAGACGACCTTGTCGAAGAACTGGTGCTGCATCCGCAGTCCGGCGGAGGGCCCCGGGCCCGTGCCGAAGGCCCGCTCCTCCATCGCCTCCGCGTACTTCACCGCGATCTCCACGGACCTGTCGAACGGCCCGAGCCGGCCCTCCGCCTCCGCCTTGCGCCGCGCCCCGTCGAAGACCTTCTCGAAGATGTACGGCACCGCGAGGATGAAGCTCGGGCGGAACGACACCAGGTCCGGCATCAGCGCCTTCGCCGAGAGTTCCGGCTGGTGGCCCAGCTTCACCCGGCCCCGCAGCGCCGCTATCTCCACCATCCGGCCGAAGACGTGGGCGAGCGGCAGGAAGAGCAGTGTCGCGGCCTCGTCGCCGGGCCTGGAGCGGAACACCGGCGCCCAGCGGGAGACCATGGTGTCGGACTCGAACATGAAGTTGGCGTGGGTGATCACGCAGCCCTTGGGGCGCCCCGTCGTGCCGGAGGTGTAGATCAGCGTCGCCACCGAGTCCGGGGTCACGGCGCGCCGGTGCCGGTGCACGACCTCGTCCTCGATCTGGGCCCCGGCGTCCACGAGCTCGGTCACCGCGTCGGCGTCCAGCTGCCAGAGCCGCTTCAGGTGCGGCAGCCGGTCGATGACCGAACCGATCGTCATGGCATGGTCCTCGTGCTCCACCATCACGGCCGCTACCTCGGCGTCGTGCAGCATCCACAGGACCTGCTCGGCCGACGACGTCGGATAGACGGGCACGGACTGCGCGCCCACCGTCCAGAGCGCGTAGTCGAAGAGCGTCCACTCGTAGCGGGTACGGGACATCAGCGCGACCCGGTCGCCGAACCGGACGCCGTGCGCGATCAGCCCCTTGGCCAGCGCGAGCACCTCGTCGCGGAAGGCGGCGGCGGTGACGTCGTGCCACTGTCCGTCCGCGTCCTTGCGGCCGAGGGTGATCCGGTGCGGATCGTCCTCCGCGTAGTCGAAGACGGTGTCGGCGAGGCCGCCGACTTGAGGGGCGGCGGCCATGGGTGGGACAGTGAACTCGCGCAATGACCTGCTCCTTGTGGCGCTCCGCACGGCGCCGCGACGCTACCCCACCCGGCACGGCGGCGGGAGGGTCCGAAGTCTCCTGAAATCGAGGCATCCGGACAGGCCGCCCACAGAAATCGGGCCAGATGGGCCGGGCTCGGGCGCACTTCTGACCGCCGGGTAAGTAGCTCGCGCGGGAATCTCCACCGAATCTGTACGCCGTGCTTACGCCGGCGCCGTGCGCGGGGACGTGCCCGGACCGCGGTACAGCCGGTCGCCGCCCGCCAGGATCGAGGCGGCCAGGGCGCCGGCCGCCTCCTGGGCGGCGTCCCCGCGCCGCCCGTGCAGCAGGACGAGATCCACCTCGCCGAGCTCCGACGGACCCGCCCTGGCAGGCACCGGAACCAGCTCCGGAGGGATCAGCCCCCGGGTGTGCGCCATCAGGCCCAGGCCCGCACGGGCCGCCGCGAGGAGTCCGCTCAGGCTCCCACTCGTACACGCGATCCGCCAGGGCCTGCCGTGCTCCTCCGGGACCTCCGGGGCGCGGATCGATCTGCGCGAACAGGACACCCGCGTCGCCCTCCAGGTCGTGGAGGTTTCCGAACCCGGTTCAGGCGGAGGTCGTGGTCACCCGCGCAGTGTGCCGCCCGGTCTCGGCGGTCCGGGCCGGTTCACCGGCGGTAGCAGTGGCTCGACCGCTCCGTTCCGGTGAGCTGAAACAACCAGCCCGGCCCTGCCCGCAGGGCCGGACCTGGGAGACCAGGGATCATGACCGACCGTCGACCGCTCTCGCCGCCCGCCTTCCCCTAGCCCGCTTCCGACGCTCCCGTACCCGCCCAGGCGGGCGGGCGCCGACTTCCGCCAGCCGCTCGGCGAGCCCGAGCCCGCACCCGCCCCGGCCCGACGTCGGCTCGCCCCCGGCGGCCTGGCCTCACCTTCTCCGACCCGGACCGCCATATCTGAGCGCTACCACCACGGGTTGCGCCACGTCCAGGACCAGCTCACCACCCAGCCCCACCGCCCGGCGTGCCAGCGCCTCCTCCTGGACGGTGGTCGTAGCCGGCCCGGCTCCCGCCTCGGATATCGTGTTCCTCTACGGGGCGCCATAACGGATGTGACGCCCCCCACCGGAGGTAGTCAGCGTATGAGTTCAAAGCGCAGCAAGAATCCAGCCCTGCCCGTACTTGACGACGCATTCCGACTCGCGTCGGTCAAGGACGCAGAAGAGTCCACCCGTGACTTGGCCGCGCGGCTGGCCACCACCGAGCTGCGCCGCGCTTCCCACCCGGGCCGGGTCACCTGGGGGCCCACCGATCAGGCCGAGCCCGTACCGGTCCCGCCGACTGTGGTCGACGGTGACGGGGACCTGTGGCTGCGGGACCGGGGCACCGGCTCCTGGACCATGCCCGAGTTCAACCCGAAGGAGTTCCCGGCCCGCTGTGGCGAGGTTCTGACGTGGAACGAGCTTGCCCTCGAGTACGGCCCGCTGACCGCACTGGCCGATGACCGCCGCATGGGCGGCAGCCGGCGCTGACCGCGCAGCCTTCTGGGATGACCGCGCCCCTCAAGCGCCCGTTACGGGTGGCTGGGAGCTCCAGATCACCGCCGAGCTCGACGACGGCGGCGAGCAGGGTGGCGTGCGACGGCCTCGAGCAGCGTGGTGCGGGCCTGGCGCCGCCCGATGTCCTCGGTGCGGCCGGCGTCGTCGGGCGACTGCGTGCCGCGTCGGCCGGACTGCCACTGCCGCTCGCCGCCGACGGCCTCGCCTGGTGGGACCGCCCCGGGGGTCCCGGCCGGATGGATGCGTGTCCGTGTCTCCCGCAGCGGCCTGGCGGTTGCAGCCGCGGACCCGGAAGGGTTCGCCCCCGAGGGCATCCGCCTGCAGATCCGGCCCGCACCTCAACGGGAGCTGCGGGTGATCACCGGGCGCCCTACTCCGCCGGGCCGGTGTGCGGGGCACTCCGTATGTCGCTCAGCCCGAGGTCGGTACGGCTGCGGGCGTTGGCTTCGGCGACGCGGGCGCTCAGCAGCTCGGCCGGGCCGAGTGGCCGTAGGCGGGACGGGTCCGCGTCCCACTCGCGGCCACCGCCGAGCGGGCGGAGTTGGAGATAGGGGCCCTCGTGGCCCATCACCAGGCCCACCCGGCCGCTGTCGCCGTCGTGCACGGCCGCCCCGACGGAGAGGGCGCCGTCATCCGTCACCCGGCCGCTCCCTTCCTGATCACCACGGCGAGGGCGTGCGCCACCGGGGCGGAGCAGATACCGAGGTGGACGAGGGCGTAACGGGTCGGCCGTGTGCTGTCGTCGCCGTCCGTGTCCGGCCACGGCGTACGCACATCCATCGCGGGCAGCTGGACACCGGCGCTGCTCAGCGCGGCGGCGAGGTCGTCGCGTGCGGCCACGGCCTCCTGGACCTTGGACGGTGCCTTGCGTCCTGCTCGGGAGTCGGGAGCGTCGGCCTGAGGCGTCCTGCGGGGGAGGGGCGGCTTCTGCGGTGGTGGCGTCATCGGTGTCTACCTTCGGTTGTGCTTTCGCGGATTCCTCTGCCTGACCCCACGCCTGCGGCTACGTTGCGTGAGGGGCTCGATACGAGAGTGGCCTGGTCAGAGGTGCGACACACCGAGAGCGGGATGTGCTTCCCCGGCAGGTGAGTCACGTTCCACACGTTCCACGGAGGACACGATGCCGACGAGGCGGGCGGTTTCGGGCCGCAGCAGGGAACCACGCGCACGGTTCGCGGAGGAGCTGCGGCACCTGCGGACCGAGCGCGGCGACAGTCTGCGGCAGCTCGGCGAACGGCTGGGCTGGGACTGGTCGTTGTTCGGAAAGATGGAGAAGGGCGAGACGGTCGGCGGGCCGGAGGTCGTGCAGGCGCTGGACCAGTACTACGGGACACCGGGGCTGCTGCTGGCGTTGTGGGAACTGGCGATCAGCGACCAGACGCAGTTCAAGGAGCGGTACCGGCGGTACATGGCGCTGGAGGCGGAGGCGACGAGTCTGTGGCACTTCGCGGTGAGTGTGCTGCCGGGGTTGTTGCAGACCCCGGGGTACGCGCGGGAATTACTGGCATCCGGCGGGGTCAGCGGGCCACGGCTGACGCAGCAGGTGGAGGCGCGGATGGGACGGCGGAACCTGCTGGAGGGAGAAGGTGCGCCGCCGTTCCGGACGATCCTGTCGGAGGCTGCCCTTCGGACAGCATTGCGGAGTGCTGACGAGTGGCGGGACCAACTCGGGTACCTGTCCGAGATGGCGGAGCGGCCGAACCTGACGGTTCAAGTGCTCCCGCAGAGTGCCGGGTTGCATGGGCTGTCGAGTACTGACGTCTGGTTTCTGCGACTGCCGGACAGCCGTACCGTGGCATACACGGAGCACGGGTACGGAGGGGAACTCCACGAGGAGGGCGTTGCGGTGGAGCGCATGCAACGTGCGTACGATGCGACGCGTGACCTGGCACTTTCCCCGGCCGAGTCGCAAAAATTCATCCTGCACGTGTTGGAGGAACTGTCGTGAGGCCCATCGACCTGAGCGCCGTCACCTGGCGCAAGAGCAGCCACAGCAACCAGGATGGTGGCGCGTGCGTCGAGATCTCTGACGACTTCGCAGGTTTTGTCCCTGTGCGGGACAGCAAAAACCCACACGGCCCCGCCCTCACGTTCGCGGCGGACCACTGGGCCCCGTTCGTGTCCGCCGTGAAAGACGGCGTCGTAGGCGTCTGAGGCGCGCAGGAGGGTCCGGTCGGCGCAGGGGACGCACCCCGGACGGCCGGCCCCCCGACGCGTGCGGCGGGCAGGCCGCCTCAGCCCCCGCCCACCACCGTTTCCAGGGCGATGCGGTGGTCACCCGCGTACACGTTCATGGACGAACCCCGCAGGAAACCGACGAGGGTCAGTCCGCTCTCGGCCGCGAGGTCCACGGCCAGTGACGACGGTGCGGAGACCGCCGCGAGCATCGGGATCCCGGCCATCACCGCCTTCTGCACCAGCTCGAAGGAGGCGCGGCCCGACACCAGCAGGATCGACTGCGAGAGCGGCAGCCGGTCGTCCGTCAGCGCCCGCCCGACGAGCTTGTCGACCGCGTTGTGCCGGCCGACGTCCTCCCGGATGTCCACCAGCTCGCCCTCCGGTGAGAACAGCGCGGCTGCGTGCAGACCCCCGGTCCGGTCGAAGACCCGCTGCGCCTCGCGCAGCCGGTCGGGGAGGGCGGAGAGCAGCGCGGGCTCCACCCGGACCGGGGGAGTGTCGGCGACCGGGTGACGGGTCGTCGTGCGTACGGCGTCGAGGCTCGCCTTGCCGCAGAGCCCGCAGGACGACGTGGTGTACACGTTGCGTTCCAGCGTGATGTCGGGGACCACGACGCCCGCCGCGAGCCGCACGTCCACCACGTTGTACGTGTTCACCCCGTCGGCCGTCGCCCCGGCACAGTAGACGATCGACTGCACCTCGGAGCCCTCGCCGATCACGCCCTCGCTCACCAGGAAACCGGCGGCGAGCGCGAAGTCGTCTCCCGGGGTGCGCATCGTGATGGCGAGCGGCTTGCCGTTCAGCCGGATCTCCAGGGGCTCCTCCGCGACGAGGGTGTCGGGCCGGGTGGTGACGGCCCCGTCCCGGATGCGGATGGTGCGGCGACGTTCCGTGACACGTCCCATAGCCGTCACTCCCGATTCTGTACGTGTCGGCAGCCGAACCGGCCCTTGCTACAGAGGTTGCCATGGGTCACCGGGCTGTCGTGCGGCGAGGTGACCTCGACGATCGCGTCGTTCTCGAACCCTGAGCTGAACGAAAGCGCACCGGACCGTGCGGGGATGTCACCGCACGGTCCGAGCACCCGCACGCCGTCGCGGCGCATGACCGCCAGGTGCGGACCCGGGCGATGAGATGGACCTGGGCGGCGGGATATTGTCTACAGTATGCCTTCGGTGGGGGTGGAGAGGCGCGTGTCGTGACAGGGTGTGCCTCTCGTGGGCCCCACCGTGCCGGACCGGCGGGTTGTGTGGCAGGTGGGTGCCAGAGTTCCCCGGAAGGGCTTCCAGACGCTCCAAGCTCCGGCGCATATTCCTGTGGGGTTACGTGCCCTTGTACCGATCGGTAGCAACCAAGACTGGGTGGTTCCTGCCATCCGTAGCGAGGGGAACCCGTACATGACCGGCTCACGTGTCGTGGCGCTCGGCCACTACCAGCCTGCCAAGGTGCTGACCAACCACGACCTGGCGGCCATGGTCGACACCAGCGACGAGTGGATCACCAGCCGCGTCGGCATCAAGACCCGGCACGTGGGCGGGCCCGACGAGCCGGTGGACGAGCTGGCCGCGCACGCGGCTGCCAAGGCGCTGGCCTCGGCCGGTCTCCACGCGGCGGACATCGACATGGTCCTCGTCGCCACCTCCACCGCGATCGACCGCTCGCCGAGCATGTCGGCCCGGGTCGCCGCCCGCCTGGGCATGAGCTCGCCCGCCGTGATGGACATCAACGTGGTCTGTTCCGGGTTCACCCACGCGCTGGCCACCGCGGACCACGCGATCCGGGCCGGTGCCGCCACCCGCGCCCTGGTCATCGGCGCCGACAAGATGGGCGACATCGTCGACTGGACCGACCGCTCCACCTGCGTCCTGATGGGAGACGGCGCCGGGGCCGCCGTCGTCGTCGCGGACCCGGGCGCCGGTGACCGGCCCGGGATCGGGCCCGTCCTGTGGGGTTCGGTGCCGGGGATGGGCCACGCCGTACGCATCGAGGGCACGCCCCCGCGGTTCGCGCAGGAGGGCCAGTCCGTCTACCGCTGGGCGACCACACAGCTGCCGCCGATCGCCCGCAAGGTCTGCGAGCGGGCGGGCATCACCCCCGAGGACCTCGCCGCCGTCGTGCTGCACCAGGCCAACCTGCGGATCATCGAGCCCGTCGCCCGGAAGATCGGCGCGGTCAACGCGGTCATCGCCCGGGATGTGGTGGACTCCGGCAACACCTCCGCCGCGTCGATCCCCATGGCCCTGTCCAAGCTGGTGGAACGGGGCGAGATCGAGAGCGGCGCGCCGGCCCTGCTCTTCGGCTTCGGCGGGAACCTCTCGTACGCGGGCCAAGTGATCCGCTGCCCCTGAGCCGTGCTCGGTAGGCTGTAGACAAAAGGCGATTGCCGGGCGCCCGGAGGGGGACCGCGATGTTGTCCGCAGGACTGCCGCAGGGAACGGTGCCGAAGCTCGAACGGCCGGGACCGTTGCGCGAGCGCGTCTACGAGACACTGCTGGAGCTGATCACCACGCGGGTGCTCGGACCCGGCCGGCATCTGGTCGAGAGCGAGCTGGCCGGGCATCTCGGGGTGTCGCGCCAGCCGGTGCGCGAGGCGCTCCAGCGTCTCAACACCGAGGGCTGGGTCGATCTGCGTCCCGCGCAGGGCGCCTTCGTCCACGAGCCCACCGAGGAGGAGGCGGACCAGCTGCTCTCGGTGCGCACGCTCCTGGAGGCCGAGGCGGCCCGGCTCGCCGCCGCCAACTCCGGCAAGGCGGGCATCGAGGCGCTCCAGGAGCTCTGCGCCCAGGGGGAGCGGGCCGCCGACGCGGACGACGTGGACCTCGCCGTCGCCACGAACGCGGCCTTCCACGCCAAGGTCATGGAGCTGGCCGGCAACGTCGTCCTCGCCGAGCTGGCCGCGCAGGTCGACCGCCGGGTCCGCTGGTACCACACGCCGGTGGCCCGTCAGCGCGGCGCCCGGTCCTGGATCGAGCACCGCGCGCTGATCGAGGCGATCTCCTCACGGGACGAACGGCGGGCGACCGAGATCATGCGGGCGCACACGGAACACACACGCACGGCTTACCACCAGCGCGAAAAGGGCTGAGGGCGCGTGCGGGGGAGGGGCCGGAACGCAGGCGTTCCGGCCCCTCCCGCTGTCCCCGGCGCGTGGTCGGGCATCCCAGCTTTGTCCTGAGTGTGGAGAAAGTTGGAGCGGATTCCTGCGCAACTTCTTCCCACTCCGGTGAACCGCTGCTACGTTCCCACTCGAAAGCCCGACGGACTGGCCGATGTGGCGGGGAGGGACGCGTGAGACGGATGACGGCACGACCCGCGAACACGCATCAGGCGCGGCTGCTCCGGCTGTTGCGCGACGGAGGACCCAACTCCCGTGCACAGCTGGGGGACCAGGTCGACCTCTCGCGCTCCAAACTGGCCGTCGAGGTGGACCGGCTGCTGGAGACCGGACTCGTCGTCGCCGACGGGCTCGCCGCCTCCCGCGGCGGACGCCGCTCGCACAACATCCGGCTCGCCCCCGCACTGCGCTTCCTCGGCGTCGACATCGGCGCCACCTCCATCGATGTGGCCGTCACCAACGCGGAGCTGGAGGTCCTCGGACACCTCAACCACCCCATGGACGTACGCGAAGGGCCCGTCGCCGTCTTCGAGCAGGTGCTGTCGATGGCGGCCAAGCTCCGGGCCTCCGGCCTCGCCGAAGGATTCGACGGCGCCGGCATCGGCGTACCCGGCCCGGTCCGCTTCCCGGAGGGCATACCGGTCGCACCACCGATCATGCCCGGCTGGGACGGCTTCCCGGTCCGCGAGGCGCTCAGCCAGGAACTGGGCTGCCCCGTCATGGTCGACAACGACGTGAACCTGATGGCCATGGGGGAGCAGCACGCGGGCGTCGCCCGCTCCGTGGGCGACTTCCTCTGCGTCAAGATCGGTACGGGTATCGGCTGCGGCATCGTCGTCGGCGGCGAGGTCTACCGCGGTACGACGGGCAGCGCGGGCGACATCGGCCACATCCAGGTGGAACCCGACGGACGCTCCTGCGCCTGCGGCAACCGGGGCTGCCTGGAAGCCCACTTCAGCGGGGCCGCCCTCGCCCGTGACGCCGAGGACGCAGCCCGCGCGGGCCTGTCCGCGGAGCTGGCGGCCCGGCTGGACGCGGCCGGGACACTCACCGCCGTCGACGTGGCCGCCGCGGCGGCGGCCGGGGACCCCACCGCGCTGGACCTGATCCGCGAAGGCGGCAACAGGGTCGGCCAGGTCATCGCGGGACTCGTCAGCTTCTTCAACCCGGGCCTCGTCGTCATCGGCGGCGGGGTGACCGGGCTCGGCCACAACCTGCTGGCCAGCGTCCGGACCCAGGTCTACCGGCAGTCCCTGCCGCTGGCCACGGGCAACCTCCCCATCGTCCTCGGTGAGCTGGGGCCGACCGCCGGAGTCATCGGCGCGGCCAGGCTCATCAGCGACCACCTGTTCTCGCCGGCCTGATGTCCGGGCCGGTGCGCCGTGCGGCCCACACCGCGCGGCCACCGCAGCAAGCAGCCTGATCCGAGCTCCGCCCCCGTACCCGTAAGCGGGCCGATCCGCGCCCGCACCCGCCCGATCCGAGCTCCGCCCCCGCACCCGCCAGCAGTTCCGTCAGCAGTACGGCACCGCCGGTACTGCGCCCTGCCCGCTCACCGGCCTACCCCGCGCTCTCGGACTCGACCGAGCAGGGGAGCCCCCGTTTCGCCGAGGGGATTCGTCATGGCACCTGAACCACCCCTGCTCACCATGTCCGGCATCACCAAGTCCTTCCCCGGAGTGCGCGCACTCGACGGTGTGGACCTGGAGGTACAGGCCGGCGAAGTCCACTGCCTCCTCGGCCAGAACGGCGCCGGAAAGTCCACCCTCATCAAGGTGCTGGCCGGAGCCCACCAGCCCGACGACGGCGCCATCACCTGGCGCGGCGAACCCGTCAGACTCTCCTCGCCGATCACCGCGATGCGCCTGGGCATCGCGACCATCTACCAGGAACTCGACCTGGTCGAGGGCCTGTCGGTCGCCGAGAACGTCTTCCTCGGCCACGAACCCACCACCGCCGGGTTCGTCGTCCGCACCCGAGACGCCAGGACCGCGGCAGCCGCGCTCCTCAAGCGCCTCGGCCACCCGGAGATCGACCCCGCCCGCGCGGTCGGCGACCTCTCCGCCGCCCACCAGCAGATCGTCTCCATGGCCCGGGCGCTCTCCCACGACGTGCGGCTCATCGTGATGGACGAGCCGTCCGCCGCCCTGGACCCCGACGAGGTCGACAACCTCTTCCGCATCGTCGACGGCCTCACCGCCGACGGCGTCGCCGTCGTCTACATCTCGCACCGCCTGGAGGAGATCCGCCGCATCGGCGACCGGGTGACCGTGCTCAAGGACGGCCGGGCCGTCGCCGTGGGGCTTCCCGCCACGTCCACCCCCACGCGAGACATCGTTGCCATGATGACCGGCCGCAACGTCGAATACGTCTTCCCCGAGCGGCCCGCACCCGGCACCGGACGCGACGCGGAGCCGGTGCTCACCGTCGAAGGCCTGTACCGCAAGGGCGAGTTCGAACCGATCGACCTGGAGCTCAGGCCCGGCGAGATCGTCGGTCTCGCCGGACTCGTCGGCTCCGGCCGCTCCGAGATCCTGGAGACCGTCTACGGCGCCCGCAAGCCGACCGCGGGCCGGGTCACCGTCGCGGGACGGCCGCTGAAACCCGGCAGCGTCCGGGCGGCCGTCGCCGCCGGAATCGGCCTCGCCCCCGAGGAACGCAAGGCGCAGGCCCTCCTGTTGACCGAATCCGTCACCCGTAACGTCTCGGTCTCCACCCTCTCCCGCTTCGCCCGCGCCGGCTGGATCGACCGGGGAGCCGAACGGACCGCCGCCAGGACCGCGACCCGCGAGCTCTCCCTGCGCCCGGACAACCCCGACGCGGCGGTCCGCACCCTCTCCGGCGGCAACCAGCAGAAAGCGGTCCTGGCCCGCTGGCTGCTGCGCGGCTGCCGGGTCCTCCTGCTCGACGAACCCACCCGCGGCGTCGACGTCGGCGCCCGCGCCGAGCTCTACGCCGTGATCCGCCGGCTGGCCGACGAAGGCCTCGCCGTACTGCTCGTCTCCAGCGAAGTGCCCGAAGTGCTGGGCCTCGCCGACCGGGTGCTGGTGCTCCGCGAGGGCCGCGTCGTGCACACGGCGGCCGCCCAGGAGCTCGACGAGCACCGCGTACTCGACCTCGTCATGGAAGGGAGCCCGACGTCATGACACAGCCCGCACCGTCGGCGCAGCACAAGGGCCCGGAGAAGGGGCCCGCGACCGGCCCCGCCGCGCCGCCCTCGCCCCCCGGCGGTCTGCGCGCACTCGGCCTGCGCGCCGATGTCCGCAACCTGTCCCTGCTCGGCGTGCTCGCCGTGCTGGTGGCCGTCGGTGGTCTCACCGAACCCGACGCGTTCCTGGACACCGGGAACCTCCAGCTGATCCTGACGCAGTCCTCCGTCATCGGGGTCGTCACCGTCGGCATGACCCTGGTCATCATCGGCGGCGGCATCGACCTTTCGGTCGGCGCGATGGTGGCCCTCGCCTCCGTCTGGGCGACGACGCTCGCCACCCAGGACTTCGGCTTCGCGGGCATCCTGTTCACCGCCGTGATCGTCGGACTCGCCGCCGGGCTCGTCAACGGGGTCCTCATCGCCTACGGGCGCATGGTCCCCTTCATCGCGACGCTCGCCATGCTCGCCTCGGCCCGCGGGCTCGCCCTGCAGATCACCGACGGCAAGACCCAGATCGTCACCGTCCAGTCCGTCCTCGACCTGGGCCTGCCCGACGCGTACGTCCTGGGCATCCCGCCCCTGGTCCTGGTCTTCGCCGCGGTCACCGTCGTCGGCTGGCTGGTCCTCAACCGGACCACGTTCGGACGCCGTACGGTCGCCATCGGCGGCAACGCGGAAGCGGCCAGGCTCGCCGGCATCGACGTACGCCGCCAGCGGCTCTACCTCTACCTGCTCTCCGGCCTGTGCTGCGGCATCGCCGCCTTCATGCTGATCATCCTGTCCGGCTCCGGACAGAACACCAACGGCAACCTGTACGAGCTCGACGCCATCGCCGCCGCGATCATCGGCGGCACCCTCCTCAGCGGCGGCCGCGGCACCATCGTCGGCTCCGTGCTCGGGGTCCTCGTCTTCACCACGATCACCAACATCTTCGCGCTCAACAACCTGCAGAGCGACGTCCAGCAGATCGCCAAGGGCGCGATCATCGTCGCCGCCGTCCTGGTCCAGCGCCGCACGCTCCGCAACGGCGAGACCTGACCCCTCCCGCGCCACCGACCAGCCACCCGCAGTTCCGTAGTCAAGACACCGGATGAAGGGTTTGACAGCCATGCCAGAAACCAGCCGCAGAGGACTGCTCTTCGGCACCGCGGCCGTCTCCGCGGGAGCCTTCCTCACCGCCTGTACCAGCAACGAGCCCAAGGCCCAGGCAACCGCCCAGAGCAACCAGCCCGCCGCCGACGACAAGCCGGGCAAGGCCGTCACCATCGGCTTCGCCGGACCGCAGGCCGACCACGGCTGGCTCAACGCGATCAACGTGAACGCCAAGTCGCGGGCGGAGAAGTACTCCGAGGTGTCCCTGGAGATCACCGAGGGCTCGAACGACACCGCCGCCCAGATCGGGCAGGTCAAGACCCTCATCAACAAGAAGGTCGACGTCCTCGTCATCCTCCCCGCCGACGGCAAGGCGCTCACCCAGGTCGGCCTGGAGGCGATGAAGGCGGGCATCCCGGTCGTCAACCTGGACCGCGTCTTCGCCTCCCCGCAGGCCTACCGCTGCTGGGTCGGCGGCGACAACTACGGCATGGGCCTCAACGCCGGCCACTACATCGGCGAGCAGCTCAAGGGCAAGGCGGACGCCAAGGTCGTCGAGCTCGCGGGCATCGACAACCTGGAGCTCACCAAGCAGCGCAGCCAGGGCTTCGCCGACGCGCTGAAGAACTACTCCAACATCAAGCTGGTGGCCCGTCAGGCCGCCGACTTCACCGTCGAGTCCGGCCAGGCGAAGATGGCCCAACTCCTCCAGGCACAGAAGCAGTTCGACGCCCTGTGGAACCACGACGACGACCAGGGCGTGGGCGCCCTGCGCGCCATCCAGCAGGCCGGCCGCGACGAGTTCATCATGGTCGGCGGAGCAGGGGCCAAGTCCGCGATGGACGCCATCAAGGCCGACAACAGCGTCCTGAAGGCCACCGTGCTGTACCCGCCGACGATGGCCGCCTCCGCCATCGACCTGGCGCGCGCCCTCGGCCAGGGGAAGGGCGTCCCGGGCCTCTCCGAGATGGAGATCCCGACCTCGCTCACCCTGTACTCGGCCGTGGTCACCAAGGACAACATCGACCAGTACCTGCCGACGGGCTTCAGCTGATCCCGCACCACCGCCGCCACCGAACCACCGACGAGGAGGAAGCCCGCATGGCCCGTAGGGAAGAGACGGAGCAGGAGACCGAGGCCCCACCGCCGGCACAGCGGCCGGCGACGCTCGGGGTCGGCATGGTCGGGTACGCGTTCATGGGCGCCGCCCACTCCCAGGGGTGGCGCACCGCGGGACACGTCTTCGACCTGCCGATGAGACCCGCTCTCGCGGCCATCTGCGGACGCGACCGTACGGCCGTCGAGACCGCCGCCGCCCGCCACGGCTGGGCGGCGGCGGAGACCGACTGGCGCGCCCTGATCGCCCGGGACGACGTGCAGCTCGTCGACATCTGCACACCCGGCGACAGCCATGCGGAGATCGCCATCGCCGCTCTGGAGGCGGGAAAGCACGTGCTGTGCGAGAAGCCGCTCGCCAACTCGGTCGCCGAGGCGGAGGCCATGGTGGACGCGGCCGAACGGGCCGCCTCCCGCGGCCAGGTGGCGATCGTGGGCTTCAACTACCGCAAGGTGCCCGCGATCACGTACGCCCGCAAGCTGATCGCCGAAGGCCGGCTCGGCCCCCTGCGGCACCTGCGGGCCACCTACCTCCAGGACTGGCTGGTCGACCCCGAATCGCCGCTGACCTGGCGGCTCAAGCGCGAGCACGCCGGATCCGGTGCGCTGGGAGACCTCGGGGCGCACATCGTCGACCTCGCCCAGTTCCTGGCCGGGGAACTGCTCGTCGGGGTGTCGGCGGTGACCGAGACGTTCGTCCGCGAACGCCCCGTCCTCGCCGGTCCGGCGGCCGGACTGTCCGGCACCGCGGACGGGACCGCACGGGGGGCGGTCACCGTCGACGACGCGGCCCTGTTCACCGGGCGCCTCGCCTCCGGTGCGCTTGCCTCCTTCGAGGCGACGCGCATGGCGGCCGGCCGTAAGAACGCCCTGCGCCTGGAGGTCAACGGTGAGCTGGGGTCGATCGCCTTCGACCTGGAACGGCTCAACGAGCTGTCCTTCCACGACCACACCGAACCCGCGACCTCGGCCGGTTTCCGCCGGATCCTCGTCACGGAACCCGAACACCCCTACCTGGAGGCGTGGTGGCCGCCTGGCCACGCGCTGGGCTACGAGCACACGTTCGTCCACCAGGCCCGCGACGTGGTGCACACCATCGCCACGGGCACCGCGCCCGTGCCGTCGTTCGCCGACGGCCTCCAGGTGCAGCGGGTGCTCGCCGCCGTCGAGGAGAGCGCCGCGAAGAACTCCGTCCACACCCCGGTCCCCTTCTAGGAGGTCCCGCGCATGCCCCGTCCGTTCACCCTCTTCACCGGCCAGTGGGCCGACCTGCCGCTGGAGGAGGTCTGCCGGCACGCCCGGGACTTCGGCTACGACGGCCTCGAACTCGCTTGTTGGGGAGACCACTTCGAGGTCGACAAGGCACTCGCGGACCCCGGCTACCTCGACGGGCGGCGGCAGCTGCTCGACAAGTACGGACTGAAGTGCTGGGCGATCTCCAACCACCTGGTGGGCCAGGCGGTCTGCGACAACCCGATCGACGAACGCCACCAGGGCATCCTGCCCGGCCGGATCTGGGGCGACGGGGAGCCCGAAGGCGTACGCAGGCGGGCCGCGGAGGAGATCAAGAACACCGCGCGGGCGGCGGCCGCGTTCGGTGTGGACACGGTCATCGGTTTCACCGGGTCCTCGATCTGGCATCTCGTCGCCATGTTCCCGCCGGTCCCGCCGCACATGATCGAGCGCGGCTACGAGGACTTCGCGGAGCGGTGGAACCCGATCCTGGACGTCTTCGACGCGGAGGGCGTGCGCTTCGCCCACGAGGTGCACCCCAGCGAGATCGCGTACGACTACTGGACGACGCACCGCGCCCTGGAGGCCGTCGGCCACCGGGCCGCGTTCGGGCTGAACTTCGACCCGAGCCACTTCGTGTGGCAGGACCTCGACCCGGTCGGCTTCCTCTACGACTTCCGGGACCGGATCTACCACGTCGACTGCAAGGAGGCCCGCAAGCGCCTCGACGGCCGCAACGGCCGGCTCGGCTCCCATCTGCCGTGGGGCGACCCGCGGCGCGGCTGGGACTTCGTCTCGGCCGGGCACGGTGACGTGCCCTGGGAGGACGTCTTCCGGATGCTGCGGTCCATCGGGTACGAGGGGCCGGTGTCGGTGGAGTGGGAGGACGCGGGCATGGACCGGCTGACGGGGGCGCCGGAGGCGCTCGCGTCGCTGAAGCGGTTCGATTTCGACCCGCCCAGTGCGTCGTTCGACGCGGCGTTCGGGGGCGGCGACTGAGGTTTCCAGGGCGCTGCCCCGGAGCCCCGCTCCTCAATCGCCGGAGGGGCTTCGGTGGGCCGCCGTGAGCGCCGGGGCTCCGCCCCCCGGAGCGCCCCGCTCCTCAATCGCCGGAGGGCTTTCTGTGGGCCGCCGACGGGGCTCGAAGGGGCCGCCGGGGCGGTTCGGTGTGCCCTGAAACGGCTTTGTCCTGGCTCGGGTAGAAGTTGAACTCAGGCCCTGCGCAAGGGCTTTCCGTACCGGACGAACACAGCTACCGTCCCATACGTGTACACGACATGACTCGCGTCACCGGGGCCCCACAGCCCCGGTGACGAGCGCGGCAGTCCCCGCGCGGAACGGCAGAACGCACCCGCCCGAACAACCGGCACACTCCGGAGGACGCACGTGCACAGAAGCAGCAGACGGCTCCGCGCCCGAAAATCACTCGCCCTCTTCACCGGCGGACTGCTCGCAGCCGCCACCCTCACCCTGGGCTCCTCGCCCGCCACCGCCGACGACGCGCCGGCGGCCCCGGCAGCGCAGGACGCCGCCGAGGACTTCCAGCAGGTCACGCTCGCCAAGGGTGCCGCGGAGACCGGCGAACCCATGTCGCTGGCCGTACTCCCCGACCGCAGTGTGCTGCACACCTCGCGCAACGGCGAGTTGCGGATCACCGACAGCGCGGGCAACACCCGCGTCTCCGGCACCCTGCCCGTCTACTCGCACGACGAGGAAGGGCTCCAGGGCGTCGGCGTAGACCCGGACTTCGCGGAGAACCGGGCGATCTACCTCTACTACGCTCCTCCGCTGGACACCCCCGCCGGAGACGCCCCGGAGACCGGCACCGCCGCCGACTTCGCGAAGTTCGACGGGGTGAACCGCCTCTCCCGCTTCGTGCTGAAGGCGGACGGCACCCTCGACAACGCCAGCGAGAAGAAGATCCTCGACGTCCCCGCCACCCGCGGCATCTGCTGCCACGTCGGCGGCGACATCGACTTCGACGCGCAGGGCAACCTGTACCTGTCGACGGGCGACGACTCCAACCCGTTCGCCTCCGACGGATTCACCCCGCTCGACGAGCGCCCGGACCGCAACCCGGCGTTCGACGCCCGCCGCACCTCCGGCAACACCAACGACCTCCGCGGCAAGATCCTCCGCATCAAGGTCGCCGACGACGGCTCGTACACCGTCCCGGAGGGCAACCTCTTCGCCCCGGGGACGGACAGGACCCGCGGCGAGATCTACGCCATGGGATTCCGCAACCCGTTCCGCTTCAGCGTCGACAAGGCCACCGGCATCCTGTACGTCGGTGACTACGGCCCCGACGCGGGTGCCGCCGACCCGAACCGCGGACCGGCCGGACAGGTGGAGTTCGCCAGGGTGACGAAGCCCGGGAACTTCGGCTGGCCGTTCTGCACCGGCGACAACGACGCCTTCAACGACTACGACTTCGCGACGAAGACCTCCGGTGCCCCGTTCGACTGCGCCGCCCCGAAGAACGAGTCGCCGCACAACACCGGTCTGGTGGACCTGCCCCCGGCGCAGGCCGCCTGGATCCCGTACGACGGCGGGTCCGTGCCCGAGTTCGGCACCGGTTCCGAGTCCCCGATGGGCGGGCCCGTCTACCACTACGACGCGGACCTCGACTCGCCGGTCAAGTTCCCCGAGGAGTACGACGGGGACTTCTTCGCCGGTGAGTTCGGCCGGCAGTGGATCAAGCGCATCGAGCAGGACGGCGAGGGCGCGGTCCAGTCGGTCAACGACATCCCGTGGTCCGGGACCCAGGTGATGGACATGGCCTTCGGGCCCGACGGGGCCCTGTACGTCCTGGACTACGGCCTCGCCTGGTTCGGCGGCGACGAGAACTCCGCGCTGTACCGCATCGAGAACGCCACGGGCGGCCGTTCACCCATCGCCGAGGCCTCGTCCGACAAGACCTCCGGCGTCGCACCGCTCAGGGTGAAGTTCTCCTCGGCCGGCACCACCGACGGGGACGGCGACGCCCTGACGTACACCTGGGACTTCGGCGACGGCGGGAAGTCGACCGCCGCGAACCCCACGTACACGTACAAGAAGAACGGCACGTACGTCGCGACCGTGACCGCCGAGGACCCGGCCGGCCGCACCGGATCGGCCAGCGTGCACGTGACGGTCGGCAACACCGCCCCCACCGTCGTGCTGCAGGCCCCCAGCGACGGGCAGCAGTTCGCGTTCGGGGACGAGGTGCCCTTCAAGGTCACCGTCACCGACCCGGAGGACGGCACCATCGACTGCACCGAGGTCGAGGTCAAGTTCACCCTGGGGCATGACAGCCACGGCCACGACATCACCACCGAGCACGGCTGTGAAGGCACCATCAAGACCGCGATGGAAGGCGGGCACGACCCGAACGCCAACATCTACGGCGGCATCTCCGCCTCCTACACGGACGGCGGAGGCGGCGGCCAGGCGGCGCTCACCGGGCGCGACCAGGCCCAGCTCCAGCCGCGCCACCGCCAGGCCGAGCACTACGACAACTCCTCCGGCGTCACCACACCGAGCAAGACCAGTGCCCACGGCGGCCGGACCGTCGGCGACATCCACAACGACGACTGGATCTCCTTCACCCCGTACATCCTCGGCGGCACCACCAAGCTCACCGCACGCACGTCCTCCGCGGGTGCGGGAGGCTTCCTGGAGGTGCGGGCAGGCTCCGCCACCGGAAAGATCCTCGGCTCGGCACCCGTACCGGTGACCGGCAGCTGGGACACGTTCCAGGACATCGACGTGCCCCTGCGCGGCGCGCCGAAGAAGGCCACGGAACTCTTCCTGGTCTTCAAGGGCGGCGACGGAGCGCTCTACGACGTGGACGACTTCGAACTCTCCAACAGCCCCGTGGACCGGACCGCCAAGCGGGTCCTCGTCTTCTCCAAGACCGGCGGCTTCCGCCACGACTCCATCCCGACCGGCATCACCGCCCTGAAGGAACTGGGCAGGACCACCAACATCACCGTCGACTCCACCGAGGAGGCCGGCCAGTTCACCACCAGCAACCTGGCCCGCTACGACGCCGTCGTCTTCCTCTCCACGACCGGTGACGTCCTCGACGCCGGCCAGAAGAAGGCGTTCGAGAACTTCGTGGCCACCGGAGGCGGCTACATGGGCGTCCACGCGGCCGCCGACACCGAATACGACTGGGAGTTCTACGGCGGACTCGTCGGCGCGTACTTCGACTCGCACCCGCAGATCCAGCCCGCGACCATCCGCGTGGAGAACCACGACCACCCGGCGACCGCACACCTGGACGAGGCCTGGGACCGCACCGACGAGTGGTACAACTACCGCACCAACCCCCGGGACAAGGCCCAGGTCCTGGCCACGCTCGACGAGACGAGCTACACCGGCGGCACCATGAAGGGCGACCACCCGATCGCCTGGTGCCAGACCTACCAGGGCGGCCGCTCCTTCTACACCGGCCTCGGCCACACCAAGGAGTCCTACGCCGAACCCGCCCTGCGCCAGCACCTGCTGGGCGGACTGCGCTACGCCGCCGGCCAGGTGAAGGCCAACTGCAAGCCGGACACCGGCTACCGGTCGATCTTCAACGGCAAGACGCTCGACGGCTGGAAGCAGGCCGGCCCCGGAAAGTTCGCCGTCGCCGACGGTGAGCTGCGCTCCGAGGGCGGCATGGGCCTGCTGACCTACCAGGCCAAGGAGCTGAAGTCGTACTCGCTGAAGCTCGACTGGAAGATGGCGGGAGACGACAACTCGGGCATCTTCGTCGGCTTCCCCGAGTCCGACGACCCCTGGTCGGCCGTCAACAAGGGCTACGAGGTCCAGATCGACGCCACGGACGCGGCGGACCGCACCACGGGGGCCGTCTACACCTTCAAGTCGGCCGACATCAAGGCCCGTGACCAGGTCCTGAGGCCGCCCGGCCAGTGGAACAGCTACGAGATCAAGGTCCAGGGCGAACGGCTCCAGGTCTTCCTCAACGGGGTGAAGATCAACGATTTCACCAACACCGACCCGGTCCGCAGCCTCAGGAACGGCTACATCGGCCTCCAGAACCACGGGGCCGCCGACCAGGTGTCCTTCCGCGACATCCAGCTGAAGGAGCTGCCCTCCACGTAGGGCGGCCACCTCTGCCGACGGTGGGCGGGGAAGCGCGCTCTCCCCGCCCACCGTCCACCCAACCCCTCTTCGTCCCCCCAGGGAGGCAGCCCGTGACCGCACATGCCGCACGTACCGGAGTCTGGTTCATCGGAGCACGCGGCTCCGTCGCCACCACCGCCACCGCGGGGTGCGCCGCCATCGCCGCGGGCCTCCACCCGGCGACCGGCATGGTCACCGAGACACCACCCTTCGCGGACAGCGGACTGCCACCCCTGACCTCCCTCGTCTTCGGCGGCCACGACACCCTCGACTGCCCGCTGCCCAAACGCGCCGAGGCCCTGGCGGCCGGCGGAGTGCTCCCGCACGGACTCCCCTCGGCCGTCCGGGCCGAACTCGCCGCCGCCGACGCGGAGATACGCCCCGGCGGACCCCACCCCGGCGACACCCGGACCGACGAGGAGATCATCGCCGCGTTCGCCGCCGACCTCACCGACTTCGCCCGGCGCCACGACCTGGCCCGCACCGTCGTCATCAACGTCGCCTCGACCGAGCCCGCACCCGCCGAGGACGCCACCCGCCTGCCCGCCAGCTCCCTCTACGCGGCGGCCGCCCTCCGCGCCGGCTGCACGTACGTCAACTTCACCCCCTCCACGGGCCTGCGCAGCCCGCGGCTCCAGGACGCCGTCGACACCTGCGGACTTCCCCACGCCGGACGCGACGGCAAGACAGGCCAGACGCTGCTCCGCTCCGTACTCGCCCCGATGTTCGTCCAGCGCGCCCTGCCGGTACGGGCGTGGTCGGGCACGAACCTGCTGGGCGGCGGGGACGGGGCGGCGCTGGCCGACCCGGCCGCCGCCGCGGCCAAGAACGCCGGCAAGGAACGCGTGCTCGCCGACACCCTCGGGGCCGCCCCGGAGGGCGAGGTCCACATCGACGACGTCCCGGCGATGGGCGACTGGAAGACCGCGTGGGACCACATCGCGTTCGACGGCTTCCTCGGCTCGCGGATGATCCTCCAGACGATCTGGCAGGGCTGCGACTCGGCGCTGGCCGCTCCACTGATCCTCGACCTGGCCCGGCTGCTCGCCCGGTCCCACGAGGCCGGACTGACGGGCCCCCGGCCCGAGCTCGGCTTCTACTTCAAGGACCCGGACGGCGGCCCGGCCGCACTGTCCGAGCAGTACGCCGAACTCCTGGCCTTCGCCGAACACCTCAAGGCCGCCCGGTGAGGCCGCTGCGGCTGCTCGCCGCCGCGGCGGGCGCGCCGGTGCTGCTCGGCGCCCGTGCGGCGGCACCCCCGGACCGCCTGTCCGGTGCGGGCG
>NZ_JBHXRD010000006.1:83025-262772 GCF_042717325.1 Streptomyces sp. NPDC058637 | reverse complement strand
CTCACCGGGGGGTCTGCCGCGCAACTCCCCCTCCCATCCTCCGGGGGGGGGCCCCCGGGCAAACCGGGCGGGGCACCCCCGACCTGTGTGACCCTTTCCCACATGCCTGTCGTGCGTGATCTGGGTGTACTCCTGCGCTTCCGGAACTTCCGTCGCCTGCTCGCAGTCCGGCTCCTCTCCCAGTCGGCCGACGGTGTCTACCAGGTCGCGCTCGCCACCTACGTCGTCTTCTCGCCGGAGAACCAGACCACTCCGGGGGCCATCGCGTCCGCCATGGCCGTGCTGCTGCTCCCGTACTCACTGATCGGCCCGTTCGCGGGCGTCCTGCTGGACCGCTGGCCGCGCCGTCAGGTCTTCCTGTACGGGAACCTGCTGAGGGCCGCACTGGCCTGCTGCACGGCCCTGCTACTTCTCCACTCCGCGCCCGAGTGGCTGTTCTACGCTTCGGCCCTCTGTGTCACCGCGGTCAACCGCTTCGTCCTGGCCGGACTCTCCGCGGCACTCCCACGTGTCGTCGACAGCGACCGGCTCGTCATCGCCAACTCCCTCTCCCCGACGGCCGGCACACTGGCCGCGACCGCGGGCGGAGGCCTCGCGCTGGCCCTTCAGCTACTGACCGACGGCTCCGACACGGCCGTGGTCCTCCTGGGAGCCGTCCTCTATCTCCTGTCGGCCCTCGCCTCCCTGGCCCTGCCCCGGGCACTCCTCGGACCGGGCCTGGGCGGGCATCACGTAGGCGTACGGGAGGCCCTGGCCACCACGGCACGCGGGCTCGCCGCGGGGTTGCGCCATCTGGCCGAGCGGAAGGACGCGGCCCGCGCCCTGGCCGCCATGACGGTGATCCGCTTCTGCTACGGAGCGCTGACCGTGATGGTGCTGATGCTCTGCCGCTACGCCTGGTCCGACAGCGAGTCCGACGGCCTGACCCTGCTCGGCATCGCACTCGGCGCCTCAGCCGCCGGATACTTCGTCGCCGCCGTGCTCACCCCCTGGGCCATCGGCAGGTTCGGCAGGTTCGGCTGGATGGCGGTGTGTGCCGGGGCGGCCGCACTCCTGGAGCCGGCGCTGGGGCTGCCCTTCACCCCTGTCCCGATGCTGGCGGCAGCGTTCGTTCTCGGGCTCGTGACCCAAGGGGCGAAGATCGCGACGGACACCGAGGTGCAGACGTCGGTGGACGACTCCTACCGCGGCAGGGTCTTCTCCCTCTACGACGTGCTCTTCAACGTCTCCTTCGTGGCCGCGGCGGCCATGTCCGCCCTCGCGCTTCCCGCAGACGGCCGATCCGTCCTCGTGGTGCTCACGGTGGCAGTCCTCTACGCCGCCGTCGCCATGGCGATGCTCCGCCGGAAGCGCGCCGAGAAGGCGGTCCACCGCGACTGAGGGGCGTTGTTTCACGTGAAACAACGCCCCTCGGCCACACCGCGCCGTAACGGCCCGCGCTTCACGCTTCATGTTTCACGTGAAACACGGAGTCGCTCCGGCTTCAGTCCTGCGCGGCCCACCACTCCTTGAGCGCCGCGACCGCGTCATCGTGATCCATCGGCCCGTTCTCCAACCGCAGCTCCAGCAGGAAGGAGTACGCCTTGCCGATCACCGGCCCGGGACCGACGTCCAGGATCCGCATGATCGCGTTGCCGTCCAGGTCAGGCCGGATCGCGTCCAGCTCCTCCTGCTCCTGCAACTGCGCGATGCGTTCCTCGAGCCGGTCGTAGGTCCGCGACAGAGCATTCGCCTTGCGCTTGTTCCGTGTCGTGCAGTCCGAACGTGTCAGCTTGTGAAGCCGGTCCAGCAGCGGACCCGCGTCACGCACGTACCTGCGCACCGCGGAGTCGGTCCACTCCCCGTCGCCGTAGCCGTGGAAGCGCAGATGCAACTCCACGAGCTTCGACACGTCCTTCACCATGTCGTTGGAGTACTTGAGCTCGGTCAGCCGCTTCTTGGTCATCTTGGCCCCGACCACCTCGTGGTGGTGGAAGGAGACACGGCCGTCGCTCTCGAAACGACGCGTCCTCGGCTTGCCGATGTCATGAAGGAGGGCAGCGAGCCGCAGGACGAGGTCCGGGCCGTCCTCCTCCAGGTCGATGGCCTGCTCCAGGACCGTCAGGGAGTGCTCGTAGACGTCCTTGTGCCGGTGATGCTCGTCACTCTCCAGCCGCAGCGAAGGAAGCTCGGGCAGCACCCGGTCCGCCAGACCGGTGTCCACGAGCAGCCCCAGACCCTTGCGTGGGTTCCCGGACAGGAGCAACTTGTTCAGCTCCTCACGGACGCGCTCGGCCGAGACGATGTCGATACGTCCGGCCATGTCCGTCATCGCCGCGACGACCTCGGGAGCGACCTCGAAGTCCAGCTGCGCGGCGAACCGGGCGGCGCGCAGCATGCGCAGCGGGTCGTCGGAGAAAGACGCCTCGGGTGTCCCCGGGGTGCGCAGCACACGCTCCGCCAAGTCCTCCAGACCGCCGTGGGGGTCGATGAACTCCTTCTGCGGCAGCGCGACAGCCATCGCGTTGACCGTGAAGTCACGGCGTACGAGGTCCTCGTCGATGGAGTCGCCGTAGGACACCTCGGGCTTGCGCGAGTTCCTGTCGTACGCCTCCGACCGGTAGGTCGTGACCTCGATCTGGTAGCCGTCCTTCTGCGAACCGACGGTGCCGAAGGCGATACCGACCTCCCACACCGAATCGGCCCACGGGCGGACGATCTTGAGTACGTCCTCCGGACGGGCGTCGGTCGTGAAGTCCAGGTCGTTCCCGAGCCTGCCGAGCAGCGCATCGCGGACCGAGCCCCCGACCAGGGCGAGACTGAATCCGGCCTCCTGGAATCGGCGGGCGAGGTCGTCGGCGACCGGGGACACCCGCAGCAGTTCACTGACTGCGCGGTGCTGCACCTGACTCAGTGCACTGGGGCTGTCTTCGTTGGCGTTCGGCACAACAGAAAAGGGTACGTGCACCGGCCCTCCCGGGCGTCATCGTTTCCTGGTCCCCTGCGAGACTCTTCCGATCATGTGGCACGGTCCCCGGCACTCAGCTGCCGAGCGCATCGTTACCATGCGGGGACGCAGAGACCGGCGAGACCGGCACCAGCTGACGACGACGAGGGACGGGTACGCGTGGCCGAGGCGGCAGACATTCAGGGGACGCACCCTTCCCCTGCCCGCCGGTGGCTCCGGCGGGCAGCCTCCTTGATCGTCGGGGCTCCCCTGATCGCCGGGCTGCTGACCGGTCCGGCTGCCTCCTCGGCACAGGCCGACGTGGTGAAGAAGGCGCCGACCGGCTCACGCACCGTCGATGTGTCCCTGAACACCCTCAGCCCCGCTGCGCCGGTGAAAGGCGACACGCTCACCGTCTCCGGCACCCTGACCAACAAGGGCAAGAGGACGATCACCGACGCGGTGGTCGATCTCCGGGTCGGGCCGACGCTGTCCAGCAGGTCCGACATCGACGAGGCCGCCAAGCGCACCGGCTACTTCCCCGGCAGTGACCCCGCCAAGCTCGGCGGCAAGTACACGCTGAAGGTGGCGAAACTCGCCTCCGGGATAAGCCAGGACTTCTCCATCGACGTTCCGGTGAACAAGCTGGGTCTGGACGACGAGGGCGTCTACCAGCTGGGGGTCTCCCTGACGGGCCGGACCTCCGACAACCTCTACGACCAGGTGCTCGGAATCCGGCGGACCTTCCTCCCCTGGCAGCCCGAGGACACCGACAGCAGGACCAAGCTCACCTTCCTCTGGCCGCTGATCGCGTCGGCCCACGTGACCGCCGAGACGGGCTCCGACGAGCAGCAGACCCCCGTCTTCGCCAACGACGACCTGGCCCGCGAGCTCGCGGCCGGTGGCCGGCTGGAGCAGCTGGTGTCGCTGGGCAGCCGGCTCCCGGTCACCTGGGTGATCGACCCGGACCTGCTGGCTTCCGTCGACGCCATGACGAGGAACTACCGCGTCAGGGTCGGTGACACCATCATCGCGGGAACGAACCAGGCCCTCGCCAAGCAGTGGCTAGCCGCTCTGGAGACGGCGGTGAAGAACGGCACGGTGGTGGCCCTGCCCTTCGCCGACCCCGACCTCGCCTCCATCGCCCACCGCGGTAAGAACGTGTCGGGCACGCTCAGCCATCTCCAGACGGCGACCGAAGTGGCGGGGACGACGGTGGAGACCGTCCTTCACGTGAAGCCGTCCACCGACTTCGCCTGGCCGGTGGACGGTGCCGTCGATCCCTCCGTCGTCGACGTCGCCACGTCGGCCGGCGCGCACAAGGTGATCGCCCGCAGCGACAGCCTCGAAGAGACCGGCAGCCTCGCCTACACCCCGACGTCGGCACGGCCGATCGGCGGCGGCACCACCGCTGTGGTTTCCGACTACCGGCTGTCCACCGCGTTCAAGGGCGAGATGGCCGGCGCCGGGGACTCGACGCTCGCCGTCCAGAAGTTCCTCGCCCATACGCTGGCGCTGACCGAGCAGGCCCCCGACAACGAGCGCAGCATCGTCGTCGCCCCGCAGCGGATGCCCACGGCCGCCCAGGCGCAGACCATGGCACGGGCCCTGCAGGCCCTCACCGACGAACACTGGACGCAGCCCCTCGACCTGGTGGCGGCCGCCGAGGAGAAGCCCGACGCGGGGGCCACCACGAAGGTTCCCAGGGCCTCCCAGTACCCGAAGAAGCTGCGCGGCCAGGAGCTGCCCACCCAGGCGTTCCAGGACATCAGGACGACGCAGGACTCGCTCAACAGCTTCCAGGTCATCCTCACCCAGCCCGACCGGGTGGTGACCCCGTTCGGGAACGCGATCAACCGCTCGATGTCGACGTCCTGGCGCGGCAGGCCGCTGGAGGCCCAGCAGTACCGCGACGCGGTCCGCACCTATCTGCAGAGCCTCACCAACGAGGTGCAGCTCATCGCGAAGTCGGATGTCACCCTGTCCGGCCGCAGCGCGACGATTCCCGTGACCGTGCAGAACAAGCTGGTCCAGGGTGTCGACAACCTCGTGCTCCGGCTGACGTCGGGCAACGCCACACGGCTCAAGCTCAACGACGGCGCCCCGGTCGCCGAACAGCCGGTGAAGATCGCGGGCGGGCACAGCCAGTCCGTGAAGTTCGACGCCTCGGCCAACGCCAACGGCCAGGCCCAGGTCACCGCGCGGCTCTTCACCGAGGACGGGGCACCGTACGGCGAGGAGATGACCTTCACCGTGAAGGTCTCCGAGGTCACACCGACGGTGCTCCTGGTGATCGCCGGCGGGCTGCTGCTGCTCGTCCTGGCCGGCATCAGGATGTACACCCACCGCAAGCGCACCGTCGCGGGCAGCGCGGCGGAGAACAACGGCGGCGAGCAAGACGGCGGCGAACCCGAGCAGCCGAGTGACCCGACACCGGACACCGGTCCGGAAAGCGGGAACCCTTCGGGACCGGGTGAGAAAGTGGACCGTTGAGCGATGTCTGTCGGGGCCGTTCGGCCGGGGACGATGAGGTGGGGTTTCGATGAACGCGCCGTACGACGGTGACCGCGGCCAGGGCGCGGGCGGAGCTGGGTCTTCCAGCGGTCCGCCCGGACCGCCGGGCGCAGGCCAGGACGAGGGGGCACCCGACCCGTACCTGCAGCACGCGTACGACCACGACCCGTACCGGGCGCAGGACCTCGCGGCGCAGGATCCGGTGGCCGAAGCGCTCTACGATCGCGCGGCCCACCCTCCTCCGCCCCCGGGCACCTACCAGGAGCCGCAGGCGCTCTATCAGCAGCCTCCCGCGACCCAGTACGCCCCCGACCCCCGCATCTGGGCCCAGACGCCGCCACCGGAGCCCGCAGGCCCCTCCCGGCACCTTCCCTACGGGGACAACGCTGCGACCACCCAGTACGTAGGGGTGGACGACCTGGTCACACGGGCCGCCGACGACCGCGAGGAGCCGGACGCGTTCGCCCACCTCTTCCGCGACCAGGAGGGCTCGGGACGGCCTCCCGGCCCTCCGGCCGAACCTGAGCCCGCCCCGGCCCCGGTGCCTCCGAAGTCCGGTGGTCGTGCCTCCGGGATACTGAAGTCCAGTGCCCTGATGGCGGCCGGCACCCTGGTGTCGAGGCTCACCGGCTTCGTCCGCAGCCTTGTGATCACCGCCGCGCTCGGTGCGGCCATCCTCGGCGACGCCTTCACCATCGCCTACACCCTGCCAACGATGATCTACATCCTCACCGTCGGCGGTGGGCTCAACTCGGTCTTCGTGCCGCAGCTCGTCCGGTCCATGAAGGACGACGAGGACGGTGGGGAGGCGTACGCCAACCGTCTGCTGACGCTCGTCATGGTCGTGCTCGGCCTGATCGTCGCCCTGGCCGTCTTCGCCGCCCCGATGCTCATCCGCATGATGTCCCTGCCCATCGCGAACGATCCGGCGGCCAACGGCGTCGCTGTCACGTTCGCCCGCTACTGCCTGCCGACCATCTTCTTCATGGGCATCCATGTGGTGATGGGCCAGATCCTCAACGCCCGAGGGAAGTTCGGCGCGATGATGTGGACTCCGGTCCTCAACAACATCGTCATGATCTTCACGTTCGGCCTGTTCATCTGGGTCTACGGCACATCGGCCGAATCCCGGATGGGCGTCGAGACGATCCCGGCGGAAGGCGTCCGGCTGCTCGGCATCGGCACACTGCTCGGTCTGGTCGTCCAGGCACTGGCCATGATCCCCTACCTCCGCGAGGCAGGGTTCCGCTTCCGTCCCCGCTTCGACTGGAAGGGTCACGGGCTCGGAAAAACGATCAAGCTCGCCAAATGGACGGTCCTGTTCGTCCTGGCCAACCAGGCGGGCGTGCTCGTCGTCACCCAGCTCGCCACCTCGGCCGGAAAGCTCGCCGACAAGGACGGCGCGGGCTTCCTCGCCTACTCCAACGCGCAACTGATCTGGGGCATGCCGCAGGCGATCATCACCGTCTCGGTCATGGCGGCCCTGCTGCCGCGCATCTCCCGCGCCGCGCATGACAACGACCCCGGGGCCGTCCGCGACGACATCTCGCAGGGCCTGCGCAACTCGGCCGTCGCGATCGTCCCCGTCGCCTTCACGTTCCTGGCGCTCGGCCTGCCGATGTGCACCCTGCTGTACGCCTCCAGCGGCACCGAGGCCGCGCGGTCCATGGGCTTCATCCTGATGGCGTTCGGCCTCGGCCTCATCCCGTACTCCGTTCAGTACGTCGTGCTGCGTGGCTTCTACGCGTACGAGGACACCCGCACACCCTTCTACAACACGGTCATCGTCGCGGTGGTCAACGCCGCGGCCTCCGCGCTCTGCTACGTGATCCTCCCCGCCCAGTGGGCGGTGGTCGGGATGGCCGCCTCCTACGGACTGGCCTACGCGGTGGGCGTCGGCATCGCCTGGCGCCGACTGAGCAACCGGCTCGGGGGCGACCTCGACGGCGCTCGTGTGGTGCGCACCTACGCCCGTCTCTGCCTGGCCGCGTTCCCCGCGGCCGTCATCGGCGGCGGCGTGGGCTTCGGCCTCCTGACGGCTCTCGGTGACGGCGCCGGCGGGTCCGTGGTGGCATTGGTCTGCGGCAGCGTCATCCTGCTCGGCGTCTTCTTCGTCGCCGCCAGGAAGATGCGCATCGAGGAACTCAACGGCATGGTCGGCATGGTCCGCGGACGGCTCGGACGCTAAAGGCTCGCCGAGCCGCACAACCATCACCGGATACCGCGTGTCGTGCATAGCGCCGGAGTGTGGGCACAATTGGCGTGACTGTGCAGAGCTGGCTGACTGGCATCGCGCAACGGACTGGGGAGGCAGGAACGACGGTGGCGGAACGTAGCACGGCTGCTGTCGACGTGGCCGACAACAGCGGCGACGAGCCGCTGGCCGCCAAGGCGGACGAGGCAACGACCGACGGCACGGCCCAAGCCCAGGACACCGAAGGCGCGAGCCCGGAGAGCACCGACGGCGGGCAGGACAACAGCCCGGCCGCCGTACCGGCGGCACCGGATCTGCACAGCGGCCACAAACTGGCCGGACGCTACCGCCTCGAGGAGTGCGTCACCCGTCTGGACGGATTCAGCAGCTGGCGCGCCGTCGACGAGAAGCTGCGCCGTGCGGTGGGCGTCCATCTGCTTCCCGCCGATCATCCTCGCGCCCGCTCGGTGCTGGCCGCAGCCCGCTCCTCCGCGCTGCTCGGTGACCCGCGCTTCGTCCAGGTCCTGGACGCGGTGGAGGAGGACGCCCTCGTCTACGTGGTCCACGAATGGCTCCCGGACGCCACCGAGCTCACGGCCCTGCTGGCCGCGGGTCCGCTGGACGCCCACGACGCCTATCAGCTCGTGAGCCAGATCTCGCAGGCCATGGCCGCCGCCCACCGGGAAGGCCTCGCACATCTGCGCCTCACTCCCGGAGCCGTACTGCGCAGCTCGACCGGGCAGTACCGGATCCGCGGTCTCGCGGTCAACGCGGCGCTACGCGGCATCACCTCCGACTACCCGCTGCGCAGGGACACGGAAGCGATCGGCGCCCTCCTCTACGCGGCGCTGACTCGTCGCTGGCCGTACGAGAGTGACGCCTACGGGCTCTCCGGGCTCCCGAAGGACCTGGGGCTCATCGCTCCGGACCAGGTACGCGCAGGGGTCCACCGCGGTCTCTCGGAGCTCGCCATGCGGGCGCTCGCCAACGACGGCGCCACCGCGTCACGGCAGGAACAGCCGTGCACCACACCGGACGAGCTGGCCAAGGCCGTCGCGGCCATGCCGCGCATCCTGCCCCCTGAGCCCGCTTTCACCGCTCCGCCCGAGTACCAGCGCACGACCTATCAGCAGGGCACCTACGGGCGCCCGTCGGCACATCCCCTCTCCGCGACTCAGCCCGTGATGGCCAAACCCCCGCCGCCTCTCCAGAGCCGCACGGGCAAGGCACTCAAGTGGGCCGTGTCCGCGCTGCTGATCGCAGCCCTCGGCCTCGGCAGCTGGCAGCTGGCGGAGACCGTCCTCGACCGGACCAACGACTCCGGCGAACCCGCCCCCACAAAGACCACGGACGACGACATCGACAAGAAGGCCGTCGAACCCAGTAAGCCCGTCAGCATCGCCGAAGCCTGGGATTTCGACCCCCAGGGCACGGACGGCTCGGAAAAACCCGCGTCGATAAAGAACGCCTACGACGGGGACGCCGGCTCGTACTGGAGCACCGACGGCTACTACACCGCCGGCTTCGGCAACCTCAAGGACGGCGTCGGAATCGTCCTGGACCTCGGCGAGGTCCAGGAGGTGGGCAACGTCGACGTGTCCTTCCTCGGGGGCCGTACCTCGGTCGAACTGAGGACCACGGACAGTTCGTCCGCCCCCCAGGCATCCGACGGCTTCACCAAGGTCGCGCAGGGCTCCGGAACAAAGGTGTCTCTCAAGCCCGACAAGCAGGTGCGGGCACGGTACGTTCTGGTCTGGCTGACAGAGCTGCCGCTGAGCAGTGACGACGGCAGATACCGGGGCAAGGTCTCGGACATCAAGATCACCAGCTGACGGGACCAGGGGGAGGGGGCTCACCGTTGGACGACACCAGATTCGCCGGCATCAGCGACCAGGATCTACTGGCTCAGCACGTCGCAGGCGAACCGGACGCCTTCGGTGAGGTCGTACGGCGGCACCGCGACCGGCTCTGGGCCGTGGCGCTCCGCACGCTGGGCGACCGTGAGGAAGCGGCCGACGCGGTACAGGACGCGCTTGTCTCCGCCTTCCGCGCCGCCCACACGTTCCGCGGGCAGTCCGCCGTCACCACCTGGCTGCACCGGATCACCGTGAACGCCTGTCTCGACCGCGCGCGCAAGGCTGCCTCGCGCAGAACCTCACCGGTCGACGACGCGGAGCGCCTGGATCAGCTCCTGGAGCCGCACGAGTCCGCCGAGGCTCCGGCCGAACGGCAGGACCTGCACCGCGAACTCCTGGTGGCCATGGCCACCCTCCCCGCCGAGCAACGGGCCGCTCTCATCCTCGTGGACATGCAGGCCTACCCCGTGGCAGAGGCCGCCCGCATCCTCGACGTGCCGACCGGCACCGTGAAAAGCCGCTGTGCGCGAGGCCGGGCCAGACTGCTTCCTCTGCTCACCCATCTGCGCAGCGGCAGAGGGGACGGCGAGGACGGCACCGGGGAGAGGAACCGTACGCAGGGGGCATCCGTCCCACCCGTGTCAGGACCAAGGAACGCAGGGGAAAGCGACCCTGCTGCTGTCAAGGGAGGAGGCCGCGCATGACATCCACAGCCGACACGGCTCAGCACCCGGACGTCTCGGAGATCTCCGACCTCACCGAGGGCCTTCTCTCTCCCCCGCGGGCAGCTGAACTCCGCCTCCACATCAGTAGCTGCGTCGACTGCGGCGATGTCTACTCCTCGTTGGAGGAGATCCGCTCCCTGCTCGGCACCCTGCCCGCTGAGGAGCGGATGCCGGAGGACATCGCGAATCGAATCGACGTGGCGCTGGCGGCCGAATCACTCGCCGCCGGAAAACAGGACGACGCGGGTTCTGTTTCACGTGAAACAGCGGGTTCTGTTTCACGTGAAACATACGATCAGCCTCCGGAGAACCCAGCCGCAGCTCGTCCCGAGGGCCGCCCCCGTGGCGCAACAGGGCCCGGCCGGCGTCCGGCCCGGCGTCGGCGCCGCACGGTGATCCTGGGAACAGCCTTCGGTGCGGCGTTCGTCGGCATGAGCGTCTTCCTGCTGCAGTCGGTCCAGGAGTCCCAGAACGCGTCCAAGAGTGCGGCCGACCACGGCGTGAGTGCTGCCGAGAAGAGCACGGAGGATTTTTCGGAGGACACGCTCGAGGGCCAGGTCCACGCGCTCCTGAGCGAGACGGCGGCCCTTGAAACTCCCGGCTCCGATGTGACGAAGCCTTCCATGGACACCAAGTCGTCCCCGCGGAACATGTCGCCCGAGTCCGTCTCCCCCCGGAGTCCTCTGCGCGCTCCCGTCGTGGACGTACCGCCGTGCGTCCAGGAGGGCACGGGGCGCAACGCCCCCGCCCTCGCCGTGGAGGAAGGCAGCTACCGAGGCACAGCCGCTTTCCTCGTCGTCCTGCCCCACCCGACCGACTCGAGCCGCGTCCAGGCCTATGTCGTCGACGCTGCGTGCGTGGGGGCCGCGCCCGCGGCGAAGGGACAGCTGCTGCTCACGGACTCCTACACGCGCCCCTGAGGGCCTCTCTGGCGGAAGCCGGTCCGGTGTTTCGGGAATGCATGCCCCGTAGGATCCGTTGGGTGGGGTGAGAGTCGTGGAACCGACCCCCGTAGCCAGCAGGCAGTCCGCAGAGACGAGGAAGAAACCGTGACCGACGTCCGTAATGTGATCATCATCGGTTCCGGGCCGGCCGGTTACACCGCCGCCCTGTACACCGCTCGCGCGTCGCTGAAGCCCCTGGTGTTCGAGGGCGCCGTGACGGCCGGTGGTGCGCTGATGAACACCACCGACGTAGAGAACTTCCCGGGTTTCCAGGACGGCATCATGGGCCCCGAACTCATGGACAACATGCGCGCCCAGGCCGAGCGCTTCGGTGCCGAGCTCATCCCCGACGACGTGATCTCCGTCGACCTCACGGGCGACATCAAGACCGTCACGGACACCGCGGGCACGGTGCACCGCGCCAAGGCAGTCATCGTCACCACGGGATCGCAGCACCGCAAGCTCGGCCTGCCGAACGAGGACGCCCTTTCCGGACGCGGTGTCTCCTGGTGTGCCACCTGCGACGGCTTCTTCTTCAAGGACCACGACATCGCCGTCATCGGTGGCGGTGACACGGCCATGGAGGAGGCGACCTTCCTCTCCCGGTTCGCCAAGTCCGTCACGATCGTCCACCGCCGTGACTCCCTGCGTGCCTCCAAGACGATGCAGGAACGCGCCATCGCCAACCCGAAGATCAAGTTCGCCTGGGACAGCGAGGTCGCCGAGATCCACGGCGATCAGAAGCTCGCCAGCCTGACCCTGCGGAACACCAAGAACGGTGAGACGTCCGAGCTCGCGGTGACCGGCCTGTTCATCGCGGTCGGCCACGACCCCCGCACTGAGCTCTTCAAGGGCCAGCTCGACCTCGATGACGAGGGCTACCTCAAGGTCGAGGCTCCCTCGACGCGCACCAACCTGAAGGGTGTCTTCGGCGCCGGCGACGTCGTCGACCACACCTACCGACAGGCGATCACCGCTGCCGGGACCGGCTGCACCGCAGCCCTCGACGCCGAGCGCTTCCTGGCCGCGCTCGACGACGAGAAGCTTGCAGAGCCGGAGAAGACCCCCGCGGTCTGACGCTCCCCCTCACCCCACACACCAAGCGAATTTAAGGAGGCCGCCGTGGCCGGCGCCCTGAAGAACGTGACCGACGACTCCTTCGACGAGGATGTCCTGAAGAACGAGAAGCCCGTACTCGTGGACTTCTGGGCTGCCTGGTGCGGCCCGTGCCGTCAGATCGCCCCCTCCCTGGAGGCCATCGCGGCCGAGCACGGCGACCAGATCGAGATCGTCAAGCTCAACATCGACGAGAACCCGGCCACCGCGGCAAAGTACGGCGTGATGTCCATCCCCACGCTCAACGTGTACCAGGGCGGCGAGGTCGCCAAGACCATCGTCGGCGCCAAGCCGAAGGCCGCGATCCTCCGCGACCTGGAGCCCTTCATCAGCGAGTAGTACAGCGGCACACTTGTTTCACGTGGAACGGCTCGCCCTACGGGCGGGCCCGTTCTGCGTCAGGCCCCTTCAGGCCCGGACGGAGTCCAAGAGGGCTCACAGAGGCCGCAGCACGGGCTCCTTCTGTACGGCACCCAGCAGTCGGTCCAATGCCAGCTCGACGTCCTCCTTCCAGGAGAGCGTCGTACGCAGCTCCAGCCTCAGCCGTGGGTACGTGGGGTGAGGGCGCACCGTCTTGAAGCCCACCGCGAGAAGATGATCCGCCGGGAGGACACATGCCGGCTCCTTCCAGCGGGCATCGCCGAAGGCCTCGATCGCCTTGAAGCCCCGCCGCAACAAGTCCTTGACGACTGTCTGCACGATCACCCGGCCCAGCCCTTGTCCCTGGAACCGCGGCAGGATGAGCGCGGTCATCAGCTGTACGGCATCGGGGGATACAGGGCTGGTGGGAAACGCCATGGCCCGGGGGACGTACGCGGGCGGTGCGTAGAGAACGAAGCCGGCCGCGACATCATCCACGTAGACGATCCGCCCGCAGGAACCCCATTCGAGGAGCACCGCCGAGATCCAGGCTTCCTTCTCGAGCCCGGATCTGCCCGCCCTTATCGCAGCTTCCCCGCTGACCGGATCAAGTTCCCAGAAGACGCACGAACGGCAACGCCCGGGGAGATCCGGAAGGTTGTCCAGTGTGAGCGGTACAAGCCGTCGCCCCATGAAGGCGATTCCTCGCTTCCTGCGCCCGCCGCATCACGTGCGGCTGCCAGCGCACTCCGTTCGCGGAACAGGCTGCCGACAAACCCCCCGACAGCGCCAAGCCCCAACCCGACTGTCACCAGGTGGCTGCGATTCACTGATCGCACGGCCCCCGCCTCCTCTGAGGTGGATCACGGTGGTGGATACGCCATACCAGAACGCATCGTATCCACCCAGACGTGGTGCGGATACCGAGAGAGAGCAAAGGGCGGGCTGTGTTCCGGGATCTTCATCCGTACACAGCCCGCCCTCTATCTTCCGCACGTTCAGCCTTCGTCTGCCTCGGCCTGTTCGCCCTCGGCACTCCGGTTCAGCACGCGTCCCTCGCCCGGGGCGAGGCTGCCGAGAATCCTGTCCAGATCCTCCATCGAGGCGAACTCGACGACGATCTTCCCCTTCTTCTGGCCGAGGTCCACCTTCACCCGCGTCTCGAAACGGTCAGAGAGCCTGGAGGCCAGATCGGTCAGAGCCGGCGAGACCCGCCCGCCGGCACGAGGCCCTCTCGGCTTCGCGGAACTCGTGGGCTCGGAACCCAGAAGGTTCACGATCTCCTCGACCGCGCGCACGGACAGCCCTTCGGCCACGATGCGGTGAGCCAGCCGGTCCTGCTCGTCCGAGTCGTCCACCGACAGCAGGGCTCGCGCGTGACCGGCCGACAGGACCCCGGCGGCGACCCTGAGCTGCACCGGCGGGGAGAGCCGCAACAGACGCAGTGTGTTCGACACCTGAGGGCGGGACCGCCCGATCCGGTCCGCCAACTGGTCATGCGTGCACTTGAAGTCCTTCAGCAGCTGGTCGTACGCCGCCGCCTCCTCCAGAGGGTTCAGCTGGGCCCGGTGAAGGTTCTCCAGAAGCGCGTCCAGAAGCAGCTTCTCGTCGTCGGTCGCCCGGACGATCGCCGGGATGCGGTCCAGCCCCGCCTCGCCGCAGGCCCTCCAGCGACGCTCTCCCATGACGAGTTCGTAGCGGTCGCCGTCCACCTCGCGGACGATGACAGGCTGGAGGAGACCGACCTCCTTGATCGAGGTGACCAACTCGGCCAGAGCATCCTCGTCGAACACCTCACGAGGCTGCCGGGGGTTCGGCGTGATCGAATCAAGGGGGAGCTCAGCGAAGTACGCCCCTGCGGAGTCGGTCGGCTCGGCGACCGCCTCCAGCCCCACGGCCGGGGAGCTCGGCTCCGGAATCATCGGACCGGCGGGCAGTGCTGTCACCTTCGCGGCGGCCACACCCCGCTCGGCGATCAGCACATGGGACGCACCCGCGCCCGCACCAGGAGCCGATACCTGCTTCTCCGGGGGAGCCGCGGGAATCAGTGCACCGAGCCCACGCCCCAGCCCTCTACGACGCTCGCTCACTGCATGCCCTCCGCGTTGATCTGCCGGCTGTTCTGAACGCCCGTGTGGGCCTGCTGCGCCTCGTAATGCATCCCCACGCCCCTGAGGGCGATCTCCCGGGCTGCTTCGAGGTAGGAGAGTGATCCGCTGGAACCCGGATCGTAGGTCAACACCGTCTGTCCGTAGCTGGGCGCCTCGGAAATGCGCACGGACCGCGGAATGCTCGTGCGCAGCACCTCCTTGGAGAAGTGGCTGCGCACTTCCTCCGCCACCTGTGAGGCGAGCCTGGTCCGGCCGTCGTACATGGTGAGCAGGATCGTCGACACATGAAGATCCGGGTTGAGGTGCCCCCGGACGAGATCGACGTTGCGCAGCAGCTGCCCGAGACCCTCCAGCGCGTAGTACTCGCACTGAATCGGGATGAGCACCTCGGCGCCGGCCACCATCGCGTTGACCGTCAGTAGACCGAGCGACGGCGGGCAGTCGATGAGGATGTAGTCCAGCGGCTGCTCGTACGCCTGAATCGCCCGCTGCAGTCGACTCTCCCGTGCCACCAGTGACACCAGCTCGATCTCCGCACCGGCGAGATCGATGGTGGCCGGGGCACAGAAGAGGCCTTCGACGTCCGGAACGGGCTGGACCACTTCGGAGAGCGGCATGCTCTCCACCAGGACGTCATAGATGGAGGGGACTTCCGCGTGATGGTCGATCCCCAGGGCCGTGGAAGCGTTGCCCTGCGGGTCGAGATCCACCACCAGGACACGCGCACCGTGCAGAGCGAGCGAAGCGGCAAGGTTGACCGTGGAGGTCGTCTTCCCTACTCCGCCCTTCTGGTTGGCCACGACGATGACGCGTGTCCGGTCAGGTCGAGGCAGCCCTTCGCCGGCGCGGCCAAGGGCCTCAACCGCCAACTGGGCCGCACGACCGATGGGTGTGTCGTCCATCGGAGGCGGTGTTTCACGTGAAACACCGTCCCCCGCGGACTCGGTACGGGGACCGGGGACCGGATCGGTCATCGGTCCCGCGATCTCGGCGTCGGACCGCAAGGATTCACTCTCCTCGACTTCAGGCTCGCAATGAACAGAGCCTGCCATGCTTTTGGGGTCGCGAACCAGCGAGGCCGACTGTTCTGTGGATGAATCCGCTTCTGTGGACAACACGGCAACCCTTACGGGCTTGCGGTCGCGCGGTGCGGCAGCCGCACGACCACGGTCGATGATTCCCTGCAGCAGAGAGCGACGTTTCACGTGAAACACGATGCCTGTGCAGCACAGCGGCAGGCTCTCGACACTCCGCAGGCGGAACATATCGCTGCTTCCTTGGAGCATCACCAAGAAAAAGCCAATATGCGGAGAAGCCAGCCATACCGTCTCTGCCCGTGAGGTCTCAGCGGCGTCGGCGCGTCCGGCTGACCCGCGCGGCCTTGGCCCGCTTTGCGGCGAACCTCACACCGCCCGGACTCTCACCGACCACCACGCGCACCACCGTGGCCGCTGGATCGACGAGGCCCTCGCCGACGTGCAGCACCTCGGTCTCCACCACCCCGAGCTTGCTCAGGGCGGCCCGTGCCCCCTGAATCTCCTCCTCGGCGGTGCCGCCCTTGAGCGCCAGCATCTCTCCGTACGGACGCAGCAGGGGCACCCCCCACCCGGCGAGCCGGTCGAGCGGCGCCACCGCTCGGGCCGTCACCACATGGACGGGCTGGAGCGTCCCGAGCACTTCCTCGGCCCGGCCACGGACGACCGTCACATGATCGAGGCCCAGCAGCTCGACGACTTCCTGCAGGAAGTTCGTCCGGCGCAGCAGCGGCTCGAGCAGGGTGATCTTGAGGTCGGGGCGCACCAGTGCCAGAGGGATGCCGGGAAGGCCCGCCCCGGACCCCACGTCGCACACCGTGACGCCCTCGGGCACCACTTCGGAGAGCACGGCGCAGTTCAGCAGGTGGCGCTCCCACAGACGCGGCACCTCGCGGGGGCCGATCAGCCCTCGCTTGACCCCCGCGTCCGCGAGCAGCTCCGCGTACCGGACAGCTTCTGGGAAGAACTCACCGAATACCGCCTGCGCCTCCTGGGGCGCCTGAGGGAGCTCTGCTGCCTCCGTCACGGGGACCGTCCTTCCGTACCGCACTAGCGCACTGTGGGTGGCTGACTATCAGGCTGACAAAGATCGGCCCCGCCTGCGAACAGACGGGGCCGACAGTACAAGGGTTCGGTCAGGCCGGGAGAACGACGACGAAGCGCTGCGGCTCCTCGCCCTCGGACTCGCTGCGCAGACCCGCTGCCGCGATCGCGTCGTGCACGACCTTGCGCTCGAACGGCGTCATCGGCTCCAGCTTCACCGGCTCGCCCGAGCTCTTGACCTCGTCCGCGGCCTTGGCACCCAGCGCGGCCAGGACCTCACGCTTCTTGGCACGGAAGCCGCCGATGTCCAGCATCAGACGGCTGCGGTCACCGGTCTCCCGGTGGACGGCCAAGCGGGTCAGCTCCTGGAGCGCCTCCAGCACCTCACCGTCACGACCCACAAGCTTCTGCAGGTCACGCGCCGATTCACTGATGATCGAGACCGCTGCCCGGTCCGCCTCGACATCCATGTCGATGTCGCCGTCGAGGTCGGCGATGTCGAGCAGACCCTCGAGGTAGTCGGCCGCGATCTCCCCTTCCTGCTCCAGGCGGGTCAGGGTGTCGCTGCCCTCAGCGGCCGTGGTGGTGGTGCCTTCCGTCACGGATGGACTCCTTCTTACTTCTTGGACGGGTGCTTGGGCCGCTGCGGGCCCTTGCGCTGTCCGGACTTGGCTTGGCGTGAGGAACCGGACGCGGACTTGCCCGCCGGCTTCGACTTGTCGTCCTGCGATGCGGAGCGCTTCTCCAGCGAGGTCTTGGCTCCCGGCTCGGCCGACTCGGAGTCCCTGGCCGCTCCCGGCTGCGTGGCACCCGTGTGACGCTTCGCCTTCGTCTGACGCTTGGGCTGCTGCCTCTTCGACGCGGCGCCACCCTCGGCTTCGGTGACGGCGGCCTCGCTCTTCGCGACGGTGCCGTCCTCCTGCGCCGCGAGGCCCAGCTTGGACAGACCGGTGATGAACTTGCGCTCGATGTCGTTGCGGTCGGGACCCTTGGCGACGATCGCCTTGACGGTCTTACGGCGCGTCCTGCCACGCACCTGACCATGAGAGGTGACGCCCTTCAGCACACGTCCCAGGTACTGGTCCTGCGCCTTGCTGCCCGGCGTCGGGTTCTGGTTGATCACGTACATCTGCTGACCCATGGTCCAGACGTTGGTGGTCAGCCAGTACACGAGGACACCGACGGGGAAGTTGATGCCCATGACGGCGAAGATCAGCGGGAAGATGTACATCAGCATCTTCTGCTGCTGCATGTACGGGGTCTTCACGGTCAGGTCGACGTTCTTCGTCATCAGCTGGCGCTGGGTGAAGAACTGCGACGCGGACATCATCACGATCATGATCGCGGTGACGACTCGGACATCGGTCAGCGAGGCGCCGAGCGCCGCGACCTTCTCTTCGCTGTCCATGAACTTCGCGGCCAGCGGGGCCCCGAAGATGTGTGCCTGCCGGGCGCTGTCCAGCAGCGGCTGGTCGATGACACCGATCGTCTTGCCCGAGGCGATGGACGACAGCACGTGATACAGGGCGAAGAAGAACGGGGACTGCGCCAGGATGGGAAGGCACGAGGAGAGCGGGTTGGTACCCGTCTCCTTGTACAGCTTCATCATCTCTTCGGACTGACGCTGCTTGTCGTTCTTGTAGCGCTCCTGGATCGCCTTCATCTTCGGCTGGAGCACCTGCATGTTGCGGGTCGACTTGATCTGCTTCACGAAGAGCGGGATCAGGCAGATCCGGATCAGGACCACCAGGGACACGATGGACAGGCCCCAGGCCCAGCCCGTGTCGTCGCCGAAGAGCGCTCCGTACAGCTTGTGGAACTGGACGATGACCCACGAGACAGGTGTGGTGATAAAGCTGAACAGACTGGCAATCGTGTCCACTAATCAGGCTCCTTGAGCTTTGGGCGAGGTCTCTGTGGCCGGGCTCGGGGGTTCGGAGACCGACCCCCCGGGAGGCACAGCGGCGGCTGAGTCCCCGCCCTTGCCGCCGCGCACACAGCTGCGCAGCAGTTCGTGCCAACGCGGACGTTTGCGTGGCGGTACGTGATCCACGCCGCCGGGTGACCACGGATTGCAGCGCAGGATGCGCCAAGCGGTCAGCGCCGTTCCCTTGATCGCACCGTGCCGGTCGATCGCCGTATATCCATAGTGGGAACACGACGGGTAGTAACGGCAGACAGGCCCGAGAAGTGGGCTGATCGTCCACTGGTACAGCTTGATAAGAGCCAGCAGCGGGTACTTCATCGCGCGCCCCCTCCCAGAAGCCGCTCCAGGGCGGCGTCCAGGTCTCGGGCCAGCTGTGCATGGTCGGCGTCGCCCGATCCGGGCAGCGCTCGTACGACAACAAGGCTACCGGGGGGCAGCTGGGCCAACCGGTCACGGACCAGATGGCGAAGCCTGCGCTTCACCGCGGTGCGGACGACCGCTCCGCCCACTGCTTTGCTGACAACGAAACCCGCACGTGGCGGGGGAGCACTCTCCCCCGCCACGTGCGGGTCCGTTACACCGCTGCTCAGATGGACGACCAGTAGCGGACGCCCTGCTCGACGTCCTCGTCGTACCGCGGTCGCGAAGTCCTCACGCCGCCTCAGCCGATTCTCGGTAGGCAGCACGTCATGGACCTGTTGACGATCAGGCGGACAGGCTGCTGCGGCCCTTGCCACGGCGGTTCGCGAGAATCGCGCGGCCGGCACGGGTACGCATACGCAGCCGGAAGCCGTGGGTCTTGGCGCGACGACGGTTGTTCGGCTGGAAGGTGCGCTTGCTCACTCGGGGGCTCCAGAAATGATTGTGTGTTGGCGGGACATCGCCTGGCTGTCACCGTGCGCCCACGAGGAACTCGCGTAAACGCCTTAGTGCACCGCTTCACAATCACAGATCGTGATGTTTGCCCATCGGAGGCAGGCGGCAGCAGCCATCGACAACTCGACCTGGTCACGGTACGCGCGGCGGCGTCATTCGGTCAAACCGGGTCCGCGCCACCCCATGCTGTACACAGCCTGTGGACAACAACTTGAACCGCGTGGGTCGGCCTGACTACCGTGGCTGAACTCCGGTTCTTTTCCTTCCCACCTGCCGGGCCTCACCCGACCCGACCCATCCCGTCCCGAGAAGCACACATTCGTGGGACATGCGAGAGAGCGTGCCTTGTGGCTGACGTACCTGCCGATCTTGCCGCAGTGTGGCCACGAGTGCTGGAACAACTCCTCGGGGAGGGCCAGCAGGGCATCGAGCCGAAGGACAAGCAGTGGATCGAGCGCTGCCAGCCGCTGGCACTCGTCGCCGACACCGCACTGCTGGCCGTTCCCAACGAGTGGGGCAAGCGCGTCCTGGAGGGCCGGCTCGCGCCGCTCATCAGCGAGACGCTCACCCGTGAGTGCGGCCGGCCGATCCGGATCGCGATCACGGTCGACGACTCCGCCGCCGAGCCCCCCTCCCCGCCCGCGCCGCCCATGCACCAGGGGCAGCAGGCCCACCGATACCAGGGACCGCCGCGCGACGAGCCCCCGCACCACGACGCCTACGACGGATACGGCCACCGGCCCTCCGACGACGGCATGCCGACGGCCCGTCCCGCCTACCCGGACTACCAGCAGCAGCGACCCGAACCCGGTGCCTGGCCCCGGGCGCAGGAGGATCTGTGGCAGCCCCGGCACGGCGGTTACCAGGACCGCGACCCGTACGCGAGCACACGGCCCCAGCAGCCTCAGCACGACTACCGGCCGCAGCAGCCCGAGCACCAGGGCTACGAGCAGCCGCGTGACGGGCGCGACCGCCACGACCTTCAGGACCAGCAGCCTCAGCACCGTCAGGTCGGCCCGGGCACCGGCCGTGCCGGCGGCCCGATGGGCGCTCCGTCGCCCTCGGCGCCCGGCCCCGGTGAGCCGCACGCCCGGCTGAATCCGAAGTACCTCTTCGACACCTTCGTCATCGGGGCTTCCAACCGCTTCGCGCACGCCGCGGCCGTCGCCGTCGCCGAGGCACCCGCGAAGGCGTACAACCCCCTGTTCATCTACGGGGAGTCGGGGCTCGGCAAGACCCATCTGCTCCATGCCATCGGCCACTACGCGCGGAGCCTCTACCCGGGCACCCGGGTCCGGTACGTGAGCTCCGAGGAGTTCACCAACGAGTTCATCAACTCGATCCGCGACGGCAAGGGCGACACCTTCCGCAAGCGCTACCGCGACGTGGACATCCTCCTGGTCGACGACATCCAGTTCCTCGCGAGCAAGGAGTCGACGCAGGAGGAGTTCTTCCACACGTTCAACACGCTCCACAACGCCAACAAGCAGATCGTGCTGTCCTCCGACCGGCCGCCGAAGCAGCTGGTGACGCTGGAGGACCGGCTGCGCAACCGGTTCGAGTGGGGTCTCACCACCGACGTGCAGCCGCCCGAGCTGGAGACGCGTATCGCGATCCTCCGCAAGAAGGCCGTGCAGGAGCAGCTCAACGCCCCGCCCGAGGTGCTCGAGTTCATCGCGTCCCGGATCTCGCGCAACATCCGCGAGCTCGAAGGCGCGCTCATCCGCGTCACCGCCTTCGCCAGTCTGAACCGGCAGCCGGTGGACCTCGGGCTGACCGAGATCGTGCTCAAGGACCTGATCCCCGGCGGAGAGGACTCCGCCCCCGAGATCACCGCGCCGGCCATCATGGCGGCGACCGCCGACTACTTCGGGCTGACGGTCGAGGACCTCTGCGGATCCTCGCGCAGTCGCGTCCTGGTGACGGCGCGCCAGATCGCCATGTATCTGTGCCGCGAGCTGACGGACCTGTCCCTGCCGAAGATCGGCGCACAGTTCGGTGGGCGCGACCACACGACGGTGATGCACGCCGACCGGAAGATCCGTGCGCTGATGGCCGAGCGGCGCTCCATCTACAACCAGGTCACCGAGCTCACCAACCGCATCAAGAACAGCTGACGGGCCGGTACGGCCACCCCGCACCACGCACGGAACAAGGCGCCTCCGAGGACTTCCACCCGTCCTCGGATGCGCCTTTCCGTTTCACCAGCAGCCTCGTGCGCGCACCCGGCAGCCCTGGAAACGGGTCCCTCGGGGGGTCTCCGGGGTGTCCGAGCGGCTTCCGCGGGCCCTTTCCGTACCTGGTCGGCTCCTCATGGAGCACGTCAGCTGTTCGAATACGGGCCTCGACAGGCCCCTTCTCCACAGGTAGGCGAGGAAATGGGCGTCCACAGCCTGGGGACTGGGAAGTTGTCCAGATTGCATCCACAGGTGCCGCTGCCGATACTCCATCAGGCCAGGTCACACCCCTGGGGATTTGTGGTCAACGATGATCCACAGCCTGTGGACAAACTTTTGGTCCCCAGGGGTACGTCGGCGTTGTCCACCGGCAGCCCACAGGCTGGACCGTGTTGTCCCCAGCTTTCCCCTGGTTCCCCACAGGACTGTCCACTGTTCGGCAACCCAACATCGCCTTTCACTGCCGAGAGTGAAAGGCGTCACACCAGGACCCCTGGTTGAGCTGTGGGGAACGTGGGTAAAGCTGGGGACAGCCCTGGGGAGAAGTAGCCCCCGCCTGTGCATCGGGTGTGCAGAACTTTCGTGTGTCCACAGAAGCGCCTGGTTGTCCACCGGTGTCACCCACAGGGTCGGTGGACAAAAAACCACTTCTGACCTGGGCAAATGACGTTATCCACCGTTTCCACAGGGCCTACTACTACTACCACTCAGAGTTAGCCAGGAATCCGCTTCGAAGTGGGGCCTGTGCACAACTTGGGTGGCGAGCTCCGCGAACCTCTTGGTGCGACTTGACCCCGAGCAGCAACGAGTGTCGGCGTCGTACGTCAGACTGGACCCCGGCGGCCTCCCCAGCTCTTCGGCGGGGAGACCCCCGACCAGACGACGAAGGCCAGCAGGGCGAGCGAGCAACAGCAGGAGGCGGTTCCGGTGAAGATCCGGGTGGAGCGCGATGTACTCGCGGAGGCGGTGGCCTGGGTGGCCCGCAGCCTCCCGGCCCGTCCGCCGGCGCCCGTTCTCGCGGGCCTTCTGCTGAAGGCTGGGGACGGTGCCCTCAGCTTCTCGAGCTTCGACTACGAGGTCTCGGCCAAGGTCTCGGTGGACGCCGAGGTCGAGGAGGACGGCACGGTGCTGGTCTCCGGCCGGCTGCTCGCCGACATCTGCCGCGCCCTTCCGAACCGCCCGGTGGAGATCTCCACCGACGGTGTACGGGCCACGGTGGTCTGCGGCTCCTCGCGGTTCACCCTCCACACCCTGCCTGTGGAGGAGTACCCGGCACTGCCGCAGATGCCCACCGCGACGGGCACCGTCCCCGGTGAGGTCTTCGCCTCCGCCGCCGCCCAGGTCGCCATCGCGGCCGGCCGCGACGACACGCTGCCCGTCCTGACGGGCGTCCGTATCGAGATCGAGGGCGACACCGTCACCCTCGCCTCCACCGACCGCTACCGCTTCGCGGTCCGCGAGTTCCTGTGGAAGCCGGAGAACCCGGACGCCTCGGCCGTGGCCCTGGTGCCCGCCAAGACGCTCCTGGACACCGCCAAGGCGCTGACCAGCGGTGACACGGTGACCCTCGCGCTCTCCGGCGCCGGTGCCGGAGAGGGCCTCATCGGTTTCGAGGGTGCGGGCCGTCGTACGACGACGCGTCTGCTCGAAGGCGACCTGCCGAAGTACCGCACGCTCTTCCCCACCGAGTTCAACTCGGTGGCGGTCATCGAGACAGCCCCGTTCGTCGAGGCCGTCAAGCGTGTGGCGCTGGTCGCCGAGCGGAACACCCCGGTGCGGCTCAGCTTCGAGCAGGGCGTGCTGATCCTGGAGGCCGGTTCCAGCGACGACGCACAGGCTGTGGAGCGCGTCGACGCCGTGCTGGAGGGTGACGACATCTCGATCGCCTTCAACCCGACCTTCCTGCTGGACGGGCTCAGCGCGATCGACTCCCCGGTCGCCCAGCTCTCCTTCACGACGTCCACCAAGCCGGCCCTGCTCAGTGGCCGTCCCGCGGTCGACGCCGAGGCGGACGACGCGTACAAGTACCTGATCATGCCGGTCCGGCTCTCGGGCTGATCCGGCGGTCGCTTCCTGTCATGGCAGTCCCGGTGGGCACGCTCAGTGCCGAGCAGGCCCGCCGTACTGTCCCCGGCCCGGGCGTAGGCTCGGTCCTGGGTACGAATCGGCACAACGCTTAAGGAATCTCTGATGGAGCTCGGTCTCGTCGGCCTCGGCAAGATGGGCGGCAACATGCGTGAGCGCATCCGCCGCGCAGGCCACACCGTCATCGGTTACGACCGCAACCCGGACGTCGCGGATGTCCACAGCCTCGAAGAGCTCGTGGGCAAGCTCAAGGGCCCCCGCGTCGTGTGGGTGATGGTTCCGGCAGGTGCCGCGACCCAGTCCACCGTCGACGAGCTGGCCGAGCTGCTCTCCCCGGGTGACATCGTCGTGGACGGCGGGAACTCCCGCTGGACGGACGACGAGAAGCACGCCGTCGAGCTGGGGATCAAGGGCATCGGCTTCGTCGACTGCGGCGTCTCCGGTGGCGTCTGGGGCCTGGAGAACGGTTACGCCCTGATGTACGGCGGCGACGCCGAGAACGTCGCGAAGGTCCAGCCGATCTTCGACGCGCTGAAGCCCGAGGGTGACTTCGGCTCCGTCCACGCGGGCAAGGTCGGTGCCGGCCACTTCGCGAAGATGGTTCACAACGGCATCGAGTACGCCATGATGCAGGCCTACGCCGAGGGCTGGGAGCTGCTGGAGAAGGTCGACTCCGTCACGGACGTGCGTGAGGTCTTCCGCTCCTGGCAGGAGGGCACGGTCATCCGTTCCTGGCTGCTCGACCTGGCGGTCAACGCGCTGGACGACGACGAGCACCTCGACAAGCTGCGCGGCTTCGCCGCGGACTCCGGCGAGGGCCGGTGGACGGTCGAGGCCGCCATCGACAACGCCGTTCCGCTGCCGGCGATCACCGCGTCCCTGTTCGCGCGCTTCGCCTCGCGGCAGGACGACTCCCCGCAGATGAAGATGATCGCCGCACTGCGCAACCAGTTCGGCGGCCACGCGGTCGAGAACAAGAAGTAAGCGGCAGAAAAGCACCACGCGCACCACGGAGTAGGGAAGGTCGGCGAACATGCACGTCACGCATCTCTCGCTGGCCGACTTCCGTTCGTACGCCCGGGTCGAGGTCCCTCTCGACCCGGGCGTCACCGCGTTCGTGGGTGCCAACGGCCAGGGCAAGACCAACCTGGTCGAGGCGGTCGGCTATCTCGCGACGCTCGGCAGCCACCGGGTGTCGTCCGACGCCCCGCTGGTCCGGATGGGCGCCGAGCGTGCCGTCGTCCGGGCCGCGGTCACACAGGGCGAGCGGTCCCAGCTGATCGAGCTGGAGCTCAACCCGGGCCGTGCGAATCGAGCCCGTATCAACAGGTCCTCGCAGGTCAGACCACGGGACGTGCTGGGGATCGTCCGAACGGTGCTGTTCGCCCCCGAGGACCTGGCCCTGGTGAAGGGCGACCCCGGTGAGCGCAGACGCTTCCTGGACGAGCTGATCACGGCGCGTTCGCCGCGGATGGCGGGCGTCCGCTCCGACTACGAACGGGTGCTGAAGCAGCGCAACACCCTGCTCAAGTCCGCTGCGATGGCCCGTCGGCACGGCGGCCGGTCGATGGACCTGTCCACCCTGGACGTGTGGGACCAGCACCTGGGCCGCGTGGGCGCGGAACTGCTCGCTCAGCGGCTGGACCTGGTCGCCACGCTGCAGCCGCTGGCGGACAAGGCGTACGCGGACGTGGCTCCCGGCGGTGGCCCGGTCACTTTCGACTACCGCAGCTCGATCGGCGCCGACGTGGTGCCCGCGAGCACCCGCGACGAGCTGTACGAGCAGGTCATGGCGGCGCTCGCCGAGGCCCGCAAGCAGGAGATCGAGCGGGGCGTGACCCTCGTCGGCCCGCACCGTGACGATCTGGTGCTGGGACTGCGCGGAATGCCCGCCAAGGGGTACGCGAGCCACGGCGAGTCCTGGTCGTACGCGCTGGCGCTGCGGCTGGCCTCGTACGATCTGCTGCGCACCGAGGGCAACGAGCCGGTGCTCGTGCTGGACGACGTGTTCGCCGAGCTGGACGCGCGCCGCCGTGAACGGCTGGCGGAGCTGGTGGCGCCGGGCGAGCAGGTGCTGGTGACGGCCGCGGTGGACGACGACGTCCCGGGAGTGCTGGCGGGCGCGCGCTACGCGGTGTCCGCGGGGGCGGTGGAACGGCTGTGAGCGGTACGGGAGCGGGCCGGGAGTCCTCGGACCCGTTGTCCGGGGCGGCGAAGCCGCCCGAGGCGTCGGGCGTCGACCTGGCGCGGGTGGCACTGCGTGCGGCGAAGGAGCAGGCCCGTGCGCGGGGCGCCGCGGTCCAGCAGAAGAAGCAGTCCAGGCGGGGCGGCGGTCTGCGGTCCGGGGCACGGTCCGACGGCCGTGACCCGTTGCCTCTGGGATCGGCGATCAACCGGCTGATCACCGAGCGCGGCTGGGAGACCCCGGCGGCGGTGGGCGGCGTGATGGGCCGGTGGCCGCAGATCGTCGGGGACGATCTGGCCAAGCACTGTGTGCCGCTGCGGTACGACGAGGATCCGGCCGAGCGGGTGCTGACGGTTCAGTGCGACTCGACGGCGTGGGCGACACAGCTGCGGCTGCTGGCGCCGCAGTTGGTGGCCCGGCTGAACACGGACCTGGGGCACGGCACGGTGCGCGTGATCAAGGTGCTGGGGCCGGGAGGCCCGCAGCGCAGGTTCGGTCCGTTGCGGACCCCCGGGAGCCGGGGCCCGGGCGACACCTACGGCTGAGCAGGCCTTTTGCCGCTCCACGACCCCGCGGGCCTGGTCGGGTCCCGGGGTTTCCCGATGTTCCTCACGTCCCCTCTGTCCCGTTCCGGTGTCGACCCGACGCTTCCGGTATGCCGGGGTATGCGGTGCTTCGTTCCGGACCGGGAGGGTGAGGCGTCCCTCACCGTAGCGAGAGGTTGACAGGCCGAAGCGCTCAATGCCGCCGTGAGCCTCCCGGAGCCCCGTCCCGGATATGGGGAGTCGTCAGCCGCTCATTCAGGGCGGCACATGCGGACTCAGGTACCGGCAAACACCCATTCATGTCGGCGCTACCGGTAGACTGATGGACAATCCCGCTTCCGTGCGGGAGTCGTCGATACAAGCCGAACGACGCAGCCGCTCCCGCCTGCCCGGAGAACGGCCTGTGCTGTGCCAGAAAGGGCGCTTCGTGGCCGATTCCGGCAACCCCAACGAGAACAACCCGTCCACAGTCGGCGAGCACGGCGAGGTCACCGCCTCGTACGACGCCAGCGCCATCACGGTCCTCGAGGGCCTGGACGCGGTCCGCAAGCGACCTGGTATGTACATCGGTTCCACCGGTGAGCGCGGCCTCCACCACCTCGTGCAAGAGGTTGTCGACAACTCCGTCGACGAGGCGATGGCCGGTCACGCGGACACCATCGATGTCACGATCCTCGCCGACGGCGGGGTGCGCGTGATCGACAACGGCCGCGGCATCCCGGTCGGCATCGTGCCGTCCGAAGGCAAGCCGGCCGTCGAGGTCGTCCTGACGGTCCTGCACGCCGGCGGCAAGTTCGGCGGCGGCGGCTACGCCGTCTCCGGCGGTCTGCACGGCGTCGGTGTGTCCGTCGTCAACGCCCTGTCCACGCGGGTGGCCGTAGAGGTCAAGACGGACGGCCACCGCTGGACCCAGGACTACAAGCTCGGTGTCCCGACAGCGCCGCTGGCCCGTCACGAGGCCACCGGGGAGACCGGTACGACCGTCACCTTCTGGGCCGACGGGGACGTCTTCGAGACCACCGAGTACTCCTTCGAGACCCTTTCGCGCCGCTTCCAGGAGATGGCGTTCCTCAACAAGGGCCTCACCCTCAAGCTCACGGACGAGCGTGAGTCGGCGAAGGCGACGGCGGGCGCGGACAGCGTCGACGCGGTCGAGGTTCCCGACGAGGAGCCGACCCGGACGGTCACGTACCACTACGAGGACGGCATCGTCGACTTCGTGAAGTACCTGAACTCCCGCAAGGGCGACGTCATTCACCGGTCGGTGATCGACATCGAGGCCGAGGACAAGGAGCGACTCCTCTCGGCCGAGATCGCGATGCAGTGGAACACGCAGTACACGGAGGGGGTCTACTCCTTCGCCAACGCGATCCACACGCACGAGGGCGGTACGCACGAGGAGGGCTTCCGCGCGGCGCTGACCTCGCTGGTCAACCGGTACGCGCGCGACAAGAAACTGCTGCGCGAGAAGGACGACAACCTCACGGGCGAGGACGTCCGCGAGGGCCTGACGGCGATCATCTCGGTGAAGCTGGGCGAGCCGCAGTTCGAGGGCCAGACGAAGACCAAGCTGGGCAACACGGAGGCCAAGACCTTCGTGCAGAAGGTCGTCCACGAGCAGCTGACGGACTGGTTCGACCGGAACCCCAACGAGGCCGCCGACATCATCCGCAAGGGCATCGCGGCCTCCACGGCGCGTGTCGCGGCCCGCAAGGCACGTGACCTGACCCGGCGCAAGGGGCTGCTGGAGAGCGCCTCGCTGCCCGGCAAGCTGAGCGACTGTCAGTCGAACGACCCCACCAAGTGCGAGATCTTCATCGTCGAGGGTGACTCCGCCGGCGGCTCGGCGAAGTCCGGCCGCAACCCGATGTACCAGGCGATCCTGCCCATCCGGGGCAAGATCCTGAACGTCGAGAAGGCCCGGATCGACAAGATCCTGCAGAACACCGAGGTCCAGGCACTGATCTCGGCCTTCGGCACCGGGGTCCACGAGGACTTCGACATCGAGAAGCTCCGCTATCACAAGATCATCCTGATGGCGGACGCCGACGTCGACGGCCAGCACATCAACACGCTGCTGCTGACGTTCCTGTTCCGGTTCATGCGGCCGCTGGTCGAGTCCGGGCACGTGTACCTCTCGCGCCCGCCGCTCTACAAGATCAAGTGGGGCCGGGACGACTTCGAGTACGCGTACTCCGACCGGGAGCGCGACGCCCTGGTGGCGCTCGGCAAGCAGAACGGCAAGCGGATCAAGGAAGACCTGATCCAGCGTTTCAAGGGTCTCGGCGAGATGAACGCCGAGGAGCTGCGCATCACGACCATGGACGTCGACCACCGGGTGCTCGGCCAGGTCACGCTGGACGACGCGGCGCAGGCCGACGACCTGTTCTCGGTGCTCATGGGTGAGGACGTCGAGGCGCGGCGCTCGTTCATCCAGCGCAACGCCAAGGACGTCCGCTTCCTCGACATCTGAGTCGGCCGTACAAGCAAGCCGCAGCTCGAAAGGACTTTGACCAGCAATGGCCGACGAGAACACCCCTGTGACACCTGAAGAGGAGCCCGCCGCGGCGGGTGTGGGCATGCGTGTCGAGCCCGTGGGGCTCGAGACGGAGATGCAGCGCTCCTACCTCGACTACGCGATGTCCGTCATCGTGTCGCGCGCCCTGCCCGACGTACGGGACGGTCTCAAGCCCGTCCACCGCCGGGTGCTGTACGCGATGTACGACGGCGGCTACCGGCCCGAGAAGGGCTTCTACAAGTGCGCCCGTGTCGTCGGTGACGTCATGGGTACGTACCACCCGCACGGCGACTCCTCGATCTACGACGCGCTCGTGCGACTGGCGCAGCACTGGTCGATGCGCATGCCGCTGGTGGACTCCAACGGCAACTTCGGTTCCCCGGGCAACGACCCGGCCGCAGCGATGCGGTACACCGAGTGCAAGATGATGCCGCTGTCCATGGAGATGGTCCGGGACATCGACGAGGAGACCGTCGACTTCAAGGACAACTACGACGGTCGCAACCAGGAGCCGGTGGTCCTCCCGGCGCGCTTCCCGAACCTGCTGATCAACGGTTCGGCGGGCATCGCGGTCGGTATGGCCACCAACATCCCGCCGCACAACCTGCGCGAGGTCGCGGCCGGTGCGCAGTGGTACCTGGAGCACCCGGAGGCTTCGCACGAGCAGCTCCTGGAGGCCCTGCTCGAACGCATCAAGGGCCCGGACTTCCCGACCGGCGCGCTCGTCGTGGGCCGCAAGGGCATCGAGGACGCGTACCGCACGGGCCGTGGCTCCATCACGATGCGCGCGGTTGTGGCGGTCGAGGAGATCCAGGGCCGTCAGTGCCTGGTGGTCACGGAGCTTCCGTACCAGACCAACCCCGACAACCTCGCGCAGAAGATCGCCGACCTGGTGAAGGACGGCAAGGTCGGCGGGATCGCGGACGTCCGCGACGAGACGTCCTCGCGCACCGGCCAGCGCCTGGTCGTCGTGCTGAAGCGGGACGCGGTCGCCAAGGTCGTCCTGAACAACCTGTACAAGCACACCGATCTGCAGACGAACTTCGGCGCGAACATGCTGGCGCTCGTCGACGGGGTGCCGCGCACGCTGTCGATCGACGCGTTCATCCGCCACTGGGTGACGCACCAGATCGAGGTCATCGTCCGGCGCACGCAGTTCCGGCTGCGCAAGGCCGAGGAGCGGGCGCACATCCTGCGCGGCCTGCTCAAGGCCCTGGACGCGATCGACGAGGTCATCGCTCTCATCCGGCGCAGCAACACCGTGGAGATCGCGCGTGAGGGCCTGATGGGCCTGCTGGAGATCGACGAGATCCAGGCGAACGCGATCCTGGAGATGCAGCTTCGCCGGCTGGCCGCGCTGGAGCACCAGAAGATCACCGCCGAGCACGACGAGCTCCAGGCGAAGATCAACGAGTACAACGCGATCCTGGTGTCGCCCGAGCGGCAGCGGCAGATCGTCAGCGAGGAGCTGGCGGCGATCGTCGAGAAGTTCGGCGACGACCGGCGTTCCAAGCTCGTGCCCTTCGACGGCGACATGTCCATCGAGGACCTGATCGCCGAGGAGGACATCGTCGTCACGATCTCCCGCGGCGGCTACGTGAAGCGCACGAAGACGGACGACTACCGCTCGCAGAAGCGCGGCGGCAAGGGCGTGCGCGGTACGAAGCTCAGGGAAGACGACATCGTCGACCACTTCTTCGTGTCGACGACGCACCACTGGCTGCTGTTCTTCACGAACAAGGGCCGTGTGTACCGGGCCAAGGCCTACGAGCTGCCGGACGCCGGCCGGGACGCGCGCGGTCAGCACGTCGCGAACCTGCTGGCCTTCCAGCCGGACGAGCAGATCGCGCAGATCCTGGCGATCCGTGACTACGACGCGGCGCCGTACCTGGTCCTGGCGACCAAGGGCGGCCTGGTGAAGAAGACCTCGCTGAAGGACTACGACTCCCCGCGTTCCGGTGGCGTCATCGCGATCAACCTCCGGGAGACGGAGAGCGGCGCGGACGACGAGCTGATCGGCGCGGAGCTGGTGTCGGCCGAGGACGACCTGCTGCTCATCAGCAGGAAGGCCCAGTCGATCAGGTTCACCGCGACGGACGACGCACTGCGCCCGATGGGCCGTGCCACTTCGGGCGTGAAGGGCATGAGCTTCCGCGAGGGCGACGAGTTGCTCTCGATGAATGTTGTCCGTCCCGGTACGTTCGTGTTCACTGCCACCGACGGCGGGTACGCGAAGCGGACCGTTGTCGACGAGTACCGGGTCCAGGGTCGTGGCGGTCTGGGCATCAAGGCCGCGAAGATCGTGGAGGACCGCGGATTGCTCGTCGGCGCGCTGGTGGTCGAGGGGACGGACGAGATCCTCGCCATCACGCTCGGCGGTGGTGTGATTCGTACGCGAGTCAATGAAGTCAGGGAGACGGGCCGTGACACCATGGGCGTCCAACTGATCAATCTGGGCAAGCGTGATGCCGTCGTCGGCATCGCGCGCAACGCCGAGGCCGGTCACGAGGCCGAAGAGGTCGACGGGACCGACGAGGCCGAAGGCAACACGGTCGAGGCTCATGCCGAGAACGTGGTCGAGGGCACAGTCGAGGGCACGGAGCCTTCGGCAGGGGAGCACGAGGAGTAGAGCGTGAGTGGAGCCACGGGCGCCGGTTCGGCCGCTTCCGGAGCTGGAGCGAACGGTGCCCGTGGCTCTGCCACGGACTCCCAAGGGGGCACTGTGACGGACACTCGGGGACCTCAGCCCCAGTACGAGGGGTACGCGACCGGGCCGTTGCCCGGCGAACGTGAGCCCGCAACGGGCAAGGCGGGGCCCTATCACCCGCCTCAGGCGTACCCGTCCCCCGCGGACGGTACGCAGGCTGGCGGCACACAGGGCGGAGCACAGGGCGTGGGCGGCGTACAGGCGACCCGGTTGCCCCGGACGGGGGCGCGGACCACTCCGCGTACCCGTAAGGCGCGGCTGCGGGTGGCGAAGGCCGATCCGTGGTCGGTGATGAAGGTCAGCTTCCTGCTGTCCATCGCGCTCGGCATCTGCACGGTGGTGGCGGCCGCGGTGCTGTGGATGGTGATGGACGCGATGGGCGTCTTCGACACCGTCGGCGGCACCATCAGCGAGGCCACCGGTTCGAACGAGAGCAACGGCTTCGATCTGCAGTCGTTCCTGTCGCTGCCGCGCGTCCTCATCTTCACCTCGGTCATCGCGGTGATCGATGTGGTGCTGGCCACCGCGCTGGCCACGCTGGGCGCGTTCATCTACAACTTGTCGGCCGGCTTCGTGGGGGGCGTGGAGCTCACTCTGGCCGAGGACGAGTAGGACGCCGGGTATCGATTTTGGGACTGGCCCCGACGTGCGCTAATCTTCAGAAGTCAGCGCACAGCGCGGCGGGGCTATAGCTCAGTTGGTTAGAGCGCATCCCTGATAAGGATGAGGCCACAGGTTCAAATCCTGTTAGCCCCACCAGCACGAAGGCCCCCCACCGGGAACGGTGGGGGGCCTTCGGCATGTACGGGGCCCATGTGCGTCCGACGGCTCACCCAGGGCCCTTCCGTCCGTACGGAGGCCGACTTCCGGACAGGGGCGCTCGGGGGAGACGTACCGGCTGCCGTTTCCCGGCACGGATGAGTTCCTGTGCCGCTGAGGGCGGCTCAGGGGCGGTGCTGGGGCGTGGAAAAGGCCCCTGCCGGCGTGAACCGGAACCAGGGGCCCTGTGTGTCGGGTGAGGCGCTCTCAGGGCGCTCAGGGCGGCAGGGGGGACGAGTCCCCGGCCGGCGTGCCGCCGTGGGTGGAGCGGGTGCCGTTCGTCGCGTGCGCGGCGTCGGTCGTGTCGGCGGACAGTTGCCGGGTGGCCGGTGAGGATCCGTGTGCCTCGGCGCGGATGCGCTGCTTCATCGTGGGTGGCAGTGCCCTGTCACGCGGAAGGGTCCATCGCACCGACGGGGTGGTCGCGGTTGCCGCGGTCGCACCCGTGTGCTCCTGGATCGTGGTCGTCGGCTCCGCGGCCGCGGCCTGGGCGGTGGCGAGGCCCAGTGACGCGAGAAGTGCGAAGAAGGCGGTGATGAAGGCGGTCCAGACGCTCTTGACCCTGAAGGTGCTCATGGCCCCTCGCTTTCAGGTGGTCCTGTTTGCTTACCTTTCCGATGATGTGGAGATGGCCCTCGGATTCCGGGAGCGACGCCCCCGCTGCGCCGATCTTCCGATGAACACCACTCCTATGGTTCAACCGGCTCGGACGAGCTGATCCGGGGGTGGCCGGCGGCCTCGGTGAAGGCCCGATCGGGGCGCCGGTGAGGGCACGGGGAGGTAACCGATCGGTATCGGTCGGTGTGTATAGTCGGGCGGCAGAAGTCCCTTACGCCAAGGAAAGACGAGGTCGCGCGGTGAAGAAGCTTCTCCTGGTCGCACTGGCTGCCATCGGCGGGCTCCTCGTGTACCGCCAGATCCAGGCGGATCGCGCCGAGCAGGATCTGTGGACGGAGGCGACCGACTCCGTGCCCGCAGGTTCGGGTGTGTGAGACGGAACAGTCTGTTATGAGCCCCGGTCGCTGAGCGGCCGGGGCTTTTCGTTGACCGGACTCCTGTTGCGGGACCGTGACGGCCGTCCCCTTGAGTTCACATCGGCAAATAGTCGGCTTGCGTAAGCAAAGCAGTCGGGATGTGTGGGCCGAGGGGGCTTCGGTGAGGGCACGGAAGAGGGCGGGGAACCGTCGTCGTACGGCGACGGCGGGGCTCATGTCATGCGGGGCGCTGCTCGCCCTGCTGGTGGGGACGCTGCCCGCCGCGGCGGCACCCGCGGGCCGGGCGTGAAGGGCGGCCGGGTCGGTTCGGGGGAGGCGGTGGTCTCGTCGGGGTGCTCGACTCCTCGGGCTCCCCGGGCGACGACGGCACGGGCCGCACCCGGATGGAGAGCGCGCGTACGGCCGTCGCCACCGTGGTGGACGCGCTGCCCGACGGCTGTCCGGCCGGCCTCCGGGTGTACGGCGCCGACCCGCCCCGGGGCTGCACGGACACCCGGCTGGTACGGCCGGTGCGGAAGCTGGACCCGCGCATCGGTGTGGTGCTGCGCGTCGCGGTCCTCGGCGAGGCGCCGGCGGGTCCGCAGCAGGGAGCACCCGTACCGGCGATGGACGACGGCAGAGCGGAGCAGGGCAATAGCCGTGATTCGACTGTGGCCGCAGACAGCAGCGGTACGGGCGGGGCAGGATGGACCGGCATCGCGACCGCTGCCGGAGCGGGCGCGGCAGCCGCCTTGATCGCGGGGCTCGTCTTCGTACGCAGCCGCCGCCGCGGGGCCGGCACGCAGACGACGAGGGGAAGCGCGTGAACAGGCAGCGCAACAGGGGCCGGGTGACGCTGGCGTCGCTCGCGGCGATGTGCGCGGTGGCGGTGCTGCCGGGCCAGGCGCGTGCGGCCGACGGCCCCGGGTCCTACACCTTCGACCCCGCGGCGACGGAGGTCCGGGGCGCGGAGACGAACGCCGAAGCGTCCGAACTGAAGCCCGGAGCGGTCTACAAGAGCTCGATCGGGGTGGGCGAGAAGCTGTACTACCGCCTGGAGCTCGACGACAGGACCGACGCGTACGTCTCCGCGGTGGTCGTGCCGAGGACGGCCGGACAGGTCGCCTACGGGGACGGCGTCACGATCAGCGTCAGGGATCTCGACGACTTGCGGTGCAGCTCCGAGGACGCGGTCTTCGAGTCGGCGGAATTCCCGCGTCCGATCGCCGCGTACGCGCACCGCACGGTGGAGAAGGACAGCACCACGTGCGGCGCGGCCGGTACCTACAACGTGCTGATCGAGCGGGAGAGCAAGGCCACATCGGCTGCGGACCCGTGGGACCTGGAGCTGCGGGTCGAGACGGAACCGGCGCTCAAGGACGGTGACACGCCCCCGACCGAGGCACCGGAGAACTGGCCCTCCGCCTCGCCGACCCCGCCCTCAGGGAAGCAGAAGCGGACCGGCGGCAGCAGCTACTACGACGCGACGAGCCTGGATTCCGGCGAGTGGGTGGACACCGTCGCGCCCGGCCAGACGCGGTTCTACCGGGTTCCGGTGGACTGGGACCAGCAGATCTTCGCCACGGCGGCGCTCAGCAACAACAACAAGTCGACGGAGTTCCTCGGCAACGCCCTCGCGGTGGCGCTGGACAACCCGGCGCACGGCCATGTCGACGACGCGACGCTGTCCTACGCGGGGAAGCCCACGTCCGTGGCTCTGGATCCGCTGCCGCCGGTGAGGTACGAGAACCGCTATGCCTCGGCCTCGGCCGTCAGCGCCATGCGGTTCGCCGGCTGGTACTACCTGTCGGTGACACTGAGTCCGAAGGTCGCGGAGCACTTCGGCGACACGCCCATCGGGCTGACGCTCAAGATCAACGTGCTCAACGAGGCCGGGACGACGCCCTACCAGGGGGACGCCGGCGTCTTCGGAGTCACCGACGGCGACAGGGACATGGCCAAGAACGGGCAGAGCGCGCTCGATGCCGGCAGGAGCGACACGATGAAGATCGTGGCCGCGGCGGGAATCGGCGCGGGAACCGTGCTGGTGCTCGGACTCGGGGCGTGGACGCTGCTGGCCAGACGCCGGACCGTACCCGCCGCCGCCGTGCAGCCGGTCGCGGACGGGCAGCCGCCGTTCGGCGGGCCGCCCCAGGCCTGGTAGCCCGCCCGCCCGGCGGGCCGCGCAGGCCAGGGCCGGTAGCCGGTCAGGCCTGGCGGCCGGTCAGGCTCTGCGGCCGTGCGGCTGTGCGGCGGTCAGGCCTGGGTCAGCGCCCAGATGCCGACCGCGAAGCAGATCAGCGCGACGAACAGCACCGGGATCGCCACCTTCGGGGGCGGTCCCGGGCGCGTTCGGGGGGACACGTGCGCGGCGGGAGCCGGTGGCGCGACGGCCGCACCGGGGTGCGGAGCCTGCTGGTGCGGGGTCGTGTAGGCACGGGTGGGCACCGCCCCGTGCTGGACCGCTGCCGTGGGGGCCTGCGCGAGGTCCGGTGCGGCAGCGGCGAAGGGCCGGGCCGCGTGTGCCGGGACCGGGGTCGACGGGGTCCGAGGCTGCCCCTGCTGGGGCAGCTGTGCGGACTGCGGGGGTGGGGCGAGGTGGAAGCTGCCCGTCTCCGACATCGAGGGCGGTGGCGTGTAGGGCTGCTGCCCGGTGCCCTGTGGCTGCTGTGAAGCCTGAGGCGCCTGTGGTCCACCGAGTGACTGTACGGGCGCCCGGGGGGCCCGTACGGGGCCGTCGGGGCCGAATCCGGCGGGCAGGGGACCGATCTGGTCGAAGACCTCCACCGGTTCCTCGTCCGGCCCGGCGTCCGGCAGCATCTCGACGGCGGCCGTCAGCGCCTTGCGCGCTCCCGTGGCCGTCCGGAAACGGGCTTGCGGGTCCGGCTGCAGCAGCCCGGCGAGCACCTGCCACAGCGGCTCGGGCACGCCCTGGGGCGCACCCGGGGTGCCGTGCGCGGCGAAGTACTCGATGAGGGCCTGGGAGTCGGGCTTCTGGCCCTGCAGCAGATAGAGCGCGACGAGACCGACGGCGAACAGGTCCGCGGGGAAGTCGGGTTCCGCGCCCATCATCTGCTCGGGAGCGAAGTAACCGGGCGTGCCCACGACGTAGTTGGTCTCGGTCAGACGCGGTTCGCCCTTGCGCATCGAGATGCCGAAGTCGGAGAGCCGCAGATGCGGCCGGCCCGTTCCGGTGGCCTCCATCAGGATGTTGGCCGGCTTGATGTCACGGTGCACGACCCCCTCGGCATGCACCGTGGACAGCCCGGACAGCAGCTGGTCCAGCAGCAGACAGACGAAACGCGGGGGCAACGGCCCGTAGTCGCCGATGACATGGGCCAGCGATCCGCCGCTGACCAGGTTCATCGTGAACAGGACCTTGTCGTCGTCGGCCGCCCAGCTGGCGGGAGCCAGGACGTGCGGGTGCTCGATCCGCAGCGCCTGCTCGCGGACGAAGCGCAGCAGCGTGTGCGCGTCGCTCTGCTGCAGGACCTTGGCGGCCACATACCTGCGGCGCCGGTGGTCCCAGGCGCGCCAGACGGCCCCGACCCCACCCCGTCCGATCGGATCGATCAGCTCGTACCGACCAGCGAATACCTCACCCATTGCGCTGCGCCCGCTCCCCGTTCCGGTGTCGGCTCGTGTCCCGGCCGTCGGGATACCTGCCAGGGTCCTGCCGGACAGGACCCGGCAACCCGGGACCTCTCTAGCTCTGGTGGCCTTCGTAGTGCGCGACCGCGTCGGCGGTGCGCCCAGCTCCGTACACCCTGAGGAACTCTGCCAGTTCGGGGTGGGTGGGGGCGAGGGAGTCCGCGGCATCGATGATGTCGCCGGCGGCGGCGACCGACCGCAGCAGCGACTGGATCTCACGGACCACGCGCCGGACCGTGGGCGCCCCGCCGGTGGTGGACGTCTGGCCGGTGCCGGTCAGAACCGAACCGCCCTGGGACTTCTTGATCTCTTCCATCCGGTCGGTGGCCTCTCCCGCGCTGGCACTGCCGTCAGCGACCTGTCCGGCGAGCTCCTGAAGGGCCTGGACACGCTGGACGACCGCGGGGTTGCCGATCTTGGCCCGCTGGCCGCTCATCAGCTGGGACAGCATGGGCGCGGACAGCCCGAGCACCGCGGCGAGCCGGGCCTGATTCAGGCCGAGATCGTCGATCAGCCTGCGGAAGAGCGCCCCCAGAGGCTCCCCGTACCAGCTGCGCTGGAGCTCCCGGGCTCTAGCCGTCGCCTCTTGTTGCGCTGCGTCCATTGCGTCTCCCCTTCGCTGCGGCTTCGCTGCTGCGAACCTTGTCGTGCATCTTACGGAGAGCCGTTGCGGACCGGGAGACCCAATCCTTTTGCAAGATTCAGGGGGTCACCCGGTACTCTGTTCTGCGACGGATGTCGCGGCACCGATGTGTCCGGTACTGTCGGCTTTTCCCGGGGCCTTAGCTCAGTTGGTAGAGCGCTGCCTTTGCAAGGCAGATGTCAGGAGTTCGAATCTCCTAGGCTCCACAACCAACGCCCCTGACCTGTTTTCAGCAGGTCAGGGGCGTTCTGTCATGGATGGGGCAGAGAGTATGGGGTGTTTCGTCCCCATCCTGCCCCTACCTGCTTCAGGCGTGCGGCTCGGTCACGGTGGTCTGCGGCTCGGCACCCGCCCGTACCGGCCGGCCGAAGAATCCGGCGCCGTCGGTCACGTACAGCCAGGTCCCGTCGATCCTTCCCGCGGTGTCTTTTCCGAGGTCGGTACGACGGGGGCGGCCGGCTCGGTCAGTTCCGCGAGCGGGAACATCGGGCCACCGAGCACTACGGCGAGAGGGGCGCCGGAGGACCGTGCGGTCCTCCGGCGCCCCTCTCGTGTGCCGAGTGCTCAGCGGTGCTCGTCGCGGTCGGTGCCCTCCGCGTTGTCCGCTCCGGCCTCGTCCTCGTCCTGCTTGGCCCGGACCTCCGGGTCGAGCACGGTCGGGACGCTGCCGTCGACCGAGGCCAGAGGTGCCCGGTCGTCGGCCACCTCGGTGGGGGCGGGAGGCTCGACCAGCCAGTCGGGGTTGGCCTGCTTGTCCCACCACTTCCAGGCGGCGAAGGCGCCGCCCGCCAGTGCGCCCAGGACGAGTACTCCCTTGGCCACACGGCCGGCCCTGGCACGCCGCTCGTGCTTCCTGACGATCTTTCGGATCTCCTTGGCCGTCACCTGACCACGCAGTGCGGCCAGTGCGGCGGCGCTGCGGGCGGTGGCCTCCTCCGCCATGGGCTGGGCCGCCGCCACCGCGTGCTCGACACGCGGCACGGTGTAGTCGGCTGCGCTCCGGGCGACCCGCCGGGTGCGGACGGCGGCGCGGTGTGCGGCCTCGTCGACCCTGGGGGGCACATGGGTACGTGCCTGTTCGATGCGGGGCGCGAGATGCGCGCCGTACTGGACGCGGGCCTGCGCGGCTGCCTTCGACACCTTGGGCGCGAGCAGGGCACGAGCCTCCTGCGCGTAGTGCGCGGCCTGTTCCTTGGCCGTGTCGGCGTAGGGCGCCACCACTTCCGCGGCGTGCTGCGCGCTGTCCTTCGCCGAGTAGGTTGCGGCGCGCACGCTGTCGATGCGGGTCACGGGATCCTCCTCCTTGGTGGCGGGTAGGTACTCCGCCTATCCACCCATGTCGAAATCATGCCTGCTGAGGCCTTGAGCGCCAGATGGGACGGGCATCCGGGTCATGAACGGCATTCTGGGGGCAATGCGGTGCAGGGGGAGCGTGCCGACGACGATGCCATGGTTCGTGTCGGTGTGCGCCGCGGCGCCGCGCACTTGGCCGCATCCATCCCGCAGGAAGTGTGGGAAGGGTGCAGGAAAGTGGGCAACAAGGTGAGTGCCGCCCGTTCTTGGGGCGTCGATCGGGGGGCGGCGGGGGTGCCCCGTGCAAGGATCGGTGGTCGTCAGAGAAGACTCACGGAAGGCAGATCGTGGCCGAGCAGCTGTACGCCACCTTGAAGACCAGCCAAGGCGACATCGAGATCCGGCTTCTGCCGAACCACGCGCCCAAGACGGTCAAGAACTTCGTCGAGCTCGCCCAGGGTGAGCGTGAGTGGACCGACCCGGTCACGGGCAAGAAGTCCACGGACAAGCTGTACGACGGCACTGTCTTCCACCGCGTCATCAGCGGCTTCATGATCCAGGGCGGCGACCCGCTGGGCAACGGTACGGGCGGGCCGGGATACGAGTTCGGCGACGAGTTCCACCCCGACCTCGCGTTCAACAAGCCGTACCTGCTGGCGATGGCCAACGCGGGTCCGGGCACCAACGGCTCGCAGTTCTTCCTGACGGTGTCGCCCACGGCCTGGCTCACCGGCAAGCACACGATCTTCGGCGAGGTCACCGACGACGCGGGCAGGAAGGTCGTGGACACCATCGCGGCGACCGCGACCAATCCGCGTACGGACCGCCCGGTGCAGGACGTGGTGATCGAGTCGGTCGTCATCGAGACCCGCTGATCTCCGCCCCCGCGCCGGTCGGCGTCGGGACTGTCGACCCCGGAATCCGGGAACCTACCGCCCTGTTCGTCCGTACTGTTACATAACGGGCGAGCGGGGCGGACGCAGGTGCGCCGCCTCCACGGACGAGGACCGAAGGGGCCGTGACCGATGGAGCAGCAGCCGCCGAAGGACCAGGACGGGGCCGCGAACGGCCCGGCCACGTGCTACAGACATCCGGGCCGGGAGACGGGGATCCGCTGTGTCCGGTGCGAGCGGCCGATCTGCACCGACTGCATGATCGACGCGTCGGTCGGCTTCCAGTGCCCGGACTGCGTCAGGGAGGGCTCCGGCACGGGTCATCATCCGGCGGCGAACCGGCCGCGCACCCTGGCGGGCGGCGCCGTCGCGAGCGACCCGAGGCTGGTCACCAAGATCCTGCTCGGCATCAATCTCGCGGTGTTCATCGCCGTCTCCGTCGCCGGGCGCCCGCTGCTCGACGATCTGCTGCTGTTCGGCCGCGCCTACTCGGGTAACCAGCCGTCCGGCCTCGAGGGAGTGGCCGAAGGCCAGTGGTACCGCCTGGTGACGTCGATGTTCCTGCACCAGGAGGTGTGGCACATCGCCTTCAACATGCTGGGGCTGTGGTGGCTCGGCGGGCCGCTGGAAGCCGCGCTCGGCCGCGTCCGCTATCTGCTGCTCTACGTGCTGTCGGGCCTCGCGGGCAGCGCCCTCACGTACTGGATCTCCGATCCGGGGCAGGGCTCGCTCGGTGCTTCCGGTGCCGTCTTCGGTCTGCTGGGGGCCACAGCGGTCCTGATGCGCCGGATGAACTACGACATGCGGCCGCTGATCGCACTCCTCGTGGTGAACCTGATCTTCACCTTCAACCCGTGGGGCGCCATCGCCTGGCAGGCCCATATCGGCGGCCTGGTCGCGGGTGCCCTGATCGCGATCGCCATGGTGCACGCGCCGCGCGAGCGCCGGAACCTCGTGCAGTACGGGGCCTGTGCGCTGGTTCTGGTGGTGGTCGTGGTGATCGTCCTCGCCAGGACCGCAGTGCTCACCTGAGCAGAATCCGGTGTTCCGGGGCCAGGGTTGTCCACAGAGGGTGCCGGATCTTGTGCATGGCGTGGGGAACAGTTGTGCCCCTTGTCGCTGAACTGGGTTTTTCCAGTCAGGACAAGGGGCGTACCGTCTCGCGACGCGAGAGTGTGCAGTCACACCGGCGTCAACTTCGCCGGAAGTTATCCACAGATCGTCTGACCTTTTCCCCTGATTGTGGATAACTCTGTGGGTAACTCAGGGCCGAGGTGGGGGCAGGGCTACTTCCACTGCGTGGAGACACCGAAGCCGCCGGCGATGAAGCCGAAGCCCACCACGATGTTCCAGTTGCCCAGGGCGTCGATCGGCAGATCGCCCTCGGTCACGTAGAAGACCACGATCCAGGCCAGACCGATGAGGAAGAGCGCCAGCATCACCGGCGCCACCCAACTTCGGTTGGTCAGCTTTATGTTGGTGGACTGCCTCTCCGGGGGAGGCGTGAAGTCTGCCTTCTTGCGGATACGTGACTTCGGCACGAGGGACTCTCCTGTCGATGCGCTGCGTGACCGCGCAGGGATCTGTGGCTGGCGCCGGGGCGCAAGGGGGAATGCTGCCTCCCCGGGGCGTCCGTTAGCGTAGTGCTTCCGTGGCGCCTAAGGAGATAAGGGTACGTTGAGCAATTCTGCCGACTCTCCTCAAGGTCCGGCCCGGCGAGTGTCCCGGTGGCCGGTCCAGAGCCTCACCGCTGCCGTTTTCGCGCTGGCCGGGCTCATCTTCGTCACCAGCGCCAACACTGCCAAGGGTACGGACATCCGTACCGACTCCTCCCTGCTGAAGCTCTCCGACCTCATCCAGCAGCGCAGCGAGAACAACGCCGAGCTGGACGGATCGATGGCTTCCGTGCGCGCGGACATCGACGCGCTCGCCCGGCGTGACGACGGGAGCACCGCGGCGGAGGACGCCGAGCTCGACGCGTTGGAGAAGGCCGCGGGCACGACGGAGCTCACCGGCGAGGCCGTCAGCGTCACGCTCGACGACGCGCCGCCCGATGCCACCGCGAATCCCGGCTATCCGGAGCCGCAGCCCAATGACCTGGTCATCCACCAGCAGGATCTGCAGGCCGTCGTGAACGCCCTCTGGGAGGGCGGGGCCCGCGGGATCCAGGTGATGGACCAGCGGCTGATCTCCACCAGCGCCGTGCGCTGTGTAGGCAACACGCTGATCCTGCAGGGCCGGGTGTACTCCCCTCCGTACAAGGTCACCGCGGTCGGCGACCCCGGTGATCTCAAGCAGGCGCTCGACGACTCCACGGCGATCCAGAACTACCAGCTGTACGTGAAGGCGTACGGGCTGGGCTGGCAGGTCGAGGAGGACGACAAGGTGACGCTGCCCGGCTACTCGGGCACGGTGGACCTCCATTACGCACAGCCCGTGGAGTAGCCCTCCGCGCGGGCCCGCCGGTGCCGGAGCCACGATGGGGGCCGCGGTTGTCCACAGCCGGGCCACAGGCGTGGCGGACGGCCGGGGCGCGGCTTTCCACAGCTGACCCACGTCCGAGCCGCCGCCGTTTAGTCTGGTGCCGTACCGAACGGAGGGGACAGCATGTACGGCTGGATCTGGCGGCATCTGCCGGGCAACACATGGGTGCGGGGCTTCCTGTCGCTCGTGCTCGTCCTGGCCGCTGTCTACGCGCTCTTCCAGTACGTCTTCCCCTGGGCGGAGCCCCTGCTCCCGTTCGGTGACGTGACGGTGGACGGCGAAGGCACCGGCGGAGCGGAGACCGGTCAGTGAGCGCACGCATTCTCGTCGTCGACAACTACGACAGCTTTGTCTTCAACCTCGTCCAGTACCTCTACCAGCTCGGTGCCGAGTGCGAGGTGGTGCGCAACGACGAGGTGACCACGGCACACGCCGAGGACGGCTTCGACGGTGTCCTGCTGTCGCCGGGACCGGGCACGCCCGAGCATGCCGGGGTCTGCATCGACATGGTGCACCACTGCGCGCGCACCGGTGTGCCCGTCTTCGGCGTATGCCTGGGCATGCAGTCGATGGCCGTCGCGTACGGCGGCGTGGTGGACCGCGCGCCGGAGCTGCTGCACGGCAAGACCTCCCCCGTGCTGCACGAGGGCAAGGGCGTGTTCGCCGGCCTGCCGTCGCCGTTCACCGCGACGCGCTACCACTCGCTCGCCGCGGAGCCTGCCACGGTCCCGCCCGAGCTGGAGGTCACCGCGCGTACCGCCGACGGGATCATCATGGGACTGCGCCACCGTGAACTGGCGGTGGAGGGAGTGCAGTTCCACCCGGAGTCGGTGCTCACCGAGCACGGCCACCTGATGCTCGCGAACTGGCTGGCGCAGTGCGGGTACACGGGGGCCGTCGCCAGGTCGGTGGGGCTCGCCCCGGTGGTGGGCAAGGCCGCGGCGTGACCGGGCTCCGCCCCGAACCCGATGCCGGGCGGAACGGCCCGTACGCGCAGGGAGCGTACGAGGCCGACGGCACGTTCGAGGCGGCGGTGGAGCAACTCGCGGACCCGCTGAACGACCCCCTGCCGGGACAGCACACGTCGCCCTGGTTCCGCGCGGAGACCGCCCCGGCGGACGGTGCGGCCGGACCGGACCCGTCGGCAGCGGCGCCGCAGGGGCCCCAGCGGCCACAGCAGGCCCCTGGGCAGTGGTACGACCCCGGAGGGTACGAGCGGGACCGGTACGGGCAGCGAGGGCCGGAACCGGCCCCTCAGCCGGTCTCTGCGCCGCCGGAGTCCGTGGCCCCCGCGGCGCCGGATCCGGTGCCCGGACCCGCTCCAGTCGAGCCCCGTGTCCAGGCCGCCCCGGCCCGGGTCGACGAGACCGTCGCCCTGCGGACGGCGGACACCCGACGCCTGTCACAGCCGGACGGCCCCGGACCCGCCCCCGGTGCCGGCCTCGACACTCCGGTTCCGGACCCGCCGACCACGCCCCTGCCGGACTCCTCGGCCGCGTCCCTGCCGACGGGCGGACGGGCGGAGCGCCGGCGAGCGGCCAGGAGCCGCGGAAAGCGGCGCGCCGAACCGCGCCGCCCGGCGGAGGGGGACACGGCGGAGCCCGCCGTCCCCATGTCACGGCTGGAAGCCCGGCGTGCCGCCCGCGCGGCCAAGGACAGCCCGGCCGTCGTGGCCAGCAGGGTCGTAGGCGAGGTGTTCATCACCTTCGGCGTGCTGATGCTCCTGTTCGTCACGTACCAGCTGTGGTGGACCAACGTCCGTGCCGACCAGATCGCCGGCCGGGAGACGAACAAGATCCAGGACGACTGGGCGAACGGCGAGCGCACACCGGGCGCCTTCGAGGCGGGCCAGGGCTTCGCCATCATGCACATCCCGAAGCTGGACGTGGTCGCGCCGATCGCCGAGGGCATCGACAAGGAGAAGGTCCTCGACCGCGGCATGATCGGCCACTACGCCGAGGGCAAGCTGGAGACGGCCATGCCTTCGGCGAAGCAGGGGAACTTCGCGGTCGCGGGTCACCGCAACACCCATGGCGAACCGTTCCGCTACGTCAACAAGCTGAAGCCCGGTGACCCGATCGTGGTGGAGACGCAGGAGTCTTACTACACCTACGAGATGACCAGCATCCTTCCCCAGACGTCGCCGTCCAACGTCTCGGTGATCGACGCCGTGCCGAAGGGATCCGGCTTCACCGGTCCGGGCAGGTACATCACGCTGACGACGTGTACGCCGGAATTCACGAGTACGTACCGAATGATCGTGTGGGGCAAGATGGTCGACGAACGGCCGCGCAGCGAGGGGAAGCCCGACGCACTCGTCGGCTGAACACCATCACGACAGGGACGGGTGCGGTGGCAGCGAGGACCGAGCACGAAGAGCGCGCCGACGAGTCGGCGCCGCCGGTACGGCGCAGGAGCCGTCATCCTGTCGCCGTGGCCGTGAGCCTCTTCGGTGAGCTGCTGATCACGGCAGGTCTGGTGCTGGGCCTCTTCGTCGTCTACTCGCTGTGGTGGACCAACGTGCTGGCCGACCGCGAGGCCGACAAGCAGGGCAACAGCGTCCGCGACCGCTGGGCGGGCGGACCGGGTGCGCTGGACACCAGGGACGGCATCGGCTTCCTGCACGTGCCCGCCATGAAGAACGGCGAGGTGCTGGTCAAGAAGGGCACGGACCCCGAGACCCTCAACCACGGCCTCGCCGGCTACTACACGGACCCCGTGAAGTCGGCACTCCCCTCGGACGAGCAGGGCAACTTCACGCTCGCCGCGCACCGGGACGGCCACGGCGCCAAGTTCCACAACATCGACAAGGTGAAGAAGGGCGACGCGGTCGTCTTCGAGACCAAGGACACCTGGTACGTCTACAAGGTGTACGCCGAGCTCCCGGAGACGTCGAAGTTCAACGTCGACGCGATCGCGCCGGTGCCTGAGGAGTCGGGCGTGAAGAAGCCCGGCCGCTACATCACGTTGACCACGTGCACGCCGGTCTACACGTCGAAGTACCGCTACATCGTGTGGGGCGAGCTCGTCCGTACGGAGAAGGTCGACCGGGACCGTACGAAGCCGGCGGAGCTGCGCTGACTCCGCCGGTTCTCTGCGCGCGCCGGGCGTTCCGACGCTCCCGAGGGGCCGGACGACCTGCGCTGGTCCCGGATCCGGGCCTCGAGCACATAAGGAGGGCCCCGGTCACCGTTGAGGTGACCGGGGCCCTCCTTATGCGCAGCGGGTTCCTCGGGTCAGTCCGAGAATCCGGACGGGCCACCGAAGATGTTGCCGTCCCTGTTGCCGCCCCCGCCGACGGTCGTCAGGGTGACGGTGGTGCCCTTGGCCACCTGGCTGTTCGGACCCGGAGCGGCGTTCATCACCAGGGCGTTGCCCTTGTCGGACGAGTTGGGGGCGAGTGCGACCACGAGACCCAGGCCTTCGAGTGCGGCCTTCGCGTCCTGGTACCGCTTGCCGACGATGTCACCGGGGACGGTGACCTGCTCCGGCTGCGCGGGCCCCTTGGAGACCTTCAGGACGATCTGGACGTCCTTGGCCTGCTTGCTCGGTCCCGCCGGGGTCTGGCCGACGACCGTGTCCTTCGGTTCCTGGGAGTCGACTTCCTCCCGCTGGATGTTGGTGAACCCGATGCCCCTGAGCTGGGCCTCGGCCTCGGCGTACGTGCGGTTGAGCACCGGCAGGTCGAGCAGGGCTTCCTTGGCCACCGTGATCGTGACCTCGGAGTCCTTCTCGGCCTTCTCGCCCGGCCCCGGCTTCTGCTTGGTGACCGTGCCCGGGGTCGCGTCGGACTCGACGGCTTCGACCCTGACCGTGAAGCCCTTCTCCTCCAGAGCCTTCCGGGCGCTGTCCTCGGACTTCTCCAGGACGTCCGGGACCTCGACCTTGGGCGCTCCGGTGGAGACGACGACCGTGATGGTCTCGCCGGCCTTGATCGTGCCGTCCGCCGGGCTCTGGCTGCAGATCTTGTCCGCGGCCTGTTCCTCGCAGGGCTCCTTCGAACCCACCTTCAGAATGATGTCGGCGTTGTCCGCCGTCCCCTGCGCCTCGACGACCGTGGATCCGACCAGGTTCGGCACGTCGATCTCACCGCTGCCACCGTCGGTGGACCCGAAGACCTCACGGCCGATCAGGATCGCACCCACGAGCACCAGGATGCCCGCGACGACCAGCAGGATCGTCGAGGTGTTGCTCTTCTTCTGGCGGCGGCGGTCCGGGCGGTCGTCGTACCCGTAGCCGCCGTCGTCCGGGTTGACCGGCGGCAGCATGGACGTCTGGGCGCCGGCCGGGTCCATCGGGCGCAGGGCCGTGGTGGGCTGGTCGTTGCCGTAGGCGTCGTAGCCGCCGTAGCCCGCCGCACCCATCGCCGCCGTGGCCGCGACCGGCTGGCCGTCGAGGCAGGCCTCGATGTCGGCGCGCATCTCGTCGGCCGACTGGTAGCGGTAGTCGGGGTCCTTCGTCAGCGCCTTCAGCACGATCGCGTCCATCTCGGGCGTGATCTCCGGGTCGAAGTTGCTCGGCGGCTGGGGCTCTTCCCGCACGTGCTGGTAGGCGACCGCGACCGGGGAGTCCCCGACGAACGGGGGCCGGACCGCGAGCAGTTCGTAGAGCAGGCAACCGGTGGAGTACAGGTCGGAGCGCGCGTCGACCTGTTCGCCCTTGGCCTGCTCCGGGGAGAGGTACTGGGCCGTGCCGATGACCGCCGCGGTCTGGGTCATCGTCATGCCGGAGTCGCCCATCGCGCGGGCGATGCCGAAGTCCATGACCTTGACCTGGCCGGTGCGTGTCAGCATGACGTTCGCCGGTTTGATGTCACGGTGGACGATCTGGGCGCGGTGCGAGTACTCCAGCGCCTGGAGGATGCCGACCGTCATCTCCAGGGTGCGCTCGGGCAGCAGCTTGCGGCCCGAGTGCAGAAGCTCTCTGAGGGTCGAGCCGTCGACGTACTCCATCACGATGTACGGGATGGAGACACCGTCGACGTAGTCCTCGCCGGTGTCGTAGACGGCGACGATCGCGGGGTGGTTGAGCGAGGCGGCGGACTGGGCCTCACGGCGGAACCGGGCCTGGAATGACGGGTCGCGGGCGAGATCGGCCCGCAGCGTCTTCACAGCTACGGTGCGGCCGAGCCGGGTGTCGTGCGCGAGGTAGACCTCGGCCATGCCACCACGGCCGAGCACCGAGCCCAGCTCGTACCGGCCGCCGAGGCGACGCGGCTCTTCCATAACTGATCCAGCCCTCTCCGTCAGTCCCGACCGCACCCGTGTGTGGTCCGGCGGTGTGCTGTTCGCGCATACGCTACCGGGCGCGCCCGACGTGATCGCCCCGCACCCGTCAGCTGATATCCGACCGGTATCCCAATGTGCTGGTGTGGACAGAAGTTGTGACGGTTGTCACTTCTTTCCGTCGAGTACCGCCTTCATCACATTCCTGGCGATCGGCGCGGCCAGGCCGCCGCCGGAGATGTCGTCCCGGTTGGCATTGCCGTCCTCGACGACCACGGCGACGGCGACCGGTGAGCCGCTGTCGGTCCTGGCGTACGAGATGAACCAGGCGTAGGGCTTCTCGCTGTTGTTGAGGCCGTGCTGCGCGGTTCCGGTCTTGCCACCGACAGTGACGCCGTCGATCCGCGCGTTGGTTCCCGTGCCCTTCTCGACGACGGTCTCCATCATCTGCTGCACCTTCTGGGCGTTCTCACCCGAGAGGGGCTGACCGATCTGCTCCTTCTCGTGGGTGTAGATCACGTCCAGGTTGGGTGCCTGCCGCTCGGCGACCATGTACGGCTGCATGAGCTTGCCGTCGTTGGCGATCGCGGCTGCCACCATGGCCATCTGGAGCGGGGTGGCCCGGTTGGACGCCTGGCCGATGCCCGCCATGGCGTTCTGCGGCCGGTTGTCCTTCGGGTAGACGCTCGCGTCGGCGCGGACGGGAGTGAAGATCTCCTCGTTGAAGCCGAACTTGCCGGCCTGCTCGATCATCTTGTCGTTGCCGAGGTCGTCGCTGAGCTTGCCGAAGACGGTGTTGCAGGACCAGCGCAGGGCTTCCCGGAGGGAGGCGTCCTCGCACGGGATGCTGCCCTCGTTCTGCAGCAGGTTGGTCGACTGCGGCAGCCGCCAGGGCAGCGGGGAGTCCGTCTTCGCGTCGATGTCGGTGTAGAGGCCGTTCTCCAGTGCCGCGGCGGCCGTGACGACCTTGAACGTCGAACCCGGCGGGTAGGTCTCCCGCAGGGCCCGGTTCAGCATCGGCTTGTCCTTGTCGTTCAGGAGCTGCTGCCGGGCGTCCGAGTCCTTGAGCGAGTTCCCCGCGAAGACCGACGGGTCGTACGAGGGGGTGCTGGCCAGTGCCAGGACGGCGCCGGTCTGCGGGTCGATCGCGGCGACGGCGCCCTTCTTGTCGCCCAGCCCTTCGAAGGCGGCCTTCTGGGCGCCGCCGTCGAGGGTGGTGACGATGTTCCCGCCGGACTTCTTCCCACCGGTGAACATCGAGAGAGTCCGGTCGAAGAACAGCTGGTCACTGTTGCCGGTGAGGATGCCGTCCTCGAGGTTCTCCAGCTGGGAGGAGTCGAAGGCCTGCGAGGAGTAGCCGGTGACGGGCGCCCACATGGGGCCGTTCTTCCAGACCCGCTTGTACGTGAAGTCGCTGTCCGTGGTCTCGACGGAGCCCGTGACGGGCTCGCCGTCGACGATGATGTCGCCGCGCTCGTGGGCGTAGCGCTCGATCTGGACGCGGCGGTTGTGCTCGTTGGAGTTGAGCTCGTCGGCGCGGACGTACTGGAGGTAGTTGGTGCGCACCAGCAGGGCCAGGACCAGGATGCCGCAGAACATCGCGATCCGGCGGAGCGGCTTGTTCACGGTCGGACCACCTGCGTCATCTCGGCGTCCGTGGACGGCGCGGGGGCCGGAGCGGGACGGCGGGCGGTGTCGCTGATTCTGATCAGGATGCCGATCAGGGCCCAGTTGGCGATGACGGAGGAACCACCGGCCGCGAGGAACGGCATGGTCATACCGGTCAGCGGGATGAGACCCATGACACCGCCGGCGACGACGAAGACCTGGATGGCGAAGGAGCCGGAGAGGCCGATCGCCAGGAGCTTGCCGAAGGGGTCGCGGGCGGCGAGCGCGGTGCGTACGCCGCGTTCGACGATGAGGCCGTAGATGAGCAGGACGGCCATCATCCCGGCGAGGCCGAGCTCCTCGCCGACGGTGGCGAGGATGAAGTCGGAGTTGGCGGCGAAGCCGATCAGGTCGGAGGCGCCCTGGCCGAGGCCGGTGCCGAGGGTGCCGCCGGAGCCGAAGGCCATCAGGGACTTGGCCATCTGCTCGCTGGCCGGTTCCACACCCCAGCCCGCGAAGGGGTCGAGCCAGGCGGTGACGCGGTCCTGGACGTGCGGCTCGAAGGTGGCCACACCCACGGCTCCGGCCCCGGACATCAGCAGACCGAAGACGATCCAGCTGGTGCGCTCGGTGGCGACGTACAGCATGACGACGAACATGCCGAAGAACAGCAGCGAGGATCCGAGGTCGGTCTCGAAGACCAGGATGAGGATCGAGAAGGCCCAGACCATGAGGATCGGCCCGAGGTCACGGCCCCGGGGCAGGTAGAGCCCCATGAAACGCCGGCTGGCCAGGGCCAGTGCGTCGCGCTTGACCATGAGGTACCCGGCGAAGAACACCGCAATGATGATCTTGGCGAACTCCCCCGGCTGGATCGTGCCGATACCGGGGAGCCGGATCCAGATCTTCGCGCCGTTCACGGCGGGGAAGAACATCGGCAGGATCAGCAGGACCAGCGCCACCACCATGGAGATGTAGGTGTAGCGCTGCAGGATGCGGTGGTCCTTCAGGGCGATCAGCACGCCCACCAGCAGTGCCACGCCGACAGCGGAGAAGATCAGCTGCTTCGACGCGGCAGGCGCGTACGTCGTGAGCGCCTGCATCCTTTCGGACTGGTCCAGCCGCCAGATGAGCGCCAGACCGAGCCCGTTCAGCAGGGTCGCCAGCGGGAGCAGCAGCGGGTCCGAGTACGGGGCGAACCTGCGGATGGCGATGTGCGCGATGCCGCCGAGCAGGGCGAGGCCCAGCCCGTATCCGAGCATGCCGGCGGGCAGTTCGCCGTTGAGGGCGAGGCCCACGTTGGCGTACGCGAACACCGAGATCAGGACGGCGAAGACAACCAGCGCCAGTTCGGTGTTGCGGCGGCTCGGCGCGTCGATCGCGCCGATGGTCGTGGTGTTGGTGACAACGCTCATGGTGCTGAAGGCCCCCTACGGCTTTACTGCTTACCGCACTGCGGGACCAGCTTCTTCTCTTCCTCCGAGAGGCTGGGGCCGGGAGTGGGAGTCGCGGTCGTCTTGGTCCCCTTGGCGGAGGACGTGGCGGAAGTGCTGTCGGCGGTGTCGGGCGTCCCGCTCTTGTCCTTGGCGGCACTGCTGTCCGCTTCGGCCGCGCGGCGCTGGGCGTCCTTCTTGCACGCGGAGGCCTGCGCTTCGAGCTCGCTGACCTTCTTGCGGGCATCGGTGAGGTTGCCCTCGGCGATGGTCGCCTCGACCTGCTTGCGCTGGTAGGGCGGGAGGTACTTCAGTTCGACCTCGGTGTTCTCTTCGACGTTCGAGAGCGAGACCCAGGCCAGGTCCTGGCTGATGCCGCGGAACAGCGCGACGTTCTCGTCCTTGGCGCCCACGTAGAACTGCGTCTGCGTCCAGCGGTAGCCGCCGTAGACGCCACCGCCGATGACGGCCAGTGCCAGGACGATGTAGAACGACCGCTTCAGCCACTTGCGGCCGCCGCGCGGTTTCACGAAGTCGTCGTCGGAGTACGAGCCGAACGCGCTGTCGGGGCCGGAACCGTAGCCCATGTCGTCGCCGCTGCCGGGCGGGCCGAAGCCTCCGGCGGGCGGCGGGACGGGACGGCCGAGGCCGGCCGCACGCCCTGCCGGGGTTTCCATGGCCCCGCCGTCGCTCAGCTGGGCAACCTGGTTCTCGGCGACGGCTCCGACGATGACCGGGGTGTCGTTGAGCTGCCCGGCCAGGGTGTCGTTGCTGTCGACGTCCAGGACGTCGGCGACGATGCAGGTGATGTTGTCGGGGCCACCGCCGCGCAGAGCGAGCTGGATGAGTTCCTGGATGGTCTCCTGCGGGCCCTGGTAGCTCGCCAGGGTCTCTTCCATCGTCTGGTGGGAGACGACGCCGGAGAGCCCGTCCGAGCAGATCAGATAGCGGTCACCGGCGCGGACCTCCCGGACGGAGAGGTCGGGCTCCACGTGGTCTCCGCTGCCCAGTGCCCGCATCAGCAGGGAGCGCTGGGGGTGGGTGGTGGCCTCTTCCTCGGTGATCCTGCCCTCGTCGACGAGGCGCTGGACCCAGGTGTGGTCCTGGGTGATCTGCGTCAGTACGCCGTCGCGCAGCAGGTACGCCCGGGAGTCGCCGACATGGACGAGGCCGAGGCGCTGTCCGGTCCAGAGCAGGGCGGTGAGCGTCGTGCCCATGCCCTCCAGCTGGGGGTCCTCCTCGACCATGACGCGCAGCTGGTCGTTGGCCCGCTGGACCGCCGTGCCGAGCGAGGTGAGGATGTCGGAGCCCGGTACGTCGTCGTCGAGCTGGACGAGCGTGGAGATCACCTCGGAGCTGGCGACCTCTCCCGCCGCCTGGCCGCCCATGCCGTCGGCGATGGCGAGAAGGCGGGGACCGGCGTAGCCGGAGTCCTCGTTGCCTTCCCGGATCATGCCCTTGTGGGATCCGGCGGCGAAGCGCAGGGACAAGCTCATGCGCACCTCGCCCGTCGGCTCGGGGTACAGCCGGTCTCGAGCCACACTGCCCACCCTCCGGTCGGGAGCCGGGCCGGTTCCTTCGTCAGGACCGCCGCGGCTCGCTCGCTCCGCTCGCTCATTGTCGTACTACTTCCGCAGCTCGATGACGGTCTTGCCGATGCGGATCGGCGCGCCCAGCGGAACAGGTGTCGGGGTGGTGAGCCGGGTCCGGTCGAGATAGGTGCCGTTGGTGGACCCGAGGTCCTCGACGATCCACTGGCCGTCACGGTCCGGGTAGATCCTGGCGTGCCTGCTGGACGCGTAGTCGTCGTCCAGCACGATCGTTGAGTCGTGCGCCCGGCCCAGGGTGATGGTCTGGCCCTGGAGGGCGACGGTGGTGCCGGTGAGCGTGCCTTCGGAGACGACCAGCTTCGTGGGCGCCCCGCGGCGCTGGCGCCCGGACTGCTGGCGCTGCTGAGGCGGCGCTGCCTGCTGTTGGCGAGCCTGTGGAGGGCGCGCGTCGTTGGCAGTGCGGCGTGAGCCGCGCTGCGTGACGCGCGTTCCGAACAGGTCGCTGCGAATGACCTGGACGGCCACGATTACGAATAGCCACAGAACAGCCAGGAAACCTAGCCGCATGACCGTCAGGGTCAGCTCTGACATTGCCCCCGCTTCACCCTTCGGCTTGCCGGTAAACGATGGTGGTGCTGCCCACGACGATTCGCGAGCCGTCGCGGAGCGTAGCGCGGGTTGTGTGCTGCCCGTCCACCACGATGCCGTTGGTGGACCCGAGATCCTGGATCGTCGAGGGCGTTCCGGTCCTGATCTCACAGTGCCGGCGGGATACGCCGGGGTCGTCGATCCGCACGTCGGCTTCGGTGCTTCGGCCCATGACCAAGGTCGGGCGGGAGATCTGATGGCGGTTGCCGTTGATCTCGATCCAGCGCCGCACCTGCGCGTCCGGCACGGGGCCGGACGCCGTCGGGGGACGCCAGTCGGCCGCCGGGCCTCCGGGACGCCCGGCGCCCGGCGGCGGGGCCGCGGGCATGGGCGGGGGGGAGGCCGGCGGGTAGCCGTAACCGCCCTGCCCCTGCGGGGCGGCCGGGCGGTTCGGTTCCGCGTGAGGGGCGGGGCCGCTCGGCTGGCCCTGCTGTGACGAACTCGACGCCAGGGTCCGGCTGCGTACGCGGTAGAGCCCCGTGTCGAGGTCGTCGGCCTTCTCCAGGTGGACCTTGATCGGCCCCATGAAGGTGTACCGCTGCTGCTTGGCGTAGTCCCGGACGAGACCGGCCAGCTCGTCGCCGAGCTGGCCCGAGTACGGACTGAGGCGTTCGTAGTCCGGGGTGCTGAGCTCGACGATGAAGTCGTTGGGTACGACCGTCCGCTCGCGGTTCCAGATCGTTGCGTTGTTGTCGCACTCGCGCTGAAGGGCTCCCGCGATCTCGACCGGCTGCACCTCGGACTTGAAGACCTTGGCGAAGGTGCCATTGACCAGGCCTTCGAGACGCTGCTCGAAACGCTTCATGACTCCCATGGGGCACCTCCTCCGCTGTCGTCATCCCTGTACTGCTTACTGATCGTATCCACGCGTCGGGAAATCGGCTGGTTCCCCTTGTCTGCACAGTGGACGAGTGTCACCTCTCACACGGATCGTAGAGGTGCCCTCCTGACAGTGTCCCGCACTCCGGGTGCACTAAGGAGGAGTGGGGGCGGGCTTCCCGCGTTCCCGGTTCCCTTCGTGGGTCCGCCGAAACAACGGATGTGAATCCACCCTGTCCAGCGTGCTAATCTTCCGGATGTCGCCAGGCGCTCGCACCACACGGTGAGAGAGTCTGAAAACACCGCTCATGCGCGAGTGGCGGAACGGCAGACGCGCTGGCTTCAGGTGCCAGTGTCCTTAGGGACGTGGGGGTTCAAATCCCCCCTCGCGCACAACGGGCAGCTGTTTGTAGCTGCTGGGTTGGTTCGACAGAACCCCCGCCCTGGAGAGATCCGGGGCGGGGGTTCTTCGCTGTCTATAGACCCTTTGTTCGATGTGCGTGGCCGTGCCCGTCCGTGGGTCTTCCCTCCCGGTGGTGGACGCGAGAGGGTGCTGTTTCACGTGAAACGTCGGGTCCGTGCCGTATCGAGCGGTTCGAGGGTCGGTTCGCGGGATCGTCTCGTGGGGTCGTTTCGCGGAGCCGGGAACCGGGCCGCAGAGCCGGACTGCTCTGCGGGCCCGTCATGGCCGGTCGGCGGCGCGAGGGTGTCCGGTGGTTCAGCCGGCCAGGCGTACCGCGAGCGACTTGGCCTTCTCCTCGGCTTCGGTGAACGCCTTGGCGCGGGAGGCGTCCGCGAGCGGAATGAGCTCGGCCATCTCGGGCTTGGAGTGGGCCAGCGTCAACTCCGGGACGATGAAATCGACTTCGGCGCCCAGCATTCCTGTCAGCACCTTCTCCAGGTAGTTCTGGACGAACTCGAAGTCCTCGCGCGGGGTTCCGGGCGCGTATGAACCGCCGCGGCTGGCAACGACGGTGACGGGGGTGCCGGTGACGGGGCTGTCGGGGCCGGCGTTGTGGCCGACGATGATCACCTGGTCCAGCCAGGCCTTCAGCGTGGACGGGATCGAGAAGTTGTACATCGGCGCGCCGATCAGCACGGCGTCCGCCGAGGCCAGTTCGGCGGCCAGTTCGCCGCGCAGCGCGTCTTCGGCGCCGGCGGCAACTGCTGCGGCGTCCAGGTGGGGCAGGGGTTCGGCGGCAAGATCGCGATATACGACCCGGCCGCCGGGGTGCTGCTCGCGCCAGGTCTCGACGAAGACGGCGGTGACTTCGCGAGACGTGGAGCCCTGGGGGAAGACGGCGGAGTCGAGATGCAGAAGCGTGGCCATGGAGGTCTCCACAGAAAGTGACGGGGCGGCCCGGGTGCTGCGGAGGGAGTGTTGCCGCCGCATCCTGGCTGCTTATTTTTTCGTACGTAGCTATTGATAACACAGTCGCTTACTTTTTATTAGCCCCTCACGTCGACGCAGTACTCTGGGGGCATGGCGGATCACAGCGAGCAGACCTGTCGGCGGGTGGACGTGGGCATCAGCCGCGTCTTCGAGCTGTTCGGTAAGCGCTGGACGGGTCCGATCGTCTCGGTGCTTATGCGGCAGCCGGTGCACTTCGCGGATCTGCGACGGGCGATTCCGGGGATCAGTGAGCGCATGCTCTCGGACCGGCTCTCCGAGCTGGGGGCGGCAGGGCTCGTGGTGCGTGAGGTCGACGAAGGGCCGCCACTGCGCGTGTCGTACCGCCTGACGGAGGCCGGTGCCGCCATGGGGCCGGCGCTCGAGGAGCTTGGGCGGTGGGCGGATGTGTACCTGCCGGAGCGCGGGGGCTGCTGACCGGCCGCCGGGTGACCCGGCGGCGGTGCGGATGATCCTCTATCGCGGGTCGGCCCCGTCGCCGGTCGCGTTGTAGCGCAGCAGGTACTCCGCGAACCGGGCGAGGTCGTCGCCCGTCCACTCGCCGAGGCGCTCCCGGTAGGCGGCGCGACGGCTCGCCTGGGTCGACGCCAGCGCCTGTGTGCCGGCGGTGGTGGGGTGCAGTACCTGGATGCGGTGGTCGTCCGGGTCGGGATGGCGCTCGACCAGGCCCAGCTTCTCCAGAGCCGCGACCTGTCGGCTGACCGTCGACTTGTCCAGCATGTAGTGCGCGGCCAGGTCGGTGGCCCGGCAGCCCTGTCGGTAGTCGATGTGGGCGAGCAGCGTGTACGAGACCAGGGGCAGATCCGGGTGGAGTCGTGCGGCCGCCGCACGCGCACGGCGGGCGAAGGCGGTCAGTTCGCGCTGGATGACATCCAGCGACTCTTCGCGTTCCCGGGGGGCGCCTGCCACGGAATCACCTTTCCCAAAGTTTAAATGTATGCTACAACGATTATTGAGTTGTAAAAGCCAACTACTGGAGGACCGGCCGAATGTCCGCAGGCCCGAATGGAGCGCCCGGCGCCACCGCCGGTGCGCTGCGTCATGTGCTCGGTCATCTCGTTACGCCGCTGCTGATGTGCGTCGGCATGGGGCTCGCCTACCTGGGTGCCTTTCACGCCCCGGAGCCGCACGACCTGAGGGTGGACGTCGTCGGCTCCGGGGTGAGCGCCCACGTGCTTGCACAGACCTTGCAGGACAGGGGCGACGGTGCATTGAGTGTGCGTACGGTAGCCGACCGCGACACCGCGGTGAACCATCTGCGGACACAGCGGAGTTACGGCGCCTACCTGCCGGGGAAGACCCCCCGGCTGCTGGTGGCAACGGCCTCGTCCGACACCAGCGCCACAGTGGTCCAGAAGGTCTTCACCGAGGTCGCCGCCGGTCAGGGAGCGCCCCTGGAGGTGGTGGACGTCGCGCCGACGGCGGACGGCGATCCGACCGGCCAAGGGCTCTTCTTCCTGCTGGTGGCCGTGAGCATCGGGTCGTACGCGTCGGTCGCCGTGATCGGTGGTGCCGGTGCGGTGCTGGCGCTGCGGCTCAGGGCCGCTCTGGCGCTCGGGGCCTCGCTCGTGGTCAGTGTGATCGGCGCGGTGTTCGCGGGGCCGCTGTTCGGCCTCGTGGACCACGGGCTCGGCGGGCTCTGGGCGATGGCGTGGCTCTATTCGGCAGCGATCCTGCTGATCGGCGTCGGACTGCACACCTTCCTCAAGCGGTGGACCACGCTCGGTGTGATGGTGCTGTTCGTCATGCTCAACTTCACGAGCTCCGGCGGGGTCTTCCGGCCCGAGCTCCAGCCGGGGTTCTTCGGAGCACTCCATGCCTTCTGGAACGGCGCGGGCTTTCTCGAAGGGGTACGCGGCCACGTGTACTTCGGGGGCCATGGGCTGGGCGGCCATGTGCTGGTTCTGGCGTTCTGGTTCGTGGCGGGGCTGGCTGCCATGGGCGCGGCCGGCCTGGCCGAGGCGAGAAGGCGCCGGGAGGCCGCAGGGCGCGGCCGGGAGGCAGAGGTTCCGCTGCCGGGGGCCGGGCCTGCCTCGAAGGGCGCGGGCGGTGCCCCGGGTGTCTCCGGTGCCTCGCGTGCCTCGAAGGGCGAAGGCGCCGAGGAGGAGATGGAGGAGGCGGTCGGGGTGTGAGCCGGCATGCCGGCGCTGTTTCCCGCGGCCCGGGCGAAGGGCTCGATGAGTTGTCCACAGGTCGCTTCCGGGGTTGTCCACAGGGGCAGACGGCTGTGGCGGGACAGCTGTACCGTCATCCGCAATTGATGTTGGACACGGCGGCTGAACAAGGCGGGGAGGCGGCGCTCGATGAGCGAAGTCGGTGCGACGGTGCCGGTACGGCGGGCGGCAGCGGGAGACCTGCGCATTCCGGTGGTTCCCGGGTTCGCGCAGCGGGCGGAGCACGGTCCCGGGCCGACGGCGGCCGCGGGATCCCCCAAGGCGGCGGGCAAGGCGCTGAGGCTGGAGGTGCCGCGGTCCTCGCACGGTTCGCTGGTCCTGCCCTCCGGCCGGCCCGATGCCGTGCAGGCGGTCGAGGAGTCCAACGCCGGCCGGGTGCCGGGGCTGACGCCGATACGGGTGGGGCGGATGGCGGCGACCCCCTTCGCCTTCCTGCGCGGGGCGGCCGGACTGATGGCCCATGACCTGGTGGGCACGCCGGTCACGGGTGTGGGCGCGCAGCTCTGCGGTGACGCCCACGCGGCCAACTTCGGCCTGTACGGCGATGCCCGCGGCAATCTGGTCATGGATCTGAACGACTTCGACGAAACCGTCTTCGGCCCCTGGGAGTGGGACCTCAAGCGGCTCGCGACCTCGCTGGTCCTCGCGGGCCGCCTGGCCGGTGCGGACGAGGACACCTGCCGGCAGGGCGCGTACGACACGGTGGGCGCGTACCGCCGCACGATGCGTCTGCTGGCCGGGCTGCCCGCGCTGGACGCCTGGAACGCCATCGCGGACGAGGAGCTCGTCTCGCACACGGACGCGCGTGACCTGCTCGGGACGCTGGAGCGGGTCTCGGCGAAGGCCCGCAACAACACGAGTGCCAGGTTCGCCGCCAGGTCCACCGAGGATTCGGATGAGGGCGGACGCCGTTTCGTCGACGCACTGCCTGTGCTGCGCCGGGTGCCCGACGCCGAGGCCGCAGCGGTCGCGGCGGGTCTGGAGGGCTATCTCGGGACGATTTCCGAGGACCGGGTCCCGCTGCTGGCGCGGTACGCCATCCACGACGTGGCGTTCCGGGTGGTGGGAACGGGCAGCGTGGGCACCCGGTCGTACGTGGTGCTGCTGCTCGACCACCGTGGAGAGCCGCTGGTCCTCCAGGTGAAGGAAGCCCGTCCCTCGGCGCTCACGCCCTATCTCCCCCAGGTCGGTTTCGACGTACCGGTCGTGGCTCACGAGGGGCGCCGGGTGGTGCTCGGCCAGAAGCGGATGCAGGTCGTCAGCGACATGCTGCTCGGCTGGGCCGAGGTCGACGGCCGGCCGTTCCAGGTGCGCCAGTTCCGCAACCGCAAGGGCAGTGTGGACCCCACCGCTCTCGCGGCGGACCAGGTGGACGACTACGGGCGGATGACCGGTGCCCTGCTGGCCCGGGCCCACGCGCACAGCGCCGATCCCCGGCTGCTCGCGGGATATTGCGGGAAGAACGCGGAGCTGGACGGCGCGGTGGCCGATTTCGCGGTGACGTACGCGGACAGGACCGAAGCGGACCACGCAGAGCTCGTACGGGCTGTCCGGGCCGGGCGTATAGCCGCCGAGCTCGGCGTATGACGGGCGTCGCGGTCACCGCGCGTCCTGCGGGCCCGGGCTGTGGCCATACGCTGGACGGGTGACCGACGAAGCCGCCGGGGTGCCGACCACCCGGAACGACGAAGACCTGCAGGACCAGAGCCGGCAGGACGAGCTGCGGCACGCGCACGATGCGTCGCGGGGCGACCTGCGGAGCGATCCGGACGATGCGCCACAGGCTGACTCCCCCACCTACGACGCGGCCGGTGGGGAGACCGGTGGCGGGGCCGCCGGCGCGGCGGACGGATCGGCGGGTGAAGCGGGCGCGCCCCGGCCCGAGGAACGGCTGGCGCGGGCCGTCCGGGTGGCCGAGCAGGCGCTCATCGAGTTCGAGATCGCGGTGGAGACCTTCCGGGTCGAGGTCGAGAACTTCTCCCGGCTCCACCACCAGAAGCTCGGCCCGGTGTACGCCCGCCTGGACGAGCTCGATGCGCAGATCGCGGAGGCCCGGGCTGCGAGGACGGGCGATCCGGAGGACCTGCGCAAGGCACAGGAAGCCCGGGCGATCGTGATGCCGATGCCCGGGGTCGAGGAGCTCTTCCACGACTGGATGGACTCCGACGGCCTCTCGCCCGAGGCCGCGGCCATGCTCACGGAGCAGCCGGTCCGGCCGCCGAAGCGGGTCCGGCCGAGCGAGGAGGCGCGCAAGCTCTACCGGGAGCTGGCCCGTAAGGCTCACCCGGACCTGGCGCCCGACGAGAAGGAGCGGACCCGGCGGGACGAGTTCATCGCCCGGGTGAACGCGGCCTACGGCCGTGGTGACGTGGCGACGCTGAAGGAGCTGGCGGGGGAGTGGGAGGCAGGTCCGGTGGCGCCGGAGCTGCGGCTGAGCGAGAGCGAGGAGCTCTACGCCCGGCTGGAGTGGCTCAGCCGCCGCAAGGAACTGCTCACGGTCCTCGCGAAGGAGCTCGAGGAGGGCGCGATCGGCTCGATGCTGCGGATGGCGCCCGACGACCCCGACCGACTGCTGGACGACATCGGCGAGAAGCTCCTGGCCGAGGTGTCCCAGCGGGAGAACGAACTGGCGGGCCTGGTGCAGTAGCGTTTCCGGTGACCACGGCGCGTACGTACGAGAGAAGGCATGACCCATGAATTTCGCTCCGCTGCCCTCGGTGGATGTCGCGGCGGTGCCGTCGGACGGCCTCGTGCTGGACGTGCGGGAGGCCGACGAGTGGGCTGCCGGGCATGTCGAGGGTGCGCTGCACATCCCCATGAGCGACTTCGTGGGCCGCTTCGGTGAGCTGACCGAAGCGGCTGACGACGGCCGGCGCGTCCATGTGATGTGCCGGGTCGGTGGCCGGTCCGCCCAGGTCACCCAGTACCTGGTGCAGCAGGGCATCGACGCCGTGAACATCGACGGCGGGATGCTCGCCTGGGACGGTGCCGGGCGCCCGATGGTCGCGGACAACGGGAACCCGGCCTTCGTTCTCTGACGAGCCCGGGACAGGGCCGACCGGCGGAACTCGGTCCGGCAGGCCCATGCGCCCCGCACCGATAGGGGGCGGGACGCCAAGGTGTCCGGCTCCCTCGACGGTCGGACCAGCGCCGATCAGCGGTCGGGTCACAGCCGGGCCGACGTCGGATCAGCGCCGTCAGAGGCCGGTCCCACGCCGGATCAGCGGTCGAAGTCGAGCTCCACCTCCGGGGTGACCGGGTGCGACTGGCAGGCGAGCACGAAGCCCGCTCCGGTCTCCTCCGGTTCCAGTGCGAAATTGCGGTCCATCCGGACCTCGCCCGACACCAGGAAGGCCCGGCAGGTCCCGCACACTCCTCCCTTGCACGCGTAAGGGGCGTCCGAGCGGCTCCGCAGCACGGTCTCCAACAACGATTCGCCGTCCTGGACCGGCCAGCTCCCCGAACGGCCGTCGAGTGTCGCCGTGAGTGTGCTTTCCGCCGGTGCGGCGACCTGGGTGGGCGCGGGTGGACCAACCCCCTCGTCGGCGACGTGGAAGATCTCCTGGTGGATACGGGACCGGTCGACCCCCAGCGTCCGCAGCGCGCCCTCCGCACCCTTGACCAGGCCGAATGGTCCGCACAGGAACCAGCCGTCCACATCGGGCACCGACAGGAGCGCGGGCAGCAGCCCGGTGAGGCGCTCGCGGTCCAGACGGCCGGACGGCAACCCGGCCGCCTGTTCCTCCCGGGACAGCGCGGTCACCAGGTGGAAGCGGTCCGGGTAACGGTCCTTGAGGTCGGCCACCTCGTCTAGGAACATGGTCGATGCAGCGGTCCGGTCACTGCGGATCAGGCAGAAACGCGCCCCGGGCTCCCGGGTGAGCAGCGTGGCGGCTATCGACAGCACAGGCGTGATGCCACTGCCGCCGACGACCGCCGCGAAGTGGCCGGGGCGAGGGGGGAGGACGAAGCGGCCCATGGGGGCCATCGCTTCCACCCGGTCACCGACCGCCAGCTCCTTCAGGGCGTACGTGGAGAAGGCGCCGCCGTCGACCAGGCGGATACCCACACGCAGCACGGGGTCGGCCGGCCCGTCGACAGCCGGTGCGCAGATCGAGTACGACCGGCGGATCTCCTCACCGTCGACTCGGTAACGCACGTTCAGGTGCTGGCCTGGCGTGTGCCGGAAGATCTCGCGCAGTTCGGGCGGCACGGCGAAGGTGACGGCCACCGCATCGTCCGTGGTCCGTTCGATCGCGCTGACCCGGAGCGGATGGAACATCTACAACTCCTTGAAGTGGTCGAACGGTTCACGGCATTCCACGCACCGGCGCAACGCCTTGCACGCCGTGGAGGAGAACCGGCTGAGTAGCTCCGTGTCGGTGGAGCCGCAGTGCGGGCAGCGCACCGTGAGGGTCAGCGGCACTGGTCCGCCGGATCCGCCGCTGTGCCGGGGCGGTGCTATGCCGAACTCCGCGAGCTTGCGTCGGCCTTCTTCGCTGATGTCGTCCGTCGACCAGGCAGGGGCGAGCACGGTGATCACGGAGACCTCGGCCACGCCGTGCTCGTGCAGTACCCGCTCGATGTCTGCGGCCATGGCCTCGATCGCGGGGCATCCGGTGTACGTCGGAGTGAGCCGAACGGTGACCTTGTCCGGGCCGTGCATCCGCACACCGCGGAGCACGCCGAGCTCGTCCAGGGTGAGGACGGGGAGCTCGGGGTCCGGCACCGAGCCCGCCAATCGGTGGAGCTCCGCCTCCAGCAAGGTCTCGGTCACCATGACGCCCCCGGGTGACTGCGGTGAAGATGCTGCATCTCCGCGAGCATCCGCCCGAACGGCTCGGTGTGCAGGCCCTGCCGGCCCGCCCCTGCCGTCCAGGCCCCGGACTGCGGACCGGAGGGGAGAGAGAGGGTGGCCCGCTCGACGACGGAGGTGACGGAGGGCAGCCAGCTGTCGTGCAGCGACTGCCAGTCGACATCGACGCCCTCGACGGGCTCGAACAGCTCACCGGTGAACCGCCACAGACCGTCCAGGCCGCGTTGCATCCGCTCGTGGCTCTCCGCGGTGCCGTCGCCGAGCCGCAGGACCCACTGCTCCGCGTGGTCGCGGTGGTAGGCGACCTCCTTGACGGCCTTGGCCGCGAGGTCCGCGAACTCACCCCCGCCGGCGGCCAGGCGCTCGTACAGCAGGTGCTGGTAGACGGAGAAGTAGAGCTGGCGGGCGATGGTGTGGGCGAAGTCGCCGTTCGGCTGTTCGACGAGCTGCAGGTTGCGGAAGGAGCGCTCCTCGCGGAGGAAGGCCAGCTCGTCCTCGTCCCCGACGAAGGAGAGCAGCATTCTGGCCTGCCCCAGCAGATCGAGGGCGATGTTGGCGAGGGCGACCTCCTCCTCCAGCACGGGGGCGTGCCCCGCCCACTCCCCCAGCCGGTGCGACAGCACCAGAGCGTCGTCGCCGAGGGCGAGGGCCGCGGTCACAGGTGCTTCACCCCTTCCGGGATCTCGTAGAACGTGGGGTGGCGGTAGGGCTTGTCGCCGGCGGGTTCGAAGAACGAGTCCTTCTCGTCCGGCGAGGAGGCGGTGATCTCCGTGGACGGGACCACCCAGATGGAGACGCCCTCGGAGCGGCGCGTGTAGAGATCGCGCGCGTTGCGCAGGGCCATCTCGGCGTCCGGCGCGTGCAGGCTGCCCGCGTGGGTGTGGGACAGTCCGCGCCGTGAGCGCACGAACACCTCCCACAGCGGCCAGTCGGTCGATTTGCTCATGCGGTCGCCTCCACGGGTTGTGCGGTCGCTCCGGACGTACCGGGCCGTGCTGTGTGCTTCTCTGTGTGCTTCTCCGCGTAGGCCGCCGCCGCGTCGCGGACCCACGCGCCCTCTTCATGGGCCGTGCGTCGCTGAGCGAGCCGTTGGTCGTTGCACGGGCCGTTGCCCTTGAGGACCTCCTGGAACTCCGTCCAGTCGATCGCCCCGTAGTCGTGCTGTCCGAGCTCCTCGTTCCACCGGATGTCGGGGTCCGGGAGGGTGAGGCCCAGCGCCTGGGCCTGCGGAACGCAGATGTCGACGAAACGCCGGCGCAGCTCGTCGTTGGAGTGCCGCTTGATCTTCCAGGCCATGGACTGCGCCGAGTGCGCCGAAGCGTCGTCGGGCGGACCGAACATCATCAGGGACGGCCACCACCAGCGGTTCACCGCGTCCTGCGCCATCTCGTGCTGTGCGGCGGTCCCCCGGCTGAGGGCGAGCAGCAGCTCGTACCCCTGGCGCTGGTGGAAGGACTCCTCCTTGCAGATACGGACCATCGCCCGGGCGTACGGGCCGTACGAGCAGCGGCAGAGGGGCACCTGGTTGGTGATCGCGGCGCCGTCCACCAGCCAGCCGATCGCGCCGACGTCCGCCCAGGTCAGCGTCGGGTAGTTGAAGATCGACGAATACCGCTGCCTGCCCGCGTGCAGCTTGTCGAGCAGCTCCTCGCGGCTGGTGCCCAGCGTCTCGGCGGCGCTGTACAGGTACAGCCCGTGTCCCGCCTCGTCCTGCACCTTCGCCATGAGGATCGCCTTGCGGCGCAGCGAGGGCGCCCGCGTGATCCAGTTGGCCTCGGGCTGCATACCGATGATCTCCGAATGGGCGTGCTGGGCCATCTGACGGACCAACGTGGCCCGGTAGGCGTCGGGCATCCAGTCCCGCGGCTCGATCCGGTCGTCGGCCGCCACGGCGGCGTCGAATGCCGCAGTGCGCGCCTCGGCTTCCGGGTCGTCCACCGCGCCTGCTGTCCCCTGCGTCGTCTGGTCCGCAGTCACTGCCGCCATCACGGGCTCCCTACCGACCGATCGTTCGGTTCCTTGACTTCAATGGTGAGTCGGAGGCCCGTAGGGTGTCAACCCTGTGGATAACTGAGTGGTGATCGACGGTGATCGGGGCGGGATGGATTCGGACCACGGTGGGCGCGCCGGAAACGAGAAGAAGGTCGCCTGGCCGGAGGTGACGAGTCACCCCGCCGCAGGTCAGGACGGTGGACAGGGCGCCGCCACCCCGGCACCGGACGGTGGGGACAACCGGGCGGACGCGGATGCCGGACCTCCCGGGATACCGGACGGCCCGCCGGACGGCGACGGCCCGCCGGACGGCGACGGCCCGCCGGACGGCGACGGCCCGCCGGACGGCGACGGCCCGCCGGACGGCGACGGCCCGCCGGACGGTCCGGTCGCGCCGGGCAGCGGGCCCGCCGTGCGTCGCACGGGCGCCGGGATAGCCGCGCTCTCGCTTCCGTACCAGATCACCGCGGCACTGGCCCTGTCCGTCGTGGGGCTCCTGGCCTGTGGACACCTGGCCATGGTGTTTCTGCACGTCGCCCCGTCCAACACGCTGACGAAGCAGCACGGCGAAGTGGTCGACGACTGGATCTACCCGGAGTTCGAGCAGAACTGGAAGCTGTTCGCCCCCAATCCGCTCCAGCAGAACATCTACGTGCACGTACGGGCCGAGGTGGCCGGTGCCGACGGGCGGACCACCACGCGCTGGATGAGCCTGACGCACGAGGACGGCGAGGCGATACGCGGTAACCCGCTGCCCAGCCACGTCCACCAGAACGAGCTGCGCCGTGCCTGGGACTTCTACACCGGGTCGCACACCGACGATAACCGTCCGAACGGCCTGCGCGGTGAGCTGTCCGAGCGCTACATCCGCCGGATCGTGATGATGCGCCTTTCCGGGCACGACTACGGCGGCACCGTGGAGCGCATCCAGGTGCGCTCCGCCGTGCGGTCGGTCGGCGCCCCTCCCTGGAGCGACGAGAAGATCAGCACCGAGCCGACCTACCGGGTCCTCCCGTGGTGGACCGTCACACCGGCCGATCTGCCCGCGAAGGCCGGGGAAGGCCAGGCATCACAGGGCGAGGAGGCGGAGAAGTGAGCGCCCCCGTTCAGGTCCGCGGCACCACCCGGAGCACCGCCCCTTCTTCGGCGGCCCGTGCCGTTCAGCGCATCACCGCCATGCCTCTCGGCACGTACCAGAGCGCGGTCGTCCGGATCGGCGTCTCGGCCACGTATCTGCTGTTCCTGCTGCGCGAGCTGCCGCACCGGCATGAGCTGTACGGCCCCGACAGTCCCTGGCAGTGGGACATGGCCCGTCAGCTCATCAGCAACAACGGCTCCTTCACCGTGCTCATGTGGTCGCAGAGCGCGCTCTGGTTCGAGATCGTGTACGCGCTCACGCTGGTGTCGGCCGCGCTCCTGATGGTCGGCTGGCGGACCCGCGTGACGTCCGTCCTGTTCATGGTCGGGGTGCTCTCCCTCCAGAACCGCAGCATCTTCATGGGCGACGGCGGCGACAACGTCATCCACCTCATGGCGATCTACCTGGTACTTACACGGTGTGCGCGGGTGTGGTCCCTGGACGCGCGCCGTGCCGCGCGGAACGCGGCACGCGTCGCGGAGGGCGAACGGCCCGCGCGGGACGTCACGGGACCCGCTCTGTGGGCCGTGCTCGGGCTGGTGCTGCTCCCGGCCACGGTGATGGGCGGGTTCGGCGGCACCTGGTGGCTGCCGTCCCTCCTGTGGGTGCTGTGGCTGGGCAACGCCGCGTGGTGGGCCCTGAGCCGTCACGCTCCGGACGCTCCGGACGCTCCGGACCGTGAACTGCGCACCCTGTTCGACGTCCTGGCCAACCTCGCCCACAACGCCACTCTCGTCGTGATCATGGCGGAGGTCTGCCTGATCTACGCGACCGCCGGCTGGTACAAGATCCAGGGCTCCCGCTGGCAGGACGGCACCGCGCTCTACTACCCGCTCAAGCTGGACTACTTCACCCCGTGGCCCGGCCTCTCCGGGATCCTCGCGTCCAGTGCGCTCGCGGTCCTGGTGCTGACGTACGCCACCGTCATCGTGCAGGTCGCGTTCCCGTTCACGCTGTTCAACCGGCGGGTCAAGAACATCCTGCTGGTCGTCATGATCGGCGAGCACGCCGGGATCGCCGTCCTGCTCGGGCTGCCGTTCTTCTCCCTGGCGATGATCAGCGCCGACGCCGTCTTCCTGCCGACGGTCTTCCTGGTCTGGCTGGGCGGCAAGGTGACGCTCGGCCGGCGGCGGCTGTTCTCCCGTCCCGCGGGCAAGACGGTGGTGCCCGGCCCGCGCCGGGCGGACACGGACGAGCCGGAGGCGGCGCGGACCGGTACCGGCACTGGCCATACGCTCGTCGGGTGACCAGCGAGACCGGCAGTACACGAGAGCCCGGGGCGACCGAAGAGCCCGACGCGGCAGCGGCGCCCGATCCGTCGGCGGATCCGATCCAGTACGACGACGGGTACGGCACCGAGATCGGCGTCGGGCCGCACCCTTCGCCCTGGCCCGAGGGTGAGCGCTACGACCCCGAACTGCTGGCCCAGGGGGACCGGCGGAACGTGGGCGACGCCTATCGGTACTGGACGCGGGAGGCGATCGTCGCCGATCTCGATCTGCGGCGGCACGACTTCCATGTGGCGGTGGAGAACTGGGGCCACGACTTCAACATCGGGTCGGTCGTGCGCACGGCCAACGCCTTCCTCGCCAAGGAGATCCACATCGTGGGGCGGCGCCGCTGGAACCGGCGGGGGGCGATGGTCACCGACCGCTACCAGCATGTGCGTCACCACCCCGACACCGCGGACCTGACCGCGTGGGCGGAGGCCGAAGGGCTGCCGATCATCGGTATCGACAATCTTCCCGGGGCCGTGCCGCTGGAGCGGACGGAGCTGCCGCGACGGTGCGTGCTGCTGTTCGGGCAGGAGGGTCCCGGGCTGACGGAGGAAGCACGCGCACACGCCTCGATGGTCTGCTCGATCGCTCAGTTCGGTTCCACCCGGTCGATCAACGCCGGTGCCGCCGCAGCCATCGCGATGCACGCCTGGGTGCAGCGGTACGCGGACATTCCTGACCCGCGGGGCCGGTAACCGGGGGAGCGGGTGGCCCGCTCTCCCGGCCACCGGAGGTCACTAGGCCTGGCGGCGGACCTCCACCACCCGGAAACGGTTGGACACGAAGGCTCCGTCGCACAGCGCCGCGTTGGCCGCCGGGTTTCCGCCCGAGCCGTGGAAGTCGGAGAACGCCGCGGTCTGGTTCACGAACACGCCGCCCGTGAGGTTGAGCGAGAGCTGGGCCGATTCCTCGAAGCAGACCGTCTCCACCGCCTGCTCCACGTCGGGGGACGTGGTGTAGGCGCCGACGGTCATCGCGCCCTTCTCCCGGACCGTGCGACGCAGCAGGTCCAGCGCGTCGCCGGTCGATTCGACGGCGACCGCGAACGAGACCGGGCCGAAGCACTCCGAGAGGTAGGCCGCCCCGTCATCGGGCTTGGTGCCGTCCAACTTCACGATGACCGGCGTACGCACCACCGCGTCGGGGAACTCCGGGTTGGCCACCGCGCGTGAGGCGAGCGCGACGTCCCCCAGGCCCGCGGCCGCGTCCAGGCGGGCCTTCACGTCCGGGTTCACCAGAGCGCCGAGCAGTCCGTTCGCCCGGGCGTCGTCGCCCAGGAGGCCGTTGACGGCCTCCGCGATGTCCGTCACCACGTCCTCGTAGGACTTGGCGCCCGCGTCGGTCGTGATGCCGTCCCGGGGGATGAGCAGATTCTGCGGGGTGGTGCACATCTGACCGCTGTAGAGGGAGAGCGAGAAGGCCAGGTTGGACAGCATGCCGCGGTAGTCGTCCGTGGAGTCGACGACGATCGTGTTGACGCCGGCCTTCTCCGTGTAGACCTGGGCCTGCCGGGCGTTGGCCTCCAGCCAGTCGCCGAAGGCGGTCGAGCCCGTGTAGTCGATGATCTTGATCTCGGGGCGTACCGCCAGGGTCTTGGCGATGCCCTCGCCGGGCCGCTCCGTCGCGAGCGCGACCAGATTCGGGTCGAAGCCCGCCTCGGCCAGGACCTCGCGCGCCAGCTGGACCGTCAGGGCGAGCGGCAGCACCGCCCGGGGATGCGGCTTGACCAGGACCGGGTTGCCGGTCGCCAGCGAGGCGAAGAGGCCCGGATAGCCGTTCCACGTGGGGAAGGTGTTGCAGCCGATCAGCAGTGAGATGCCCCGCCCGGCCGCCGTGTACGACTTGTGCAGCTGGAGCGGGTCGCGCTTCCCTTGGGGCTTCGACCAGTCGGCGGACCGGGGCGTGCGCGTCTGCTCCTCGTACGCGTATGCCACTGCCTCCAGGCCGCGGTCCTGGGCGTGCGGGCCACCTGCCTGGAACGCCATCACGAACGCCTGCCCGCTCGTGTGCATCACGGCGTGGGCCAGCTCGTGGGTCCGGGCGCTGATCCGGGCGAGGATCTCCACACAGACCAGTGCCCTGGTCTCCGGTCCCGCCGCGCGCCAGGCACCCATGCCGGCGCTCATCGCCGGGAGGAGGACGTCCGGGTCCGCGTGGGGGTACTCGACGCCGAGCTCCGGCCCGTACGGCGACACCTCCCCACCGGTCCAGCCGTCCGTGCCGGGCTGGCCGAGGTCGAACCGGGTGTTCAGCACGGCGTCGAACGCGGCCTTGCCCTCGGCCGCGCCCAGGCTGCCGGGAAGGCCGCCCTCGCCGTAGGCCTTGGGGTGCTCGGGGTGCGGCGACCAGTAGGCGCGGGTGCGGATCGCGTCGAGGGCCTGGTCGAGCGTGTGGCGGTGGGTCTCGAACAGCTTCTCGGGGGAAAGCTCGGCGGCCATGACGGACCAACTCCTCGTCGAGCCGGGCAGGGATGTGCGGACGGAGTTAGAGTAACCGAACGATCGGTCGGGACAAGGGGCCCCGGCGAACCTGTGGACAACTCATGGGGGAGGATCGCGGTCATGACCACGGCCAAGCGGGACACGTACACCCCGGAGACCCTCCTCACCGTCGCCGTCCGTGTCTTCAACGAGCGCGGCTACGACGGCACGTCCATGGAGCACCTCTCCAAGGCGGCGGGCATCTCCAAGTCGTCCATCTACCACCATGTGGCGGGTAAGGAAGATCTGCTGAGGCGCGCGGTGAGCCGCGCGCTCGACGGGCTGTTCGGCATTCTCGACGAGCCGGGTGCGACGCGGGGGCGCGCCGTCGCGCGGGTCGAATACGTCACGCGCCGGACCGTCGAGGTGTTGATGGACGAGCTGCCGTACGTCACCCTGCTGCTGCGCGTACGCGGCAACACGAAGACCGAGCGCTGGGCCCTGGAGCGGCGGCGTGAGTTCGACCAGCGGGTGTCCGAGCTGCTCACGGCGGCGGTGGCGGACGGGGACCTGCGTGCCGACGTGGACATACGCATGGCGACCCGGCTGCTCTTCGGGATGGTGAACTCCCTGGTCGAGTGGTACCGCCCCCAGCCCGGCGGGTCCCTCGAGCGGGAACAGCTGGCCGATACGGTCGTCCAGCTGGCCTTCGACGGCATGCGGGCCAGCCGCTGAACCCGTTCCGTCCCGTGCGACCGGGCCACTGAGCCGTCCGTGCGGGCTGCCTAGGCGAGCTCGGTGGGGCGGTCCGGGCGGGTGCCCAGGTCGGTCTCCTCGAACACCAGCAGAGTGCGGGTCGAGAGGACCTCGGGTATGGCCTGGATCCGGGTCAGGACCAGCTCACGCAGTGCCCGGTTGTCCGGGGTGTGGACCAGGAGCAGGACGTCGAAATCGCCGCTGACCAGGGCGATGTGGGTGGCGCCCGGGAGCGCCTGGAGCTCTTCACGCACAGTGCGCCAGGAATTCTGGACGATCTTCAGCGTGATGTAGGCGGAGGCCCCCTGCCCCGCCCGCTCATGATCCACCCGTGCGCTGAAGCCGCGGATCACGCCGTCCTCGACCAGCCGGTTGATCCGGGCGTACGCGTTCGCGCGTGACACGTGGACGCGCTCGGCGACGGCCCTGATCGACGCCCGGCCGTCCGTCTGCAGGATGCGGAGGATCGCCCGGTCGATGGAGTCCAGCGGTCGCGCGGGCGGAACCTGGCCGGCGTCCCCGCCCCGGTCGGCCATTTGTTCAGCTGCCATCTTCCCGTGCCTCCCTGTTGTGGACGACCTGCACCTATCCCAGGCTGTGGAGAACCGTTTGTCCACAGGCTGGCGGTGCCTGTAGCCAAATTGCCCTGACGACCGAACAATCGGTAGGTGAGGCACACCACACCGGTGCCTCGCCCACGCCTCGACGTTCCTGCGGATTTCGACACCCCTCGATATACCTCGATGCCTGGAGGTGCTTGTCATGACGGTCCAAGAGCTGCCCGGCGCAGCCGCCTATCGGCCCACGCCGCCCCCGGCCTGGAAGCCGCTCACCGACCCGGCGCCGCTGCTCCCGGACCCCGAGCCGTACCGCGTGCTCGGTACGGACGGCGCGGCCGCGGCGGACCCCGAGCTCCTGCTGCGGCTCTACGCCGAGCTGGTGCGCGGTCGGCGGTACAACGCCCAGGCCACCGCCCTGACCAAGCAGGGCAGGCTCGCGGTGTATCCGTCGAGCACCGGGCAGGAGGCCTGCGAGATCGCGGCGGCGCTCGTGCTCGAGGAGCGCGACTGGCTCTTCCCCAGCTACCGCGACACCCTCGCAGCCGTGGCGCGCGGCCTGGACCCGGTCGAGGCGCTCACCTTGCTGCGGGGGGACCGGCACACCGGGTACGACCCGCGTGAGCACCGCATCGCCCCGCTCTGCACCCCGCTGGCCACCCAGTTGCCGCACGCCGTCGGCCTGGCGCACGCGGCGCGGCTGAAGGGCGACGACGTGGTGGCGCTCGCCATGGTCGGCGACGGCGGCACGAGCGAGGGCGACTTCCACGAGGCACTGAACTTCGCGGCCGTCTGGCGGGCCCCCGTGGTCTTCCTCGTACAGAACAACGGCTTCGCGATCTCCGTGCCGCTGGCGAAGCAGACAGCCGCGCCGTCCCTCGCCCACAAGGCCGTCGGGTACGGGATGCCGGGCCGGCTGGTCGACGGCAACGACGCGGCCGCGGTGCACCAGGTGCTCGGGGAGGCGGTGGCGCGGGCCAGGCGTGGCGAGGGGCCGACGCTGGTCGAAGCCGTGACGTACCGCATGGACGCCCATACGAACGCCGACGACGCCACCCGCTACCGGATCGACAGCGAGGTGGAGGCGTGGCGCGCACACGATCCCATCCTGCTGCTGGAACGGGAGCTGACCGGGCGCGGGCTGCTGGACGAGGACGGCATCAGGACGGTGCGGGAGGCGGCGGAGCGGATGGCGGCCGGTCTGCGTGAGCAGATGAACGCCGATCCGGTCCTCGACCCGATGGACCTGTTCGCCCATGTCTACGAGGAACAGACCGGGCAGCTGCGCGAGCAGGCCGCCCGGCTGCGGGACGAGCTGGACGCCGAGCACGCGCACGGCGAGACCGGCGCGGAGGAAGGGCGATGACCACTGTTGCGGCGGCGGCCGGTGAGCGGACCGGCAGGGCCAAGCCGGCCACCATGGCGCAGGCCCTCGGGCGCGCGCTCCGCGACTCGATGGCCGAGGATCCGAGCGTGCACGTCCTCGGTGAGGACGTCGGCACGCTCGGCGGTGTCTTCCGTGTCACCGACGGCCTGGCCAAGGAGTTCGGCGACGATCGCTGCACGGACACGCCGCTGGCCGAGGCGGGAATCCTCGGTGCGGCGGTCGGCATGGCGATGTACGGGCTGCGGCCCGTGGTGGAGATGCAGTTCGACGCGTTCGCGTATCCGGCGTTCGAGCAGCTGATCAGCCATGTGGCCAAGATGCGCAACCGCACCCGGGGCGCCATGCCGCTGCCGATCACGGTGCGGGTGCCGTACGGCGGCGGGATCGGCGGGGTCGAGCATCACAGCGACTCCTCCGAGGCCTACTACATGGCGACGCCCGGCCTGCACGTCGTCATGCCGGCCACGGTCGACGACGCGTACGGGCTGCTGAGGGCGTCGATCGCCTCCGACGATCCGGTGGTCTTCCTGGAGCCCAAGCGGCTCTACTGGTCGAAGGCAGCCTGGTCCCCGGACGCGCCTGCGGCGGTGGAGCCGATCGGGCGTGCGGTTGTCCGCCGCCCCGGGCGCAGCGCGACTCTGATCACCTACGGGCCCTCCCTTCCTGTGTGCCTGGAGGCCGCGGAGGCCGCCACGGCCGAGGGCTGGGACCTCGAGGTCGTCGACCTGCGGTCGCTGGTGCCGTTCGACGACGAGACCGTCGCCGCGTCGGTACGGCGCACGGGGCGTGCGGTGGTAGTCCACGAGTCCTCCGGCTTCGGCGGTCCGGGCGGCGAGATCGCGGCCCGGGTCACAGAGCGGTGTTTCCACCACCTGGAGGCGCCGGTGCTGCGGGTGGCCGGGTTCGACATTCCGTATCCGCCCCCGATGCAGGAGCGGCACCACCTGCCGGGCGTGGACCGCGTGCTCGACGCGGTGGCCCGTCTTCAGTGGGAGGCCGAGGGCTGATGGCGCAGGTACTCGAATTCAAGCTGCCGGACCTCGGCGAAGGACTGACCGAAGCCGAGATCGTGCGCTGGCTGGTGGAGGTCGGCGATGTCGTCGCCATCGACCAGCCGGTCGTCGAGGTCGAGACGGCCAAGGCGATGGTGGAAGTGCCGTGCCCGTACGGGGGTGTGGTGACGGCAAGGTTCGGTGAGGAGGGGGCGGAGCTTCCGGTCGGGGCTCCACTGCTGACGGTCGCGGTCGGGACCGAGCCGGGGACGGGACAGCCGGCCTTCGGTCCCGCCTCCCGTTCCGGCGCCGAGAAGGAGACCGAGTCGTCCGGCAACGTGCTGGTCGGATACGGCACGGCCGCACCCGCAGCCCGCCGGCGCAGGGTCAGGCCCGCGCCGGTCACGGCTGCCGCTCCCGTGGCGGCCCCGGCTCCGGCCCCTCCCCCGGCTGCGGATGCCGGTTCCCATGAGGTGCGGGGGCCCGTGGCGGTCGTCTCCCCCCTGGTACGGAAGCTGGCGCGGCAGCACGGTCTCGATCTCCACACGGTCGTGGGTTCGGGGCGGGACGGGCTGATCCTGCGCACCGATGTCGAATCGGCGATCAGGGCGACGGACGAGGAGCTCTCGGCTGCGGCACCAACTGTGGCCCAGGGGCCGGCTCCTGTTTCGGCTTCCGCAGGCGAGCGCATCCCACTGCGCGGGGTCCGGAAAGCGGTCGCGGAAAAGATGGCGCGCAGTCGACGGGAGATTCCCGACGCCACGTGCTGGGTCGACGCCGATGCCACCGAACTGATGGCGGCGAGGGCCGCGATGAACGGTGCCGGCGGATCCGCCACGGCGCCCAAGGTGTCGGTACTCGCTCTGTTGGCCCGCATCTGCACGGCGGCTCTGGCCCGGTTCCCCGAGCTCAACTCCACCGTGGACACCGAGGCCAGGGAGATCGTGCGGCTTCGGGAGGTCCACCTCGGCTTCGCCGCCCAGACGGACCGGGGTCTGGTCGTCCCGGTCGTACGGGACGCGCACTCCCGGAACGTGGAGTCGATCGGTGCGGAGATCGCCCGGCTGACCGGGGCCGCCCGGGCCGGGAAGCTGACACCGGCCGAGCTGACCGGCGGGACCTTCACGCTGAACAACTACGGGGTGTTCGGAGTCGACGGCTCGACCCCGATCCTCAACCTTCCGGAGGTGGCGATGCTCGGTGTCGGCCGGATCGTTCCCAAGCCGTGGGTGCATCAGGGGGAGCTGGCGGTGCGCCAGGTCGTCCAGCTCTCGCTCACCTTCGATCACCGGGCGTGCGACGGCGGCACGGCGGGAGGCTTCCTCCGGTACGTGGCCGACTGCGTGGAACAGCCTGCGGTGCTTCTGCGCACCCTGTAGCCGCCTCTGGCACGCGGATGCGGCGCGTGACGCGGTGTCCGGATGCCGCGCGTGCGGACGAAGGGTGACCGGCCGGGGCCGTCGGCCGGTGGTCCAGGGACGGCCCCGTTCACAGGGGCCCGTCGCGGCCCGGCGCCCAGTGGCCCCGTTGCTCCCTGGCCGGGCTCCCCGCCGTCGTCTGCCGGTGAGTAGTTCCGCGCCGGTGCCGCGCCGGTTCCGCCCCGGTTCCGCCCCGGTTCCGCCCCGGCGGAATCGGCGGAGGCGGGTGGCGCGCATACTCGGGGCATGACCGCGTATGACGCCATCGTTCTTGCCGGAGGGGCCGCGAAGCGGCTCGGGGGAGCCGACAAGCCAGGACTCCGCGTGGGTGGCCGGGCACTCCTCGACCGGGTGCTCGCCGTCTGTGCCGATGCCGGGACCACCGTGGTGGTGGGCGGGCGCCGTCCCACGGTGCGCCCGGTCGTCTGGACGCGCGAAGTACCCGAACGCGGAGGCCCGTTGGCCGCGCTGGGGGCCGGGGTGCGGCACACGACCGCGGAGAGGGTTCTCGTTCTCTCCGCGGATCTGCCGTTCCTGGGGGAGGCGACGGTCCGTTCGTTGCTGGCTGCCGCGGGAGTGGGAGCCCACGAAGGTGCGTTGTGCAGGGACCCCGACGGGCGGGACCAGCCGCTCGTCGCGGTCTATCGCGGCGAGCCGCTCCGGCGGGAGCTCGCACTCCTCGCCACCGAGCACGGCGGTCTCGCCGGTCTGCCGCTGCGGTTGCTGACGGCCGAACTCGACCTGGCGCGGGTCGAGGCCGGCCCCCTCGCCTCGTTCGACTGCGACACCTGGGAAGACATTGCTGCCGCCAGGGCCCGGATCAGGGAGCATGGAACCGTGCTGGATGAATGGATCACCGCAGTCAAGAACGAACTGGGCATCGAGCTCGACGTCGACACCGGCGTCCTCCTCGACCTCGCGCGCGATGCGGCGCACGGCGTCGCCCGCCCCGCCGCACCGCTGACCACCTTCCTGGTCGGGTACGCGGCGGCGATGGCGAGCAGCGGGAAGAGCCCGGAAGTCGCGGCCGAAGCGGTTGCGGAAGCTTCCCGCAAGGCCACCGCGCTCGCGCTCCGGTGGGAGGAGGAGACGGCGACCGGTAGCGGAACCGGCTCACCATGACGGCCCCCGAAGGCGGGGCCCGTGGGTCCTTGCCCGCAAGCGGCCGGGACCGCCGATCGGACGCCTCGGCCCAGGCCCTACCTCGGACCGAGGCCCAGGTCTCGGCATCGAGCGCGGGCCCGTCCGGCCGGCCTTCGCCGCTGACGGCCGCAGAGACCCGGTCCGGCCAGGGACTCCGGACCGCCCAGGAGCCCGGGTCGGCTCAGCAGCGACTGTCAGCCGAGGCGAAACGGGCCGCCGAGGCCAAGCGGGTGACCGAGACGGAGCGGGTCGCCGAGGAGGAGCGGGCCGTGGAACAGGCGCTCGCCCTTGTGGGGCGGCAGGCGCAGGCCGGGCACCTCCCGCCGGACCGGGCCGACGGAACGCCCAGGCCGCCCAGGCCCGCCGGCCCGCCAGACCGGCCCAACTCGCAGCCGACGGGCGAGACCCCCGGCCACGCCGGCGCCTCCCCGGACGCCCCGAACCCTCCGGGCCGCGCACCGAAGGCACCCCCGACGCCGACGGCTCACCGCGCTCACGCCACACCCTGGAGCGAGGCCCGTGCCCTGGCCGAGCGGCTCGGCCGGGCCGCCCCCCGTACCGCCCACCGGCTTCCCCTGGAGCGGGCCCTCGGACACGTCCTGGCCGAGGCCGTCATGGCGCTCACCGATCTGCCGTCCTTCGACACCTCCGCCATGGACGGCTGGGTCGTCGCCGGGCCGGGCCCCTGGAACGTACGGGAGGGTGAAGGGCTCCTCGCGGGACGTGGGGCGGCGCAACCGCTCCTCGACGGCGAGGCGGTACGCATCGCCACCGGTGCCCGCATCCCGGCCGACGCCACCGCCGTCATCCGGAGCGAGCACGCACGCACCGACGTGACCGAAGGCCTGCTCCGCGCCACCCGCGAAGTCGTCCCCGGACAGGACATCCGGCCCCGCGGCCAGGAATGCCGTTCCGGCGACATGCTCCTGCCCGTCGGCACTCTCGTGACCCCGCCCGTTCTCGGTCTGGCCGCCGCCGCGGGGTACGACGCCCTCGTCGCCGTGCCCCGGCCCCGGGTGGACGTCCTCGTGCTCGGCGACGAGCTCCTCACCGGCGGGCTTCCGCACGACGGGCTCATCCGGGACGCCCTGGGACCGATGTTGGGCCCCTGGCTCCGGGCACTCGGCGCAGAGGTCACCACCCCTCGACGCCTCGGCGATGACGCGGGCGCGCTCCGGGAGGCTCTCACCGCCTCCGACGCCGATCTGATCCTCACCACGGGCGGGACCGCCGCCGGCCCCGTCGACCACGTCCACCCCGTCCTGGCCGAGACCGGGGCCGAACTGCTCGTCGACGGGGTGGCCGTGCGCCCCGGCCACCCCATGCTCCTGGCCCGGCTCGCCGGTGACGGCCCCTACCTGGTCGGGTTGCCCGGCAATCCCCTGGCCGCCGTGTCCGGACTGCTCACCCTGGCCGAGCCGTTGCTCCGCGGGATCGCCGGACGGCCCGCTCAGGACGCGTACCGTGCGCCCATGCGGGAAGCGGTGCACGGACATCCGCACGACACCCGGCTCGTCCCCGTGGTTCACCGTACGGACGGTGTCGTCGCCCTGCACTACAACGGTCCGGCCATGCTGCGGGGGATCGCCGCCGCGGACGGGCTGGCCGTCGTGCCGCCGGGCGGGGTACGGTCCGGCACCGAGGTGGAGATCCTCGATCTGCCGTGGGCCTCGGTGACGCCCTGGACGGAAGGGTGTTTCACGTGAAACTTCCCGGCCAAGACGCGATGGCCAGGCGCGCGGACGAGCACGTCGTCCCCACCCGGGTGCTCCTGCCCCGACGGGTGGTCGACAGACCGCTGCGCCAGGTGGCCAAACGCCTGGCGATGGCACTGACCGTGCTGGCCGTCACCGTGTTCATCGTCTGGGCGGACCGCAGCGGCTACCACGACAACGCCGACGGAAAGGTCGACTTCCTCGACGCCGTCTACTACGCGACGGTGACGCTGTCGACGACCGGATACGGCGACATCGTCCCGTACAGCGACCCGGCCCGGCTGATCAACGTCGTGCTGGTGACGCCGTTGCGCGTGCTCTTCCTGATCATCCTGGTCGGCACCACCCTCGAGGTCCTGACGGAACGGACCCGGGAGGACTTCCGGCTGAACCGTTGGAGAACCAACTTGCGTGAACACACCGTTGTCGTCGGCTTCGGCACCAAGGGCCGCTCGGCGATCCAGACGCTTTGTGCCACCGGTCTGAAGAAGGACCAGATCGTCATCGTCGATCCTGCGGGCAAGGTGATCGAAGCTGCCAACGCCGAAGGGTTCGTCGGTGTGCTGGGCGATGCCACCCGCAGTGATGTGCTGCTGAGGGCCGAGGTCCAGAAGGCGCGTCAGATCATCATCGCGACCCAGCGCGACGACACCGCCGTACTCGTGGCGCTGACCGCGCGTCAGCTCAACCGAGGGGCGAAGATCGTCGCCGCCGTGCGGGAGGAGGAGAACGCTCCGCTGCTTCGGCAGTCCGGTGCCGACGCCGTTATCACCAGCGCGAGCGCGGCCGGCCGTCTGCTGGGACTTTCCGTCCTCAGCCCGAGCGCGGGCACGGTGATGGAGGACCTCATCCAGCAGGGCAGCGGTCTCGATCTCGTCGAACGGCCGGTGATAAAGGCCGAGGTGGGCAAGAGCGTCCGGGAGACCGACGACCTGGTGGTCAGCGTGCTGCGGGGGCACCGGCTGATGGGGTACGACGATCCGGCGGCCAGTCCGCTGCAGTTGACGGACCGCGTGATCACGATCGTGCGGGCCTCACCGACACATGTCCCGCAGGCGAACCACCTGCCGCAGTCCAACCAGCGTTCCTGGAAGGACGGCGGCTCGCAGGCCTGACGGTCTCCAGGGCCTGACGGCGTCTCCCGGACCTGGCAGCCGCTCGCAGGCATGGTGTGGCGCTCCCGAGCCTGGTGGCGCCCCCAGGTTTGACGGCGCTCGCAGACCTGACGGTGTCCCCCGGGCCCGACGGTCGCTCGCAAGCCTGACGGCGGCTCGCAGGCTTGACGGCTGTCAGGGGGCGCACGGAGTAGCCTCGCGGCCATGCATGCGATCACGATCCCCGAACCCGGTGGCCCCGAGGCGCTCGTATGGGCCGAGGTACCCGATCCCGTACCAGGCGAGGGCGAGGCCCTCGTCGAGGTCGTGTCCAGCGCGGTCAACCGGGCCGACGTCCTTCAGCGGCAGGGCTTCTACAACCCACCGCCCGGCGCCTCCCCCTACCCCGGCCTGGAGTGCGCGGGCCGCATCGCGGCCCTCGGCCCGGGCGTGACCGGGTGGTCGGTGGGTGACGAGGTGTGCGGGCTGCTGGCGGGCGGTGGGTACGCGGAGAAGGTCGCCGTACCGGTCGGCCAGCTGCTCCCGGTACCCGACGGCGTGGACCTGGCGGTGGCCGCCGCGCTGCCCGAGGTGACCGCGACGGTCTGGTCCAACGTCTTCATGGTGGCCCACCTGCGCCCCGGTGAGACCCTGCTGGTGCACGGCGGGTCCAGCGGCATCGGCACGATGGCGATCCAGCTCGCGAAGGCCGTCGGCGCGCGGGTCGCGGTGACCGCCGGCGGACCCGAGAAGCTGGCGCGCTGTCAGGAACTCGGCGCCGACATCCTCATCGACTACCGCGAGCAGGACTTCGTCGAGGAACTGCGCAAGGCGACGGACGGAGCGGGGGCGGACGTCATCCTCGACATCGTCGGGGCGAAGTACCTGGACCGGAACGTACGGGCCCTGGCCGTGAACGGCCGCCTCGCGATCATCGGTCTCCAGGGCGGCGCCAAGGGCGAGTTGAACCTGGGCGCCCTGCTGAGCAAGCGGGCCGCCGTCACGGCCACCTCCCTGCGCGGACGCCCGCTCGCGGAGAAGTCCGCGATCATCGCCGCGGTACGGGAACACGTCTGGCCGCTGATCGGTGAGGGGGTCGTCCGCCCGGTCGTGGACCGTACGGTGCCGATGCCGGACGCCGCCGAGGCCCACCGGGTGCTGGAGTCCAGCACCCACATCGGCAAGGTGCTCCTGCTCTCCCCGAAGGCCACCGACCCGAAGGCCACCCCGAACGCCTGACACACGCGGCCGACACAGCACGGGATACGCGCGGGGCCCGGCACACATCACGTGTGCCGGGCCCCCGCGCGTACTGCTGTCGGTGCAAACGAAGAAGGGATGACAGAGGCGCGAATCAGAGCGGGTGGTTACAGATACGGACCGGAGCGCGCCGGGCCGTGCGGGTCCGTGCCGCCTTCCTCGTCCTCATGGACCGAACCCGGCGGGAGGGCGCGGCGCATCTGCTCGAGCTGTGCGCGGGCGGCCATCTGCTGGGCGAACAGCGCCGTCTGGATGCCGTGGAACAGACCCTCCAGCCAGCCGACCAGCTGCGCCTGCGCGATCCTCAACTCGGCCTCGGAGGGCACGGACTCCTCGGTGAAGGGCAGCGAGAGCCGTTCCAGCTCCTCCACCAGCTCCGGCGCCAGGCCGTCCTCGAGCTCCTTCACCGAGCTCTGGTGGATCTCCTTGAGCCGGACCCGGCTCGCCTCGTCGAGAGGAGCCGCCCTGACCTCCTCCAGAAGCTGCTTGATCATGCTGCCGATGCGCATGACCTTCGCGGGCTGTTCGACCATCTCCGTCACCGGGACCTCGCGCGACTCGTCGTCACTGCCACCGCCGCCGATAGCCATTCCGTCCTGTCCCACCACGAGGACCTGGGGGTGCTCCTGCGACCGGTCATTCCTCGGCATCTCCATGCCGCCATTGTCTCGTACACCTGCTGCACATCACGTTGGTGCCCCCGGAAAGGGATGATCCACCCTCCCCGGGGGTACCGGAACGGCCGGTCGGCGGTGGTCCGTCAGCCGGCGCGGCGGGTGAGCGTCAGTCGCTTCCCGGCGAACGCGGCGGCGAGCAGCCCGGCCAGCACGGGTACGACCAGGGCCAGCAGCCCGATGGTCTCCCATGGCAGCACGATCGGCGTGTACGCGGAATCCATGGGCTCCGCGCGCATGGACTCCATCGCGTCACGCAGGTCGATCAGACGCAGTGACACCGCGGGGACGACACCTGCCACCGTGCCGAGCAGTACACCCGTGAGTGCGACCACCAGGCACTGGAAGCCGGAGAGCGAACGGCGTACGCCCGGCGGTGCGCCGACCGCGCTGAGCGTGGTGAGGTCGGCCTCCGCGTCGGCCTTGGCGAGACCGGTCGTGATGGCGGCGGCGCCCAGGGTCACCACACCCGCGAACAGCGCGAGGATCAGCATGACCACGTCCTCGTCCCGGGAACTCGGCCCGCGTTCCGACTGGAGGTAGGCGGCGTTCCCCACCTGAGCGAACGCTGCCCGAAGCGCCTGCTGCTCGGCTTCCGTCGGGGGGTGCGCGACGGTGTAGAAGCTGCCGTGGTCCTGGGTGTGCAGCCCGAGCCGGTCCGCCGTGCCCTGCGGCATGATCATGCGGATCCCGGGGGTGGCGGCGTACCTCGCGGGCGCGACGTACACGGCCAACCGCTCCGTGGTGGTCCTCGCCTTGCCCGGGTGCAGCTTCCGGTTCTCCTTGTCCTGCTCGCTGTACGTGTGGACAGCCTTCAGGGTGACCCGGCCGTCCTTCGCGTAGGCGGGGTTCAGCAGCACCGGCGTGCCGTTCGCCAGCGCCCTGGCCGCCCCGGGGTCGTCGATCTTCGCGTACGAGGTGAGTACGGCGGTGTCGCCCACGACGATCTTGGCTGGGCCCGAGTTGAACGAGTACGCCTGGGTGTATTCGTCGACACACGCGGGGGAGCCCATCAGCTTCTTGTGCGCGTCGGCGGAGAGACCTTCGGCCAGCTTCCTGGCACCTGGTCCCTGCAGCGGGCAGTTGTGGCCCTTTCCGGTCGGCTTGACCAGTTCGAGCGTGCCGCAGCCGTCCTCCTCCTCGTGGTGGACGGCACAGTCGGAGCCGACCCAGACGCGTCCGAAATCGGCACGGCCGCCGCTGACGGCCAGATTCTGTTCGACGGCGGCACGGGCGAGGGGGAGCTGGTCGGCCGTCCCCGACTCGGAGCTCACGAGCGCCGCCGTGCCGGGCGTGAGCATGGGAACGTGGTCGTACGCGTGCTCGGCCGTCACGCTGGTCGTGTACGTGGCGATGGCCACCGTGCCCGCGACCGCGGCCATCACGGCGGCGACCGCGGGGGCCGTGCGTCCCCGGTTACGCGCGGCGTCGCGCAGTGCCATCCGGGGGGAGAGCGGCAGCCGGGAGCCGAACCGGCCGAGGAAGCCGACGATCACCGGGATGCAGGCGAGCACCCCGAGTTCGGCGACGATCGACCCGCCGACGACCAGCGTCGTGTCTCCCCCGGTCCCGCCGACGACGGCGACCGCGATACCGCCCGCCAGGGCCACGCAGCCCACGGCGGGCAGGATCCGGGAACTCCGGCGCGTGCCACGGCGGCCGGTGAGCGATTCCAGCACGGACTGGCGGCCGGCCACGATCGCGGGGGCCAGCGCCGCCAGAATTCCGGTGACGAAGCCGATCAGAGCGATCGCGAGCAGTTCCTGGACACGGATCTCGAGCGTGCCGAAGCGGCTCTCGGTCCAGCCCTCGATCATCGGACGGCACAGGACGGTCAGCCCGAGACCGCCGACGACACCGGCCACGGCGCCGAATCCGCCGAGCACCGCACCCCCGGCCAGCACCACCGCCCGTACCTGGCTCCGGTCACCGCCGCAGGTGCCGAGGAGACCGAGCTGCCTGCGCGAGCGGCGCGCACCGACCGCGAACGCGGGGCCCGCCAGCAGGACGACCTCCAGGACCGCCATGGCGACGACGGTCACGACGGCCGCGCTCAGCTCCATTGAGTCGTCGGGAAAACCGGATCCGGCGCGTGCGGCCAGGGGCACCTCGGAGTCCGGCGGCGGGTCGAGGGCCACCTGGCGGGACAGCACCAGCACGCCCTTCCTGTTGGCCGCGAGCACGTCCTGCCAGGTGACACCGGCCCCGGCCGCGCCCTGGACCAGCCACTTCGTGTCACCGGGATCGGGCGGGACGACCTTGTCGTCCCGGGCGGCCGCCGCCTTCCACGGTGCGACGACCGCACCCGGTTCGGCGTACAGCGCACTCCTGGCGAGGTTGCTGTGCACCTCGACGCTGCCGGTGATCGTGTACGTCTGCTCGGGGCCGCGCAGTGTCGTGCGGGAGCCGATGCCCAGCCCGGTGGCCTCCAGGAAGCGTTCGGTCGCGACGACCTCGTCCCTGCCCTCCGGATACGTCCCGTCGACCAGGTCGAGCTTGCCGCGGACCGCCGGGTCGGAGGTGCGCAGCTCGACGATCTCGATGTTGGCGATCCCGTGCCGGGTGGTGACGGTGGCGGGCACGGACTGCTCCGTGACGTACCGGGAGCCCTTCGGGAAGGCGCCCGGTACGTCGACCGGCTTCGCGGTGGCGCTGTCCGGCTGCGTCGCGCCGGGCGGAACGTCGTAGGTCCTGAGGTCGGGCAGCTGCTCGACCTGGACGGGCCCGATGCCCGCCGAACTGAACACGGCGTCCGCCGAACCCAGCGTGGCCGTCAGTTCCTCGGCGGCGGTCGGTGTGGAGCTGCGGTACGTGACATCGGCGGCCGTCACACCGAGGACCGGCAGGGCGATCATCGCGACGACGAGCGCGCTGCGGCCCCTGGACCGCAGTGCGTCGCGCCGGGCTATCCGGAAGGCGGCCCGCCACCCCGGGAGGAAGCTCACCGGGCACCCTCCACGGTCAGCAGCGACTCGGCGCCGGACGACAGCGTCTGGTCGACGATCGTCCCGTCCCGGAGGAAAACGACCCGGTCCGCCCACGCCGCGTAACGCGGCTCGTGCGTCACCATCACGCCCGCCGCGCCCTGGTCGCAGCGGTTGCGCAGGAGAGCGAGGACGGATTCCCCGGTCTCGGAGTCGAGCGCCCCCGTGGGCTCGTCGGCGAGCACGAGGCGCCGGTCGCCCACGAGGGCACGGGCGATGGCGACGCGCTGTTGCTGGCCGCCGGACATCTCGTCCGGGAAGCGGTCGGCGATCTCGGTGAGACGCATCTCCTCCAGTGCGGCCATCGCCTCCCTGCGCGCCTTGCGGACGGCGACACCGTCGAGCTCGCGCGGCAGGGCGATGTTCTCCGCGGCCGTGAGGGCGGGGATCAGGTTGTAGTCCTGGAAGACGTAGCCGACGCTGCGGCGGCGCAGGGCGGCGACGCCCTTGCGGCCGAGTGCGGAGATGTTCCGGCCCTCGATGACGACCTGGCCGCTGGTCGCGATGTCGAGACCGCCGGCCAGGGCCAGCAGGGTGGACTTGCCGGAGCCGGAGGGGCCCATCACGGCGACGAGCTCCCCGGCGCGCACGGACAGGTTGACGCCGCGCAGGGCGTGCACCTCGGCGATACCGGAGCCGTGGGTACGGGTCAGCGCCTGCAGTTCGAGGACAGGCGTGTCCACGGGCGGACCGGAGGACGGGGACGGGACGGACGAGGACATGACGGGTTACTCCCTGGGAAGGGCGTGCGGAAGCCGGGCGGGACCGCGGCGCCGGCGCTCTGCGCGCGGGCTGCGGCCTGTGCGGTCCGGGGCCGGGGCGTGAGAGGCGAGGGCCGCCCCGGTGGTGGGCGCCGGTGGCCGGCCCCGGCGGGGTCAGTGCCGGTTACCGGGCCGGGAAGCCGCTGTACGGGTTCCCGGCCGGCCCGTGGACGCGGCGGACGGGGCAGGCTCGGTGGCGGCGGCCTCGGCGAGGCGTACGAGGCGGGACTCGCAGTGGTCCAGCCACCGGGCCTCCGCCTCGGCCTGGAAGATCAGCTGCTCGACCACGAGGAGCCAGGCGACCTCGTCACGGTCGGAGGGCACGTCGGCGAGCGCCTGGGCCTTCAGCCGTGTGTAGTCCTGCATGGCCTTCAGCGTGTGGCCGCGCTGGGACTGGATCACGGCCCGGATGTCCACGCCGGGCGCTCCGACCGCCATCGCCAGCTTGATCGCCAGCTCGTCGCGGGGCGGACTGCTGCGGTCGACCGGGGTCTCGAACCAGCTCCGCAGCTCGGCGTGGCCGTCGTCGGTGATCGAGTAGAGCGCGTGGCCCGCGGCGTCCTCACCGTCCTGGACGACCATGCCGTCGCGTTCCAGACGGCTGAGGGTCGTATAGACCTGACCGACGTTCAGCGGCCAGGTGGAGCCCGTGCGGGACTCGAACTCGGTGCGGAGCTGGGAGCCGTACCGAGGCCCTCGCTCCAGGAGGGCCAGCAGGCCGTGACGGATCGACATACTGAGTATGTATACCGAGTAGGTTGCTGAACGCAAGTGCCTCGGCCAGCAGTTCAGGCCGGCGGTTCACGCTTCCAGTGCACGCCGGCGGTTCACGCTGTCAGTTCACGCGACGCATACGGAATGCCAGGAAACCCAGCCCCAGGCCGACCAGGGCGATTCCGCTGCCGAGGGAGACCTGCTGGACCTGCCGCACGGCGGGCTCGTCCAGTGCCTGCCGCTGCCGGGCGGTGCGGCCCGGTCGGGGGAACGCGTCGGGCGGAGGGGTGAAGGCGGGCACCTCGCCGGGGTCCGTCCCGGGCGGCACCTCGTCGGCCGAGGCCTCGGAGTCGGCGAGCTCCGCCGGCGACAACGACCGCCCGGGCCGCGCCCGGCCCTCGCCGGCCAGCCTTCCGGCCATGGGGGCCTCGGACTCCTCCGCCGAGGGCGATCCCGAGGCCGGTCCCGAGGGAGATTCCGAGGTCGCTCCCGGTGGTCGGTCCGATGCGCCGGGGGCGGGGCGTACCGCGGCGGGCCCGCTGTCCCCGTACGCCCCGGCCGACGGCCCGAGTGCCACGCCGGCCGCCATCACCAGACAGGCCACGCATCGTGACGACCGTGAGACCAGGAGTCCTGGAGGCATGAGATCAGCGTCACACGCCCTGCTGCGTCCGGCATCCCGGCGGCAGCCGACCGCCCGAGCCGCCCGACGGGCCGGGCATGATTGGGACCGAGCCGCGAACAGGACCGCTCACGAACGGGCAGGACCGCTCACGAGCGGGCAGACCGCGAACAACGCGGGTCACGCACGCGCCCACCCGCGGACGCGATCGCGAGTCGCCCGTTCACGCACCACCCCGCACACGAACCGTCCGTCGGCCCGCCCGCGCGTGACGTCAGGCCGGGTCGCCGGTGGAGACCTTCAGTTCGAAGTGGGCGCCGCGCTCCGCCACGGCCGTCCCGGCGGACGGGAACTGGCCGACGACCTGGCCTTCGGCGTATGTGTTGCCCGGCTCCTCGATCTCCTTGACGGTCCAGCCCGCGGCGAGGGCGCATTCCTTCGCCGAGAGGATGTCCTTGTAGACGAAGCTCGGCGCCTGCACCTTCTGCGGGTCGTCCGAGTCCTCCGTCGCGTCCGTGCACTTCTCGGTGTCCATCGTCCGGTTCCGCTCCGGCGGCCTGTGCTCACCCGCGACCGATTCGCCGGTGCTCGGGTCGTCGGTGCCGGGGTCCTCGTCGTCCATGGACAGGAAGCCGATCAGGCCGCCGATCGCCACCAGGGCCACCACGATCGAACCCACGATGACCGGGAGGTTCCGCCGGGAACCGCCGCCGTTGCCGCCCGTGACCGCCGTGGACCGGGGGGACATCGTGTAGGGCGGCGGAGTCCCGTGGGCGAGGGGCGCCTGGGTGCCGTACGGCTGGGCCGCCTGCGGGTAGCCGTAGCCCGGTGTGGGGGCGGGGGTCGGCGAGGCGTAGGGGCCTGGCTGCTGGTGGGTTCCCGGGTACGGCTGGTAGGGCGTGTGCACGCCGTGCGGTGCCGGGGCGGTCTGGTCGACGGGCGGGAAGACCGCCGAGCCGACGCCCGAGCCGCTGTTCGCCGGTGTGCCCCCGCCGATGATCACCGGAGCACCCACGTGGGCGCCCGCGTTCAGCACACGCGTGATCTCGTCCTGCATCGCCGCGGCGCTGGGAAAGCGCTCGTTCGGGTTCTTCTTGAGCGCGCGTGCGACGAGCGCGTCCATCGCGGGCGTGATCGAACGGTTGATGCTGGACGGCGCGACCGGCTCCTCCTGCACATGCGCGTACGCGATCGCGAGAGGCGAGTCCGCGTCGAACGGGATGCGTCCCGTGAGCAGTTGGAAGAGCATGATGCCGACGGAGTAGAGGTCGGACCGCGCGTCCACTCCGCGGCCCAGCGCCTGCTCGGGGGAGAGGTACTGGGGCGTGCCGACGACCATGCCGGTCTGGGTCATCGAGGTGACGCCCGACTGCATGGCGCGGGCGATGCCGAAGTCCATGACCTTCACGATGCCGCGCTTGGTCATCATCACGTTGCCGGGCTTGATGTCGCGGTGGACCAGGCCCATCTCGTGGCTGGTCTCCAGGGCGGCGAGCACGTCCGCCGTCACCTTGAGCGCCTTGTCGGCCGGCATCGCGCCATGGGTCCGGATGTCTGCCTGGAGCACGGAGCCGAGCGGCTGCCCCTCGACGTACTCCATGACGATGTACGGCATCAGCGCGCCGCCGAGCTCGTCCTCGCCCGTGTCGAACACCGAGACGATGTTGGTGTGCTGAAGCTTGGCGACGGCCTGCGCCTCGCGCCGGAACCGCTCGCGGAAGGACTGCTCGCGTCCCAGCTCGGTGTGCAGCGTCTTGATGGCGACCTGGCGGTCGAGCGCGGAGTCGTACGCGAGATAGACGGACGCCATCCCGCCTTCGCCGAGGAGGTCGCGCAGCTGGTAGCGGCCACCGGCCACGGAACCGCCCGCGTAGCGCCCCTGTGCGCCGTGTGCGCCGTCCTGGCTCATGACTTGCTCCCCCTAGGCGCCCACGGACGCGATGATCCCTATTACGGGCCAAGTCTGCCCGAGGGGTCCGACACGTCAAGCCAGGTGCCCGTTCCGTGACCCTACGCACAAGAAGCGTCTCGGAAGCGTTACAGGAAACGCATGGAATTTGCGTGTGCGCCACGCCAGCCGATTGGATGACCCGTCCCGCTCGGAACAGGTGGGTCCGGCGGAGGCTGTAGCGTGACGTGTCAATGCAGCAAGGCACCGTGAGAACCCGCGGACGCGCGGACAGAAACGACGGCGAGGACTGATGGCACCCGGATCCGAAGCAAACGGCGGCGGAGTTTCGGATGGCACCGACTCCTGGGGTGTCGACGGCGTGGTCGGGGACGGCCGTTACCGCATGACACACCGGCTCGGCCGCGGCGGCATGGCCGAGGTCTTCGCCGCGGAGGACGTCCGTCTGGGGCGCACGGTCGCGGTGAAGCTGCTCCGTTCCGATCTCGCAGAGGACCCGGTCTCCAAGGCCCGCTTCACGCGCGAGGCGCAGTCGGTCGCGGGGCTCAACCACCATGCGATCGTCGCCGTGTACGACTCCGGCGAGGACGTCGTGGGCGGCGCGACCGTGCCGTACATCGTGATGGAGCTGGTCGAGGGCCGCACCATCCGCGAGCTGCTGGTCAGCGCCGAGGCACCGCCGCCCGAGCAGGCCCTGATCATCGTCTCGGGCGTGCTGGAAGCACTGGCGTACTCGCACCAGCACGGCATCGTGCACCGTGACATCAAGCCGGCCAACGTGATCATCACGCATTCCGGCGCGGTCAAGGTGATGGACTTCGGCATCGCCCGAGCGCTGCACGGCGCCCAGTCGACGATGACTCAGACCGGCATGGTCATGGGCACGCCCCAGTACCTCTCCCCCGAACAGGCACTCGGCAAGGCGGTCGACCACCGCTCCGACCTGTACGCCACCGGTTGCCTGCTCTACGAACTGCTCGCCCTGCGGCCCCCGTTCACCGGCGAGACCCCGCTCTCCGTCGTGTACCAGCACGTCCAGGACATCCCGGTCCCGCCGTCCGAGGTCGCCGGGAGCGTGCCGCCGGAGCTGGACGGCATGGTCATGCGTTCCCTCGCGAAGGACCCGGACGACCGGTTCCAGAGCGCCGAGGAGATGCGCGGCCTCGTCCAGTACAGCCTGCAGATGCTCCAGGTCCAGGGCGGGCACACGGGTACGTGGAACACCGGCCCGGTCGTGCTGAACGACACCGGCCACACGGCCGCGATGAACATCGGCGGCGGTACGGCGGCCATGGGGCACCCGATGCACGGGGACACCTCGCAGGGCCCGATCCTGCCGCCGATGAACCCCGACGACGGCGCGTACTCCGGCGGCCACCACAACGGTGGCGGTCGCGGGAAGATGTGGCTGTTCGTCCTGCTCGCCCTCATCGCGATCGGTGCGGGTGTGGCGTTCGCGATGCAGGCGGCGAACGACGGCGGTGACAAGAAGACACCGACCACCCCCTCCACCTCGGTCTCCCCGTCCGCGACGGAGTCCTCGCCGGAACCGACGGACGACGAGACCGAGGAGACCGAGGAGCCGGACACCTCCACGGGCGGCCAGAACTGGAAGACCAAGGACCCGAGCTGGCCCCCGTCGGACACTCCGACGGAGCCGTCCGCGGAGCCGTCGGACACGCCGACGTCGCCGGACCCGGGCGCCAGCGAGGGCGGCAGCACGACGACGGACGGCGGTACCGGCGACGACGGCGGATCCGATGACGGCGGCACCGACGAGGGCACCACCGGTGACGACACGGGAACGACGACCGAGGGGACCGCGGCGGGAACCGCGGCCGGTACCTCGGCAGGTGCTGCCGCCGGGAACACCACCACCGGCACGACCACCCCGTAGCCGTCCGCGGGCCCTCACCCCGTGAAGGCCTCGCTCACCGCCTCGTACTCGCGCGTCCACCACACCGCCAGGGCCGACACCGCAGGGAACTGCGGGTCGGCCCTGCGGTCGTGCAGGCGGTAGCGCCAGCGCAGTATCCAGAAGTCGTTGAGCCGCTCCCACCACACCCGGTGCACCGCGGCGGCCAGTTCGGCCGCCCCGGCGCCGGCCGACCGCCGGTAGGCACTGGCGTACGCCCGCACCTTCTCCAGGGCCAGTTCCCCGTCCGGCCGTACGAAGAAGATCGCCGCGGCCCGCACCGCCTCCTCCGCCCGTGGCTGCACACCGAGCCGGTCCCAGTCCACGATCGCGACCGGGTCGGCGCCCCGGTAGAGCAGGTTCAGGGGATGGAAGTCACCGTGCACCCATCCCCTCGCGGGCTCCCCGGGCGTCGGCGGGCGGCGGTGCGCGTGCTGTTCCAGCAGGGCGCGGCGCTCGACGAGACGGTGCACGGCGAGTTCGTCGAACGCGTCTCGGAGGCCCATGGCGCGCGCGGACGCCAACAGGTCGTCGATCAGGGCGAACGTGTCGGCGGGATCGGGACTCTGCCCCCGTACGGGAGGCGGCGGGTCCGCCTCCATGACCTGTTCCAGGCCCGTGTGCACGGCGCCGAGGAGCGCACCGAGCCGTTGCGACTCGGCGGTCGTGAGCTGGGCGCCGTCGCGGTGCAGGCCGTCCACCCAGGGGTGCAGGGCATAGCGTTCCCCGCCGATCACCGTGACCGTGTCACCCTCCGTGTCCGCGAGGGGCGGGGCGACCGGCACGCCGAGGGAGTGCAGCTGCTGGGTGGCACGGTGCTGCCGGACGATCGTGTCGTGGTCACCGCTGGCGTCGTCGAGGTGGTGCTTGTCGAGGTGGTGCTTGAGGAAGTACGAGCCCCGGGTCGTGGAGACCCGGTAGCCGTGGTTGAGCAGGCCCTTGGTGAGGGGCTCGCAGGCGAGAGGTTCACCTGCGCCCGGGTAGCGGCGCATGACCTCGCCGACCGGAGGAACAGGTGGAAAGGTCACAGATGAGCGCAGCACTCGCCACATGTTAGGTGACGCTGCGTGGCTGGTTTTACTAACTTGCTTCGTAGGTCAAAGTGTGCATATGGATCACGTGCGGATCGAGCCGGAGATACACCGGATCGAAGGCTTCGCCGTTCACCTCGGACGGCCCGGTGCCGAAGAGTTCCCGCTGATCGGAGTCGGGGTGCACGATCTCGGCGGGGCCGGTGAACTGCACGGACCAGAGTTCCTCGCCGCCGTCGGGGCCGCGGTCGGACGCGGGGACGGCGGCGGGGGAGTCGAAGTTGTCCGCCCCGTAGGCGATGACACTCCCGTCGCAGGACTCGTGACAGCCGAGCCCCCGGTGCATCCGCAGGACGACCCGGCCCTCGATCACCAGGTGACGGGCCACCGCCAGGAAGGGCAGGGCCCGCATGCTCGTGGCCAGCCGGCCGTAACGGACGCGGCCGAGGAGCTCGATGGCGCGGAGTTCGTCGGAGGGTCGGGGAGAGAGCATGCGCTCCACTCTCCGGCACCTGTAGGGGCCGGGTAAGAGTCCGCGGCCCCGTCGGCCAGGGACCAAAGTCCCGGCCGCACGGCTCGGCGCGCCCCCTGCCCGCGCCGCCCGCCCCGCATCGCTCGGCGCGCCCTGGCCCGGACCCCGCCGGTCGTCCCACGCGCCCCGGCCCGACGCGCCGAACGCCCGAGAACCCGGACACCCGGGACGCCCTGCGCCCGCACACCCGGGACGCCCGCACCGCCGCGGCCCGCGCCGCTCAGCGCTTCTCCGCCTGGAGCCGGGCCACGTACGCCGCCGCCTGCGAGCGCCGTTCCATGCCCAGCTTGGCGAGAAGGCTGGAGACGTAGTTCTTGATGGTCTTCTCGGCGAGGTGCAGCCGCTCGCCGATGACCCGGTTCGTCAGCCCCTCGCCGATCAGGTCGAGGATCCTGCGCTCCTGGTCGGTCAGGCCGGCGATCCGGTCGTCGCCCTTCCCGTCCTTGCCCTCGCGGAGCCGTTCCAGCACGCGCGCGGTGGCCACCGGGTCCAGCAGGGACTTCCCGGCCGCCACGTCCCGTACGGCGTTCAGCAGCTCGTTGCCCCGGATCGCCTTGAGCACGTATCCGGACGCGCCCGCCATGATCGCGTCGAAGAGGGCCTCGTCATCGGCGTACGAGGTCAGCATCAGGCATTTGATGCTCTCGTCCTTCGAGCGGACCTCGCGGCAGACCTCCACACCGCTGCCGTCGGGCAGGCGCACGTCGAGGACGGCGACATCCGGCCGTGTCGCCGGGATCCGTACGAGCGCGTCGGCCGCCGTGCCGGCCTCGCCGACGACCTCGATGTCCTCCTCGACGGAGAGCAGCTCATGAACGCCGCGCCGGACGACTTCATGGTCGTCGAGCAGGAATACGGTGATTTTTCCTTCTTCGCGCACAATCGAAGTCTCACATACTCCTTTCCTGTCTGCCCTTCCCTGGCGCTGCCGCCCGGGATAACGTGCCGTTGTTCCGGCGGCCTGCAAGGCTGTTGCCAGTGCTGTGACCAGCAGGAGTCCCCGTTTTTTGCGATTTACTTGGAAATCCAAGCAAAATTGCAGGTCACAAGGTGTTTCGCAGTTATGCGGTGCACTGGGTAACGTGCCTATGACAGGGCGCTCGCCGGGGCACCTGTCACGCCTGTTCCCGGCCGAGCGGCACCCACCCCGTGCACGGGTCCGGACACAGGCGAGCCGCACTGGTTCCCGGCCATCCCGGGGGCCGGACCGACGGAGGAGCACGCACGTGACCGTGGAGAGCACTGCCGCGCGCAAACCGCGACGCAGCAGCAAGCGGACCAGCGCCGCGAAGACGCCACAGAGTTCCGAGCCCCAGCTGGTTCAGCTGCTGACGCCCGAGGGCGAGCGCGTCGAGCACCCGGACTACCAGATCGACCTGAGCGGCGACGAGCTGCGCGGTCTCTACCGGGACATGGTCCTGACCCGCCGCTTCGACGCCGAGGCCACCGCGCTCCAGCGCCAGGGCGAGCTGGGTCTGTGGGCCTCGCTGCTGGGCCAGGAGGCCGCGCAGATCGGCTCCGGCCGGGCGCTGCGCGACGACGACTACGTCTTCCCGACCTACCGGGAGCACGGCGTGGCCTGGTGCCGGGGGGTGGACCCGACGAATCTGCTCGGGATGTTCCGCGGCGTGAACCACGGCGGCTGGGACCCCACCACGAACAACTTCCACCTGTACACGATCGTCATCGGCTCGCAGACCCTGCACGCCACCGGCTACGCCATGGGCGTCGCCAAGGACGGCGCGGACTCGGCCGTGATCGCGTACTTCGGTGACGGAGCCTCCAGCCAGGGCGACGTCGCGGAGGCCTTCACCTTCTCCGCGGTCTACAACGCACCCGTCGTGTTCTTCTGCCAGAACAACCAGTGGGCCATCTCCGAGCCGACCGAGAAGCAGATGCGAGTGCCGCTCTACCAGCGCGCACAGGGCTTCGGCTTCCCTGGTGTCCGGGTCGACGGGAACGACGTACTGGCGTGCCTGGCCGTCACCAGGTCGGCGCTGGAGCGTGCCCGCCGGGGCGAGGGGCCGACCCTCGTCGAGGCGTTCACGTACCGCATGGGAGCCCACACCACCTCCGACGACCCGACCAAGTACCGGGCGGACGAGGAGCGTGCGGCATGGGAGGCCAAGGACCCGATCCTGCGCCTGCGTGCGTACCTGGAGAAGCAGGACCTCGCCGACGCGGCGTACTTCACCGCGCTGGAGGAGGAGAGCGAGACCCTCGGCAAGCGGGTCCGCGAAGCGGTGCGGGCCATGCCCGACCCGGACCGGCTGGCGATCTTCGACCACGCCTACGCCGACGGCAGCCCGCTCGTCGACGAGGAGCGCGCCCAGTTCGCCGCCTACCAGGCATCGTTCGCCGAGGAGGGCAACTAGCCATGGCCATGGAAAAGATGTCCATCGCGAAGGCGCTCAACGAGTCGCTGCGCAAGGCCCTCGACACCGACCCCAAGGTCCTCATCATGGGTGAGGACGTCGGCAAGCTCGGCGGCGTCTTCCGGATCACGGACGGGCTGCAGAAGGACTTCGGCGAGGACCGGGTCATCGACACCCCGCTCGCCGAGTCAGGCATCGTCGGAACGGCCATCGGCCTCGCCCTGCGCGGCTACCGCCCGATCGTCGAGATCCAGTTCGACGGCTTCGTCTTCCCCGCGTACGACCAGATCGTCACGCAGCTCGCCAAGATGCACGCCCGCGCGCTCGGAAAGATCAAGCTGCCGGTCGTCGTCCGCATCCCGTACGGCGGCGGCATCGGTGCCGTCGAGCACCACAGCGAGTCGCCCGAGGCCCTGTTCGCGCACGTGGCGGGCCTGAAGGTCGTCTCCCCCTCGAACGCGAGCGACGCCTACTGGATGATGCAGCAGGCCGTGCAGAGCGACGACCCGATCATCTTCTTCGAGCCGAAGCGGCGCTACTGGGACAAGGGTGAGGTCGACACCGAGTCCATCCCCGGCCCGCTGCACAAGGCCGTCGTGGCCCGCGAGGGCGCCGACCTCACGCTCGTCGCGTACGGCCCGATGGTGAAGGTCTGCCTGGAGGCGGCCGCGGCCGCGCAGGAGGAGGGCAAGTCGCTGGAGGTCCTGGACCTGCGGTCGATGTCCCCGATCGACTTCGACGCCGTGCAGAAGTCCGTCGAGAAGACCGGCCGGCTCGTCGTGGTCCACGAGGCGCCGGTGTTCTACGGCTCCGGGGCCGAGATCGCCGCCCGCATCACCGAACGCTGCTTCTACCACCTCGAGGCACCGGTGCTGAGGGTCGGCGGCTACCACGTTCCGTACCCGCCGGCCCGGCTCGAGGACGAGTACCTGCCGGGTCTCGACCGGGTGCTCGACGCCGTCGACCGCTCGCTGGCGTACTGAGGAGAGGGCTCGTGACGACGATGACCGAAACGTCTGCTCGCTTCCGTGAGTTCAAGATGCCCGACGTGGGCGAGGGACTCACCGAGGCCGAGATCCTCAAGTGGTTCGTCCAGCCCGGCGACACCGTCACCGACGGCCAGGTCGTGTGCGAGGTCGAGACGGCCAAGGCCGCGGTCGAGCTGCCGATCCCGTTCGACGGGGTGGTGCACGAGCTGCGCTTCCCCGAGGGCACGACCGTCGACGTCGGCGAGGTGATCATCGCGGTGGACGTGGCACCCGGCAGCGGTGACGCCCCGGCCGCGGAGGCGACCCCGGCACCCGTCGCGCAGCCGGTGGCGGAAGCGGAGCCGGAGGCCCCCAGGGGCCGGCAGCCGGTGCTGGTCGGCTACGGCGTGGCCGAGAGCTCCACCAAGCGCCGCGCCCGCAAGGGTGTCGAGGTCCCCGGTCCGGCCGCCGCCGCCGTCCAGGCCGAGATCAACGGCCACGGTGCGGTGGTCCCGGAGAGCCGGCCGCTCGCCAAGCCGCCGGTGCGCAAGCTCGCGAAGGACCTGGGCATCGACCTCGCGACGGTCACCCCGACCGGCGAGGGCGGCATCATCACCCGCCAGGACGTCCACGCGGCGGCCGTTCCGGCCGCGGCCGAGGCTCCCGCCCCGTCGCCCGTACCCGCGGCGGTCCAGGTTCCGGCCGAGCCCGAGCGGGCCGCGAGCCCCGTGGCCGCGGGCGCCCGGGAGACGCGTGTCCCGGTCAAGGGCGTACGCAAGGCCATCGCGCAGGCCATGGTCGGCAGTGCCTTCACGGCGCCGCACGTCACGGAGTTCGTGACGGTCGACGTGACGCGCACGATGAAGCTGGTGGCGGAGCTCAAGGAGGACAAGGACATGGCGGGGGTCCGGGTCAACCCGCTCCTGATCATCGCCAAGGCCCTCCTGGTCGCGATCAGGCGCAATCCCGAGGTCAACGCGGCCTGGGACGAGGCCGCCCAGGAGATCGTGCAGAAGCACTACGTCAACCTGGGTATCGCCGCGGCCACCCCGCGCGGTCTGATCGTGCCGAACATCAAGGACGCGCAGGACAAGACCCTGCCGCAGCTGGCCGCCGCACTGGGCGAACTGGTCTCCGTGGCCCGCGAGGGCAAGACGTCCCCCGCGGCGATGGCGGGCGGCACGGTGACCATCACGAACGTCGGTGTCTTCGGCGTCGACACGGGCACGCCCATCCTCAACCCGGGCGAGTCCGCGATCCTCGCGGTCGGGGCGATCAAGCTCCAGCCGTGGGTCCACAAGGGCAAGGTGAAGCCCCGCCAGGTGACCACGCTGGCCCTGTCGTTCGACCACCGGCTGGTCGACGGCGAGCTCGGCTCCAAGGTGCTCGCGGACGTCGCCGCGATCCTGGAACAGCCGAAGCGGCTGATCACCTGGGCCTAGCGCCTTTCGTTCGGATCAGGCCCCGCGAGCCCGGCATGATCCGAGCGAGAGGCCCCGGCGGTCCGTCGCACAACGAGGGAGGGGCCTGCCGCATCGTGCGGCAGGCCCCTCCCCGTGTCATCCGGTCGCGTGCCGGGGCTACTTCTTGAAGCCGTAGTCCAGGAGCTTCTTCGCGTCCGCGGTGCGGGTCGTCGAGGAGGTCGAGGTGAGGACCGTCCCGATGATCGTCTTGCCGTTGCGGGTGGCCGCGAATACCAGGCAGTACTTGGCCGCCGGGCCGGAACCGGTCTTCACGCCGATCGCGCCGCTGTAGCTGCCGAGCAGGGTGTTGGTGTTGGTCCACGACATGTAGCGGTAGCCGCCGCTCTTCGTCGTGACCTTCTGCTTAGTCGACTTCGTCTTCACGATCGCGCGGAACGTGGAGCTCTTCAGCGCGCTGCTGGCGATCTTCGTCAGGTCGCGGGGCGTCGAGTAGTTCGAGCCGCTGCTGATCCCGTCGAACGAGTCGAAGTGGGTGTTCTTCAGGCCGAGGCTCTTCGCGCTGGCGTTCATCTTGCCGATGAAGGACTTCACCCGGGCCGCGCGGGTCGTGCCGGAACCGAACTTGTCGGCCAGGGCGTAGGCCGCGTCGCAGCCGGACGGCAGCATCAGCCCGTACAGCAGCTGACGGACCGTGACCTTGTCGCCGACGATCAGCCGGGCCGACGAGGCGTTCTTGGAGACGATGTAGTCGCTGTACGCCTTCTGGATCGTGACCTTGGAGTCCAGATTCAGATTCTTCTGGGCCAGCACCACCTTGGCCGTCATTATCTTGGTGGTCGAGCCGGTGGAGCGACGGGTGTCCGCGGATTTGCTGTAGAGCGCCTTCGCGGTGCCGTTGTTCATCACGAAGCCGCCCTTGGCGGCGATCGTGGGCGTCGGCAGTGTCGCTGCCTGCGCTGTCGAGGCGAGCGCGCTGCCTGCGAGGACGGCACCCGCGGTGAGAGCCACGGTGGCGGCAACGGTTGCGCGGTTTATGCCCTTAAGACTGATATTCAAGTCAAACGCTCCAAATACCCCTGTTTTGCGGCCGCATGAGGGTGCCGCTCGGTGGTGAGACTCATGAGGCGGGCGAATGGATGTGCTGCCGCAGGGGTGATTCAGGGAACCCCGCGTACGGAGGGCGGACTCCGGCACGAGCGTCGCGGGCCGGCCCGGCGTGGGGGCGCGGGAGGGCCGGCGTACGGGAGCACTGTCCGGCGTGCGGGCGGCGGGAACGGTGCGCGGACCGGTGTGGACCAGGGTGGACCGGGGTGCGGGCATTGCGCGGACCGGGGTGTTCGGCGGCGCGGAGGCGGCGCGCGGACCGGGGTGCGCGGGGCGCCCGGGTGTCCCGCATCGTGGAACCGTTCTGCCATGCGTGCATGTTGTATCTATGCTGTGTGCATGCCTGCCGCGTCTCCTGCTCCCGTCGAGCCCGCCAAGCCCCCCGTCAAGCAGCCTCCCGCCGCCGAACGCGTCTACACCCACATCAAGGAGGCGGTCCTCGACCGCCGCTACGAGGGCGGCACCCTCCTCACCGAGGGCGACCTCGCGGAAGCCGTCGGGGTGTCCCGTACGCCGGTACGGGAGGCGCTGCTGCGGCTGGAGGTCGAGGGGCTGATCAGGCTCTACCCGAAGAAGGGCGCCATGGTCCTGGCCGTCTCCGCGCAGGAGATCGCCGATGTCGTGGAGACCCGGCTGCTCGTCGAGGAGTTCGCGGCGCGCAAGGCCGTCCCCGCCTCGGCGCGGCTGATCGCCCGTCTCGAAGAGCTCCTGGAGGAGCAGCGTCAGCTGGCCGAGGCCGGCGACCTGGCAGCCGTGTCCGTCAAGGACCGCTGTTTCCACGCCGAGATCGTGAAGAACGCGGGCAACGAGATCCTCTCCCGCCTCTACGACCAGCTCCGCGACCGGCAGCTGCGGATGGGCGTCGCCGTGATGGAGGCGCACCCCGGCAGGATCGCCGCCAACATCACCGAGCACGGTGAACTGCTGGACGCCATCAGGGCAGGCGACGCCGAAGGCGCCGCGCAGGTCGTACGGCGGCACGTCAGCCGGGTCAAGGTGCTGGTCAGGGGTGAGGACCGGTGACGTCCGCCGCCCCCACCCTCGCCCTGCCCGGAGACCCGCCCGGCGGCCGGCGTGCCGCCTGGGTCTGGGGCATCGGGGTCGCCGTCTACTTCGTCGCCATCATCTTCCGTACGAGCCTGGGGGTCGCCGGCCTCGACGCCGCCGACCGGTTCGACGTCAACGCCTCGGCCCTGTCGACGTTCTCCATCCTGCAGCTGCTCGTCTACGCGGGCATGCAGATACCCGTCGGCCTGATGGTCGACCGGCTCGGGACGAAGAAGGTCCTCACCATCGGGGTGGTGCTGTTCACCCTGGGGCAGTTGGGCTTCGCCCTCTCCCCCTCGTACGGTATGGCGCTCGCCTCCCGGGCCCTGCTCGGCTGCGGCGACGCGATGACGTTCATCAGCGTCCTGCGGCTCGGCGCCCGCTGGTTCCCGGCCCGGAGCGGGCCGATGATCGGGCAGGTCGCCGCGCTCTTCGGCATGGCGGGCAACCTCGTCTCGACCCTCTTCATCGCCCGCGCGCTGCACGGATTCGGCTGGACCGCGACCTTCGCGGGCAGCGCGGTGGCGGGGGTGGTGGTGCTGGTCCTGCTGCTGCTCTTCCTGAGGGACCACCCGGAGGGGCACGAGCCGCCGCCGTCCGAGCACGCCGGTTCCGCGTACGTGCGCAGGCAGATCGCCGCCGCGTGGCGGGAGCCGGGCACCCGCATCGGCATGTGGGTGCACTTCACCACGCAGTTCCCCGCCATGGTCTTCCTCCTGCTGTGGGGCATGCCCTTCCTGGTGGAGGCCCAGGGGCTGAGCCGGGGCACCGCCGGTGAACTGCTCACCCTGGTGGTGCTCTCCAACATGGTGGTGGGCCTCGTCTACGGGCAGGTCATCGCCCGGCACCACGCGGCGCGCGCGCCACTGGCCCTCGGCACCGTCGGGCTGACCGCGCTGCTGTGGGCGGCCACGATCCTGCACCCCGGTGAACACGCCCCGATGTGGCTGCTGGTCACCCTGTGCGTGGTGCTCGGCTCCTGCGGACCCGCGTCGATGATCGGCTTCGACTTCGCTCGGCCCGCCAATCCTCCGGAGCGCCAGGGGACGGCGTCGGGGATCGTCAACATGGGCGGCTTCGTCGCCTCCATGACCACGCTGTTCGCGGTCGGTGTACTGCTCGACGCGACGGGTGACGACTACCGCGTCGCGTTCGCCTCGGTCTTCGTCCTGGAGGCGCTCGGAGTCGTACAGATCCTGCGGCTGCACGCCAGTGCCACACACCGGGAACGGGACCATCACGTCGTCAGCCGGGTGGAGGCCGTGCACGTCCCGGTCTGACCGTGCCCGGCGGCGCGCCCGTCCCGGTCCGCGTACGGGCGGGCGCCGCCGATCGGCTCGCTAGCGCGTCACCGCGAAGTGCCGCAGGATCGTCGCCGCCAGGTCCTGGTCGCCCTCGATCTTGATCCGGTCCTCCACCGCCTGCGGCCGTACCCTGCCGCAGGCCAGGCGGTAGTACGTCTCCCAGTCCGTCGCCAGCGTCACCGCGGGGCCCAGCGACGGCGCACCGTCGACCGAACCGCGCCCGTCGCCGTCCACCCGGACCGTGCGCAGGAACTCCACGGGGCCGTGCACATCGACGACCACCGCCGAATTGGGCGGTGCGCCCGCGTCCTTGGCGACCACGTCCGGCAGCGCGGCCAGCAGGGTGTCCCGCGCGACCAGGGCGCCGGGGGAGTCCAGGTTGCCCGGCTGACCCAGCGTCGTACGCAGGTCCTGCTCGTGCACCCAGACGTCGAAGGCGCGCATGTGCAGCGCCAGTTCCAGTGTCTGCTCGGCGCCCAGCGGTGCCCGGACCATGGTCTCGGGGGCGCGTGACTCGTTGCGCAGCTGACGCATGCGGCGGATGAGCGTGTAATCGAGCTCCGAGGTCATCTCCGGCGCCGTGTGGTGGCGTCGTACGTCGACCTGCATCTCCATGTAGCGCTGGTAGTCGTTCTGCACGTGGTAGAGGTCGCGCGGCAGCGTGTGGATCGGGCGCGGATCGCCGAGCTGTTCGCACTCCATGCCGATGACGTGCGAGACGATGTCGCGCACCGACCAGCCCGGGCAGGGCGTACGGCGGTTCCACTCCCCCTCGGCGAGCGGCTTGACCAGCTCGGCTATCGACTCGACGGAGTGGGTCCAGGCATCGGCGTAGGTCTGGAGGCTGGGATGGACGGTCACGGGACCCCTCGTGCGGTTCTGCGGTGCATGGGCTGGAGAGCAGGGAGTGCCGGCGGGCTGGCCGGCACTGACGGCGCTGTCTGCGGGCTGCGTGGGAGGTTCGCTCGCTAAGTTACGCTGCGAGCAGGCACCCCGGCAGTGCTTTCGTGTGACGATCGTAGGCCCGTGTTGACGTCTCTCATGCCAGGACGGTGGTAGTGTGCACGCCTCCCTCATCCAGATCGCAGTAAACCCGGACGAATCTGCCAATTCTCGTAGGGAGCGCGCGGCTTCACTGGTCGTGGCGCAGCGGGGAGCGGACCTGGTGGTCCTCCCCGAGCTCTGGCCGGTCGGTGCCTTCGCCTACACCGCGTTCGCGGACGAGGCCGAACCGCTGCGGGGCCCCACGCACGACGTGATGGCGAAGGCCGCGGCCGAGGCCGGTGTCTGGCTGCACGCGGGGTCCTTCGTGGAGCGCGCCGGGGACGGCACCCTCTACAACACCTCGCTCGTCTTCACACCCGAGGGTGAGCGGGCCGCCGCGTACCGCAAGATCCACCGTTTCGGCTTCGACAAGGGCGAGGCGGTGATGATGGGCGCCGGCGAGGAGCTCGTCACCGTGGCCCTGCCGCAGACCACGCTCGGCCTCGCCACCTGCTACGACCTGCGCTTCCCCGAGATGTTCCGGGGGCTCGTCGACGGGGGTGCCGAGACGCTGGTCGTCGCGGCCGGCTGGCCGGAGCGCCGCCGCTCGCACTGGACCCTGCTGGCGCGGGCCCGAGCCGTCGAGAACCAGGCGTACGTCCTGGCGGTCGGCACCGCGGGCACGCACGCCGGGGTCGAGCAGGCCGGGCACAGCACCGTCGTCGACCCGTGGGGCGAGGTGCTGGCCGAGGCCGGAGCGGGCGAGGAGGTGCTCACCGTGGAGTTCGACCCGGCGAGGACCGCCACCACCCGGGAGCAGTTCCCGGCCCTCAAGGACCGCCGTTTGGGCCTCGCCCCGCCGCGCTGAACACCGCGACGGGGGAACCCCTTGCCGCTTCACGGGGCCCTCCCTGTTTCACGTGAAACAGGGAGGCCCGGGCTCAGTCCTTCCCGTCCTCCTTGTCGGCGAGCACGATCACGCACACCGCCACCGCGACGAGCAGCGGCATGTCGGCGTCCTCCCGCACGATGTCGATCCCGTAGGTGTCCCGGACGGTGAGCCAGCGCCGGGAGACCTGTGCCAGCAGCTCGCCGTCGTAGTCGACGGCGAACTCGCGGTCCAGGATCTTGCCGCTGACGTCGAGTTCGGTACCGTCCACCAGCGTCACCCGGTAGTGGTTGCGCAGCAGTGAGAGCCGCTTCCGCTTGACCTTGGCGAGCTCCTCGCCGTCACGCTCGATGATCATCGTGTCGCGCAGGCTGACCAGCTTCTGGCGGATCTCCACCAGCACCCGGCCGTCGGTGTCCTTCAGCTCGAAGGTGTCGCGGAGCCGCATGGCCTTGCCGTCGACGAGGAAGACCTTGTGTCCGTCCGCGTCCTCGATCCAGTAGTCGTCGCCGACGGCGAACAGGCGCTCACGCACGAGAAGTCTCATGGATCACAGGTTCCCCGACGCCCCGTCGGAATGCGCGCAGGCCGCGGTGCTGTTGACTGGTGGCATGACAGCACGTGCACGGGTCCGCGCCCCCGAACTGATCGGCAAGGGCGGCTGGCTCAATACAGGCGACCAGCAGTACACCCTCGCTGACCTGCGAGGACGCATTGTGATCCTGGATTTCTGGACCTTCTGCTGTGTCAACTGTCTGCATGTCCTCGATGAGCTGCGCGAGCTGGAGGAGAAGCACCGCGACACCGTGGTGATCATCGGCGTCCATTCGCCGAAGTTCGTGCACGAGGCCGAGCACCAGGCGGTCGTCGACGCCGTCGAGCGCTACGCCGTGCACCACCCCGTCCTGGACGACCCCGAGCTCGCCACCTGGAAGCAGTACGCCGTGCGCGCCTGGCCGACGCTCGTCGTCGTCGACCCGGAGGGCTATGTCGTCGCCCAGCACGCGGGCGAGGGGCACGCCCACGCCATCGAGAAGCTCGTCCAGGAGCTGGAGGACGAGCACGCCGCGAAGGGCACGCTGCGCCGCGGTGACGGCCCCTATGTGGCGCCGGAGCCCGTCGCCACGCATCTGCGGTTCCCCGGCAAGGCGCTCGCCCTGCCCGACGGCGGCTTCCTGGTCTCCGACACGACCCGTCACCGGCTGGTCGAGCTGGACGCGGACGGCGAGACGGTGCGCAGGCACTTCGGTTCCGGTACGCGCGGGTTCGCGGACGGCGGCCCCGCCGAGGCCGGGTTCAGCGAGCCGCAGGGCCTCGCGGTCCTGCCCGACGGCCGGATCGCCGTCGCGGACACGGTGAACCACGCGATCAGGGCCCTCGACCTCGCCACGGGCCTGACGACCACGCTGGCCGGCACGGGACGCCAGTGGTGGCAGGGTTCCGCCACCAGTGGCCCGGCCACCGAGGTAGACCTCTCCTCGCCGTGGGACATCGCCTGGTTCGGCGACCGGCTGTGGATCGCCATGGCCGGGGTGCACCAGCTGTGGACGTACGACCCCGGCGCGGGAACCGTGCGGGTCGCCGCGGGCACGACCAACGAGGGGCTGGTCGACGGGCCCGGCGCCGAGGCGTGGTTCGCGCAGCCGTCGGGTCTGGCGGCGGCCGGTGACCGGCTCTGGGTCGCCGACCCGGAGACCTCCGCGCTGCGGTACGTGGACCTGGACGGAACCGTCCACACCGCCGTCGGCACCGGACTTTTCGACTTCGGCCACCGCGACGGCCCAGCCGAGCAGGCGCTCTTCCAGCACCCGCTGGGCGTCACGGCCCTGCCCGACGGCTCCGTTGCGGTCAGCGACACGTACAACCACGCGCTGCGGCGCTACGACCCCGAGAGCGGTGAGGTCACCACGCTGGCAACGGACCTGCGTGAGCCGAGCGACGCCGTGCTCGTCGACGGCGACCTGGTCGTCGTCGAGTCCGCCCGGCACCGGCTGACCCGGCTACGGCTCCCCGAGGAGGCCGTCAGGGTGGCCGACCGGGCCCATCGCACGCAGCGGGCCGCCACCGAGGTGGCGGCCGGCATACTCCGCCTGGACGTGGTCTTCCAGGCCCCCGCCGGGCAGAAGCTGGACACCCGGTACGGGCCCTCGACCCGGCTCCTGGTCTCCTCGACCCCGCCCGAACTGCTGGCCGAGGGTTCGGGGCAGGGCACGGACCTGGGCCGCGACCTCCGCCTGGCGGACGATGTCACCGAGGGCGTCCTGCACGTGTCGGCGATGGCGGCGTCCTGCGACGACGACCCGGCGAACGAGTATCCGGCCTGCCATATGCACCAGCAGGACTGGGGTGTTCCCGTCCGCGTCACCGCCGACGGGGTGGCCAGGCTCCCGCTGGTGCTGGCCGGACTGGACGAGCGGGGCTGACGGCTCAGGAGGGCGCCGGCGGGGCACCGCCGCGCCCTCCGGGTCGGCGACGGGCCACCGGCAGGTCACTGGTAGCGGCGCTCGTCCTCCGTCACGACCGTGGTGGTGGGCGGCACGACCATGCGGCGCCGCCGCGCGATGCTCACGTAGACGAACACCCCGACGAGGCCGACCAGCATCATGATCCAGCCGACCATGTCGACGTTGACGGTCTCGAGCTTCCAGTCGGTGGCGAAAGCGAGAATCGCCCCGGCACCGATCAGGAGTATGCATCCTCCGAGTCCCATGAATTCCGCCTCCTCGACGGCCCGGTGAATCCGGGCCGGTGTACGGGTCGGGTACCCGGTCCGGCGGCAACCATGTCCGGCGACCGCCGAGGAGACGGCGCGTCAGCCTGCCAGGAACGTCGCGAGCGCGCCGGCCAGGAGGTGCGGGTCGTCCGCGCCGCACAGCTCACGGGCACTGTGCATCGACAGGATCGCGACGCCGATGTCGACGGTCTGGATGCCGTGCCGGGCGGCGGTGATCGGACCGATCGTGGTACCGCAGGGCATCGAGTTGTTGGAGACGAAGGTCTGCCACGGCACACCCGCCTTCTCGCAGGCCGCCGCGAACACGGCCCGGCCGCTGCCGTCGGTCGCGTACCGCATGTTGACGTTGACCTTGAGGATCGGTCCGCCGTTGACCACCGGGTGATGCGTCGGGTCGTGGCGTTCGCCGTAGTTCGGGTGGATCGCGTGGCCGGTGTCGGAGGAGAGGCAGACGGTCCCGGCGAAGGCCCGGGCCCGGTCCTCGTACGAGCCGCCGCGGGCGAACACGGAGCGCTCCAGGACGCCGCCGAGCAGCGGCCCGTCCGCGCCCGTGTCGGACTGCGAGCCGTTCTCCTCGTGGTCGAAGGCGGCCAGCACCGGGATGTACGGGATCTCGTCGTCCGGCAGCCCGGCCACGGCGGCCAGCGCGGCCGTCGCGGCGTGCACGGAGAGCAGGTTGTCCATGCGCGGACCGGCCAGCAGCTCATGGTCCCGGCCCAGATAGGCCGGCGGTTCCACGGCGTGCGGCATCAGGTCCCAGCCGGTCACGTCCGCCGGGTCGACGCCCGCCTCCTCGGCCACGAAACGGATGAGGTCGCCCTCGTGGACGTCACCGAGCCCCCAGATCGGCTGCATGTGCTTCTGGCGGTCCAGCTTGAGGCCGTCGGTGTTCGCGGACCGGTCCAGGTGCACGGCCAGTTGCGGTACGCGCAGCAGCGGCCGGTCGATGTTCACCAGACGGTGGGTCCCGTCGCGCAGCGAGAGCCGCCCGGCCAGGCCGAGGTCCCGGTCGAGCCAGGTGTTGAGGAGCGTCCCGCCGTAGATCTCGACAGCGACCTGGCGCCAGCCGTGGGAGCCCGTGTCGGGCTGCGGCTTGACCCTCAGGTTCGGGGAGTCGGTGTGAGCCCCGGCGATCCTGAACGGGGTGTGCGCCTCGGCGCCCTCCGGCACGTACCAGGCGACGATCGCGCCGCCCCGCAGCACGTACTTCCCACCCGTGGTGGCGTCCCAGGCCGCCGTCTCCTCGACCTGCCGGAAACCGGCCTTTTCCAGCCGTGCGGCAGCGGTGGCTACGGCGTGGTACGGGGTGGGACCGGCCATGAGGAAGGCCATCAGGTCGTCGGTGTGCCCGCGGTCGAAGCGGAGGGGAGAGCTCATGTACTTCACTGTATCGACGGCCGCCGCGGAGGGTTCACGGTGGACGGCCGCCGCCCACTGACCTGTCCGAAAAGCAGCGCCGGGTGCCCGGCGCACTCAGAGCTTCGCGGACGGTTCCTCGCCGTTCTGCGCCTGCTGCGCGCGGTCGGAGAACAGTGCCGCGAGATCCTTGGCCTGTTCCTTGTCGAGCTTCTTCTCGCTGCGGGCGTCCGAGGCGACCCAGAGCAGCGCCGTACCCACCCGGATCTGGCCCGTGATGCCGTAAGCGCCGTCGTAGCCCACCGGGCCGCCCACGGCGTCACGCCGCGCGCCCACCGGCCCCAGGTCGGCCTCGTCCTTGCCCGCGGTGCGCGCGGTGTTCTTCCACAGCACGTCGTACGCGGCCTCGGCGGCCTTCTCGTCCTCGTACGCGACCATCCAGAACCGGGCCCGTGACTGCTCGTCCTCGCGTACGAACGAGGCGGAGCCCATGAACAGGGAGTCCTCGCACCCCTTGTCGCCCGCGGACGCACAGAAGCTGCGCCGGGCCAGGTCGTTCATCGGGGCGACCGAGGAGTCCTCCGTGAGGTCCCAGCCCGCGAGCGCGTCCTTGTCCGGCAGCACGGAGGTGACCTGGGCCCTGTCCAGCGCGGTCGCCTTGCCCTCGGCGTCCCCGCCGCAGCCCGTGAGCAGCAGAGCGGCCGCTCCGGCCGCCACCGCCCACCGCGCCGCGGGCCGTGTCCCGGCCGTTCCCGTCGAATTCGCACCCATGACCGCATCCCCCCTCGGAATCCACCGACGATCATAGGTACGGCCCGCCCCCGGCAGGGGACGGGCCGTACCTATTTCTGTGCGAAGAGCGTGAAGAGGACTAGAAGGCGGCCTCGTCGAGCTCCATCAGCGAGTTGTCCACGGACTCGGCGAGCGCGCGCTCGGCCGAGACGCCCGGCAGGACGTTCGCCGCGAAGAACTTCGCGGCGGCGATCTTGCCCTGGTAGAAGGCGACGTCCTTCGCGGAGGCGGTCGGCAGCTTCTCGGCCGCCACGGCCGCGCCCTTGAGCAGCAGGTAGCCGACGACGACGTCACCCGAGGCCATGAGCAGGCGGGTGGTGTTGAGGCCGACCTTGTAGATGTTCCTGACGTCCTCGCCGGTCGCGGTGAGGTCGGTGATCATCGTGCCGACGATCGCCTCCAGGTCCACGGCGGCCTTCGCGAGGTTGTCCAGCGCGCCGGACAGCTCCTCGTTGCCCTGGGCACCCGCGAGGAACTTCTTGATCTCCTCGGAGAGGGTGTTCAGCGAGGCGCCCTGGTCACGGACGATCTTCCGGAAGAAGAAGTCCTGGCCCTGGATCGCCGTCGTGCCCTCGTACAGGGTGTCGATCTTGGCGTCACGGATGTACTGCTCGATCGGGTACTCCTGGAGGTACCCGGAGCCGCCGAAGGTCTGGAGCGACTGCGCGAGCTGCTCGTAGGACTTCTCGGAGCCGTAGCCCTTCACGATCGGGAGCAGCAGGTCGTTGAGGCCGATCAGCGCCTTGGCGTCCTCGCCCGCGGCCTCCTTCACCTGGATCGCGTCCTGGACGGAGGCGGTGTACAGCACGAGGGAGCGCATGCCCTCCGCGTACGCCTTCTGCGTCATGAGGGAGCGGCGCACGTCGGGGTGGTGCGTGATGGTGACCTTGGGGGCCGTCTTGTCCATGAACTGCGACAGGTCGGTGCCCTGGACGCGCTCCTTGGCGTACTCCAGCGCGTTGAGGTAGCCCGTCGACAGGGTCGCGATGGCCTTCGTGCCGACCATCATGCGGGCGAACTCGATGATGCGGAACATCTGGCGGATGCCGTCGTGCTTGTCACCGATGAGCCAGCCCTTGGCGGGGTGCTGGTCGCCGAAGGTCATCTCGCAGGTGTTGGACGCCTTGAGGCCCATCTTGTGCTCGACGTTCGTCGCGTACACGCCGTTGCGCTCGGCGAGCTCGCCGGTGGTCCAGTCGAAGTGGAACTTCGGGACCATGAAGAGGGACAGGCCCTTGGTGCCCGGTCCGGCGCCCTCGGGGCGTGCCAGCACGTAGTGGATGATGTTCTCGGACATGTCGTGCTCGCCCGAGGTGATGAAGCGCTTCACACCCTCGATGTGCCAGGAGCCGTCCTCCTGCTCGACCGCCTTCGTGCGGCCGGCGCCCACGTCCGAACCGGCGTCCGGCTCGGTCAGCACCATCGTCGAGCCCCACTGCTTCTCGACGGCGATCTCGGCGATCTTCTTCTGCGCCTCGTTGCCCTCGTCGAAGAGGATGCCGGCGAAGGCGGGGCCGGAGGAGTACATCCAGACCGCCGGGTTGGCGCCGAGCAGCGTCTCCGCGTAACCCCAGATCAGGGAGCGGGGCGAGGTGGTGCCGCCGATCTCCTCGGGCAGGCCCAGGCGCCAGTACTCGGAGTCCATGAACGCCTGGTAGGACTTCTTGAAGGAGTCCGGGACCGGCGCGGTGTTGGTCTCGGGGTCGAAGACCGGCGGGTTGCGGTCGGCGTCGGCGTACGAGTCGGCGAGCTCGTTCTCCGCGAGGCGGGTGATCTCGTCCAGGATGGTCTTCGCGGTGTCGACGTCCATCTCCGCGAACGGTCCGGTGCCGTAGACCTTGTCGCGCCCGAGGACCTCGAAGAGGTTGAACTCGATGTCGCGGAGATTCGACTTGTAGTGCCCCATGGGAAGGCTCCGTAATCAATAGCAGTGGCGCGCAGCGCGCCGTGGAGGAGTGAGGATCGGGCGACGGGCCGGCGGGGATGTAACAGCTGACTCCTTCCATGATGCTACCCGCCAGTAATAAGACGCAACCCCTCAAGGCGTGGATGTGTCCGATTACTCTTTGTGGCATGTATGGCTACGACCAGAACCCGGGTGCACAGCAGCAGATGGGTGGCGGCTACGGCGAGCAGCCGCTGTATCCCGAACCCTCGCCGCCCTCCCTGGCGGACGCGGTACGGGCCTTCACGACGGGTTCGCTGTCCGCGGAGGACTTCCAGCAGATCTTCGCGACCTCGAAGGTCTACTGCCCGCGCGGCGACAACCCCGGCTTCCTGGCGCTCCACAACACCCAGCAGCCGGTGATCCCCATGTTCACCACGCTCAAGGAGCTCCGTCGGTACGCCGGCAAGGAGTCCAAGTACTTCGTGATCACCGGGGCCGAGGTGATCGACCTGCTGCCGACCGGCTACGGCTTCGTCCTGGACATGGAGGGTGATCACCGCATGGTCTTCGACGCCAAGGCGGTGGAGCAGATGGTCGACTTCGCGATGCGCCGCATGTACGGCTAGAGCCGCCCGCCCGGAGTGCGCCGGGCGCTGGATCGGCTGACCGGGAGGGGCTCGTACCGACAGGGTGCGGGCCCCTTTCCGGTGCTCGGAGGCGTCGGGGAATGGATGTTGCCTTGCCAGATGTTCATCATTCAACTAAATTGATGGCAGAAGACTCCCGGAGGTGGCTCCCATGCCCGCAGTGACCGTCGAAAACCCGTTGACCCTGCCGAAGGTCGCGGCCCAGGCCGAGGCCGTGGCGCGCCCCGTGCTCACCGTCACGACCGCGCCGAGCGGTTTCGAGGGCGAGGGGTTCCCGGTGCGGCGCGCCTTCGCCGGGATCAACTACCGGCACCTCGACCCGTTCATCATGATGGACCAGATGGGTGAGGTGGAGTACGCCGCCGGGGAGCCCAAGGGCACCCCCTGGCACCCGCACCGCGGCTTCGAGACCGTCACCTACCTCATCGACGGGAGCTTCATCCACCAGGACAGCAACGGTGGCGGCGGCACCATCGAGAACGGCGACACCCAGTGGATGACGGCCGGCAGCGGTCTGCTGCACATCGAGGCCCCGCCGGAGTCCCTCGTCATGTCCGGCGGCCTCTTCCACGGCCTCCAGCTCTGGGTGAACCTGCCCAAGGCCGACAAGATGATGGCCCCGCGCTACCAGGACATCCGCGGCGGCCAGGTCCAGCTCCTCGCGTCCCCGGACGGCGGCGCGCTCCTGCGCGTCATCGCCGGTGAACTGGACGGCCACGAGGGCCCGGGCATCACGCATACCCCGATCACCATGGTCCACGCGACGGTCCGCCCGGGCGCGGAGGTGACCCTGCCGTGGCGCGAGGACTTCAACGGCCTCGCGTACGTCCTGGCCGGCCGCGGGACCGTCGGGGAGGAGCGCCGACCGGTCCGTACGGGGCAGACCGCGGTGTTCGGCAAGGGGTCCTCGCTGACCGTCCGCGCCGACGAGGCGCAGGACGGCAACACCCCGGACCTGGAGATCGTGCTGCTCGGCGGGCGTCCGATCCGTGAGCCGATGGCGCACTACGGGCCGTTCGTGATGAACACCCAGGACGAGCTCAAGCAGGCCTTCGAGGACTTCCAGGCGGGCCGTCTCGGCACGGTGCCCGCGGTCCACGGAATGTGACGGAGCGCACGGGCGTACGGGTGACGGTCCGTCACCCGTACGCCCGTCCGGGCGGGCCGCCCCCGGCCGCCCGTGATCGGGTGGGAAGGTGCCTACCCGGAAGCCCCTCCTGCCCGACAGTGCGCGGCGGACGGCCGCCTGGTGCGGCGTCCTGCTCCTGGCCGCCGGTGTCGCGGCGGTGGCCATCTGGCTGTGTGTCGCCCTCAAGACCGCCGTCACCCCCGTGCTCCTCGCCCTGCTCGGCACGGCGCTGCTGGGGCCCGTGCACCGCTGGCTGACCGCGCACCGGGTGAACAGGTCGCTGGCGGCGGGGCTCACCTGTGCCGCGCTCGTCGCGGTGGTCGGGGGCGCCGGGTACATCGTCGTCACCGCGCTCGTGGACACCGGTGACCAGATCGTCAGATCGCTCAAGGACGCGGCGCAGTGGGTCATCGACCACTTCGACATCGCCGGGGTCGCGGACGTGGACGACCTCGCCGACAACGCCAGGGGCCTCGTCGAGAAGTTCGGCGCGAGCGCCGCGGGAGGGCTCCTCACGGGCATCAGCCTCATCGGCTCCCTCGTCACCACGGCCGTCCTGACCCTGCTGCTCACCTTCTTCTTCCTGCGCGACTCCGACCGTGCCGCCCACCTCGCCCACAGCATCGCCCCGCGCGGCACCGGCGGCCTCGTGGAGGCCATGGGACGCAGGGCCTTCGAAGCCGTCGAGGGCTTCATGCGCGGCACCACGTTCATCGCCCTCATCGACGCGCTGTGCATCACGGTCGGCCTGCTGGTCCTGCGCGTGCCGGGCGCGGTGGGGCTGGGGGCGCTGGTCTTCGTGGGCGCCTACATCCCGTATCTCGGGGCCTTCATCTCCGGGGCCGTCGCCGTGCTCGTCGCCCTCGCCGACCGGGGTTTCGTGATCGCGCTCTGGGCGCTGGGGGTGGTGCTCGCCGTCCAGGTCCTGGAGGGGCACGTGCTGCAGCCGGTCATCCAGAGCCGTACGGTCCAGATGCACCCCGCCATGATCATGGTCGCGCTGACCGCCGGTGCGAGCGTCGCGGGCCTGCTGGGCATGCTGCTCGCCGTGCCGGTGTGCGCCGCGGTCGTCGGCGTGATCGGCGAACTGCGCCGGGCCGCTGGGCTCCCGGACCCGTCCTGAGGACCCGCGGAGCCCTCAGGGACCGCTGACGCCGGCGAGCTCCGCCGACTCGTACAGCTCGAACCAGATCGACTTCCCCTCCCCCTGCGGGTCCACCCCCCACGCGTCGGCCAGCATCTCCATCAGCACCAGCCCCCGGCCGCTGGACGCCATCTCGCCGGGGCGCCGCTTGTGGGGCAGCTCGTCACTGGAGTCACCCACCGCGACGCGCAGCCGCCGCTCCCCGTACACGCCGCTCACCTCCGCCACCAGCAGGGCGTCCCCGTCCGTGTGGACCAGCACGTTCGTGGCCATCTCGGACACCATCAGCACCGCCGCGTCCACCTGTTCCTCGTCGGCCCAGTCGTGCAGCAGCTCCCGCACCTGCTGCCGGCTCGCAGCGACCCGCTCGGGCTCCGCCTGAGCGATGGTCATCGCCGAACGGCGGCCCAGCGGCCTGCGGGAGGGAGGGGCCTCGCGGCGCAGGACGAGCAGCGCGATGTCGTCCTCACGGCGGTCCGCGAGCGGCCCGGTCGTGTAGTGCGAGGTGGGACCGTGCACCGCCTGGACCAGGGTGTCGGCGAGCTTCTCCAGGTCCTCCACCGGCCTCTCCAGGATCGGCCGGAGCCTGGTCCAGCCGGTGGCCATGTCGTGCCCGCCGGTCTCGATGAGCCCGTCCGTGCACAGCATGATCGTTTCACCGGGTCCGAGGACGACCCGGGTCGTCGGATAGTCGGCGTCCTTCTCGATGCCCAGAGGCAGTCCTCCGGCGGTCTGCCGGATCACCGCGGTGCCGTCGACGCTGATCACCACCGGGTCGGGGTGACCCGCGCGGGCGATGTCCAGGGTGCCGGTCTCCGGGTCGGCCTCCGCGTACAGGCAGGTGGCGAAGCGTGCCGCGCCCGGCCCGTCGCCGCCCTCGGCGAGTCCGTCCGCCCCGGTGAGACCCGACAGGAAGCGCGAGGCCCGGGAGAGCACGGCGTCGGGACGGTGCCCCTCGGAGGCGTAGGCCCGCAGGGCGATCCGCAGCTGGCCCATCAGCCCCGCGGCCCGCACGTCGTGCCCCTGGACGTCACCGATGACGAGGGCGATACGGCCGTTGGGGAGCGGGATCATGTCGTACCAGTCGCCGCCGACCTGGAGCCCGCCGCCGGTCGGGACGTACCGGGCGGCCACCGTCAGCCCCGGTACGCCGGGACCGAGGGACGGCATCATCGCCTTCTGGAGCCCCAGCGACAGCTCGCGCTCCGTCTCGGCGGCCCCGGCGCGGGTCAGGGCCTGCGCCAGCATCCGGGCCACCGTCGTCAGCACGGAACGCTCGTCCGGCGAGAAGCCCACGCTGTGCCGGAACCCGGCCATCCAGGCCCCCATGGTGCGGCCGGACGCGATCAGCGGGAGGAAGGCCCAGGAGCGCCGCCCGAAGCCGCTGGCGAGCGGCCAGGTGGCGGGGTAGCGGGTGCGGTACGCCTCGGGGGAGGGCAGATAGACCGGCTGCCCGGTCCGCACCACCTCGGCGGCCGGGTAGTCGGTGTCCAGCGGCATGTCGGTGAACGGCTTCTCGTCGCCCATGTTGTGCCCGTGGTGCCCGACGACGCTCAGCCGTTCGCCCGCGATGCCGAAGACGGCGAGGCCGTCCGGTGAGAACCCCGGCATGGAGAGCGAACCGGCGACCCGCAGCACCTCCTCGGTGGACCCGGCCTCGGCCAGCGCCCGCCCCGCGTCCAGCAGGAAGGCCTCGCGGGACCTGCGCCAGTCGCCCGTGAGCGGGGTGTACGCCGCCGAGGCCGCGGAAGGCTCGGCGACGTCCTGGAGGATGCCCACCAGCAGGTACTCATGGCGGCCGGGGGACTCGACGGAGACCGGCTTCGACCGGCTGCGCACCGTACGCAGGACCGTGCCGTCCTCGTCCACGATGCGCATTCTGGCCTCGGCCACGGTGCCCTCGGCGATCGCGTAGTTCACGACTCCGTCGATCTCGTTCCAGTCGGCCGTGTGGAAGCGGGGGCGCACGTCGTGCCCGTGACAGGTCACGGGCTCGGTGGGCAGGCCGATCAGCCTGGCCGCCTCGGCGTCGAACGTGACCATCCCTGTGGAGCTGTCCCAGCTCCACAGGCCGGTCCCGATCGCAGCCAGGATCTCCTCGGTGCGCATTGCCCCACTTTAGGAAGATGTTCTCCACCGTCGCCACCGAGGGACGGCCGCCCTACGACCGTCCGGGCCGGACCCCGGGCTCCTCCCGGCGGGTCCGGGAGCGGTCCCTCGGCGGCGATGTCAATGAAGCGGTGCGCCCACGGGCGGTAGCCTGGGGTGTCAATCCGCCCCGAACCGCGAAGACTGGATGAACGACGATGCATCGGTACAGGTCCCACACCTGCGGCGAGCTCCGCGCCTCTGACGTCGGCACCGACGTCCGGCTGAGCGGCTGGCTGCACAATCGCCGAGACCTGGGCGGCATCCTCTTCATCGATCTGCGTGACCACTACGGTCTGGTGCAGCTCGTCGCCCGCCCCGGCACCCCCGGCAACGACGCCCTGTCGAAGCTGACCAAGGAGACCGTCGTCCGGATCGACGGCAAGGTCTCGGCGCGCGGTGCGGACAACGTCAACCCCGAGCTCCCGACCGGTGACATCGAGATCGAGGTCACCGAGGTCGAGGTGCTGGGCGAGGCCGCCCCGCTGCCCTTCACGATCAACGCCGAGGACGGGGTCAACGAGGAGCGGCGTCTGGAATACCGCTTCCTGGACCTCCGCCGCGAGCGAATGCACCGCAACATCATGCTGCGCTCGTCCGTCATCGCGTCCATCCGCTCCAAGATGGTGGCCCTCGGCTTCAACGAGATGGCGACCCCGATCCTCGCCGCGACGTCCCCCGAGGGCGCCCGTGACTTCGTGGTCCCGTCCCGCCTGAACCCGGGCAAGTTCTACGCCCTTCCGCAGGCGCCGCAGCAGTTCAAGCAGCTGCTGATGATCTCCGGCTTCGACCGCTACTTCCAGATCGCGCCGTGCTTCCGCGACGAGGACGCGCGCGCCGACCGCTCGCCCGGCGAGTTCTACCAGCTCGACGTCGAGATGTCGTTCGTCGAGCAGGAGGACGTCTTCCAGCCGATCGAGAAGCTCATGACCGAGCTCTTCGAGGAGTACGGCAACGGCCGCCCGGTGACCTCGCCGTTCCCGCGCATCCCGTTCCGCGAGTCGATGCTGAAGTACGGCAACGACAAGCCGGACCTGCGTGCCCAGCTGGAGCTCGTCGACATCTCCGACATCTTCGCGGACTCGGAGTTCAAGGCGTTCGCCGGCAAGCACGTCCGCGCCCTTCCGGTGCCGGACACCGCCGGCCAGTCCCGGAAGTTCTTCGACGGCCTCGGCGCGTACGCGGTCGAGCACGGCGCCAAGGGCCTCGCCTGGGTCCGCGTCGGCGAGGACGGGACGCTGGCGGGCCCGATCGCCAAGTTCCTCACCGAGACGGACATCAAGACCCTCACCGAGCGTCTGTCCCTCGTCCCCGGCCACGCCGTGTTCTTCGGCGCGGGCGAGTTCGACGAGGTCTCCAAGATCATGTCCGTCGTCCGCGTGGAGGCCGCCAAGCGCGCCGGCCACTTCGAGGAGGGCGTCTTCCGCTTCTGCTGGATCGTCGACTTCCCGATGTACGAGAAGGACGAGGACACCGGGAAGATCGACTTCTCGCACAACCCGTTCTCCATGCCCCAGGGTGGCATGAAGGACCTGCAGGAGAAGGACCCGCTCGACATCCTGGCGTGGCAGTACGACATCGTCTGCAACGGCATCGAGCTGTCCTCCGGAGCCATCCGTAACCACGAGCCCGAGGTCATGCTGAAGGCCTTCGCGATCGCCGGTTACGAGGCGGAGACCGTCGAGAAGGAGTTCGCGGGCATGCTGCGCGCGTTCCGCCTCGGCGCCCCGCCGCACGGTGGCATCGCCCCGGGCGTCGACCGCATCGTGATGCTGCTGGCCGACGAGCCCAACATCCGGGAGACCATCGCCTTCCCGCTCAACGGCAACGCCCAGGACCTGATGATGGGCGCCCCGAGCGAGCTGGACGAGACCCGGCTGCGTGAGCTGAACATCCAGCTCCGCAAGCCCGTCGCGGCGGCGAAGGAGAAGGCCGAGGCCAAGGACTCGGTCGCACGGGACACCGGGGCCAAGTAGGTACCCCGGTTCCGCTTCGGTTCCACGTGAAACAGTCCCCGGCCGCCCGGCCGGGGACTGTTTCGTACGCCCACCGCATACGCACAGGAACGCACAGCTCGCACCCACGTCCCTGCCGGCCGGGCTGCCTGGCCTCGCTTCTCATGACAGAGAATCAGGGACCCTCGCACAAGAAGGATTCGACCCGCCGACGCGTCATCCTCGTGAGTGGTGCGGCCGTCGCCGCGGCAGGGATCGGTGCCGGGCTTGTCGCCACCGCCTCGGCCGGTGAGGAGAAGAGCACCGGCGCCGAGAAGGCCGGTCAGGGCGAGGCGTGCTACCGGCTGACCTCGGAGACCACCGGGGGCCCGTACTACATCGACGCCGACAAGATCCGGAAGGACATCACCGAGGACAAGGAGGGCATCCCCCTGACCCTCCGTCTCAAGGTGATCGACTCCGACACCTGCAAGCCGCTGAAGCGGGCCGCCGTCGACATCTGGCACTGCGACGCGCTGGGGATCTACTCCGGTTACGAGAGCATGAGCCAGGACGGCCCCGGCGGCGGGACCCCGCCGAGCGGCGCCCCCACGGACATGCCGACCGACGCGCCCACCGGCGCCCCGACCGGGACACCTCCGTCCGGCGGGCCGGGCGGAGGCGGCGGCGGGCACAGCGAGCCCACCGACGACGAGCGGTACCTCCGGGGCACACAGCTCACGGACAAGCACGGGTACGTGGAGTTCACGACGGTCTTCCCCGGCTGGTACCAGGGCCGTGCCGTGCACATCCACACCAAGGTGCACGTCGGCGGGAAGATGACCGACGCCGGGTACGAGGGCGGGCACGCCTGCCACACCGGCCAGTTCTTCTTCGCCGAGTCCGCGGTCCTGGACTCCGCGAGGATCGAGCCGTACGCGACCAGCACCACCACCCGTACGACGCCCACCGAGGACACCATCTACGACCGGAGCGGTGTCACCGGCGGGCTGCTCAAGCCGACCTACGGCAAGGGCCGCATGGCGCGCGGTGTGGTCGGCTCGATCACGATGGGCGTCGACCCGGACGAGACCGACGACGGCACCGGCCTCTAGCGACCCGCCCGGCCCGGGTGCCCCAGGCACGTACCCCCTCCGGGCCGTGAGGACCGGGCGCGCCCCCGAACGCCGCCCGCGCGTGGGCACGGCGACCTCCTCCGCCCCGCACGGCCGCGCGGCAACGATCCCGCTTCCCGGTCCGCCCGATCCGAAGGCCGGACCGGGGAAGCGGAGCGATGGGCCCGCAACCCCCACGGTTCCGGGCCCATCGTCCTGTGCACGGACAGCCGCACGGACAGCCGTGCGTACGTCCGCGGCCCGGGTGCGGGGCCCGGTACAGCCGGATGGCCCCCGCTTCCGATTCGACGCCGCGGGGCCCGGCAATGACTGGCACCGAAGGAGACCGACCGCCCGTCACCGAGGAGTTCCGCCCGTGTCCCTCCCGCGCCGCCCCCACGTCCTTCTCGTCGTCCTGTTCCTGCTGGTCATCGGCTGCTCCGCCGGTGCGGAGCAGCCCCCCGCACCCCGTGGCGCCGCCGGACCCGAGTCCTCGGCCGCGGCGTCGCCCTCCCCGGAGCCCGTACGCCCCCGGGAGATTCCCGGGCTGGGCCCGCGCGTCCGGGCGGAGATCCCGGAGACCGTCCGGCAGGCCGTCGTGGTGACCGGTGAGGGGCCCGACGCCAACCTCTCCACGGCCGTCCTCTACACCCGTGACGACCCCGCGCTCGGCTGGAGACCAGAGGCAGGTCCCTGGCCCGCCCACAACGGCATGGAGGGCTGGACGGACCACCACGTGGCGGGCGATCTCCGGTCACCCGTCGGCATCTTCGGCCTCACCGACGCGGGCGGCCGGCTGCCGGACCCCGGAGCGCTGCTCCCGTACGACGAGCAGTCGCGCTTCGCGGTGAGCGGCGAGGGCTTCCTCGGGGAGCCGCTGGAAGGGTCCTTCGACTACGTCGTCGCCATCAACTACAACCGGATCCCGGGCAGGACCCCGCTCGACCGCACCCGGCCGCTCGGCGAGGAGAGGGGCGGCGGTATCTGGATCCACGTGGACCACGGCGGCCCGACCCAGGGCTGCGTCTCGCTCCCGGAGGGGCGGATGAGGGAGCTCCTGCGCCTCCTGGACCCGGTGAAGTACCCGGTGATCGTCATGGGGGACGCCGCGGCGCTGGGCCGGTGAGCACCGTACGCGCGGGAGCCCGGGACCGATGACCGGTCCCGGGCTCCCCGCTGTGTACGGAAGGCGGCGTACGCGGGTTACGCGGGCTTCTCCTCCAGGCGCGGGAACAGCACCGCGCCCTTCGTCACCGTCGCGCCCACGGCCAGCTGACCCCAGCGGCCCGCGTCCTGCACCGGCTGGTCGGCCAGGGCGCCCAGGGACGCCTCGGCGCCCAGGGAGTCCCACAGCTTCTGCGAGGTGTCCGGCATCACGGAGTTCAGCAGGACCGCGACACCGCGCAGCGAGTCGGCCGCCGTGTACAGGATGGTCGCGAGCCGGGCCTGGCCCTCGGGCGACTCGTCCTTGGCGACCTTCCACGGCTCCTGCTCCGTGATGTAGCCGTTGACCTGCTTCACGAAGTCGAAGATCGCCAGGATGCCGCCCTGGAAGTCCAGCTCCTCGCCGATCTTCCGGTCCGCCGTGGCGACGGCCTGCGCGAGGCCCTCCTGGACCGCCCGCTCGGCGTCACCGGCTGCCGTGGCCTCCGGGAGCGCCCCGCCGAAGTACTTGCCGACCATGGCCGCGACCCGCGAGGCGAGGTTGCCGTAGTCGTTGGCGAGCTCCGAGGTGTAGCGGGCGCTGAAGTCCTCCCACGAGAACGAGCCGTCGCTGCCGTACGCGATGGCCCGCAGGAAGTACCAGCGGTACGCGTCCACGCCGAAGTGCGAGGTCAGGTCCTGCGGCTTGATGCCCGTCAGGTTCGACTTGGACATCTTCTCGCCGCCGACCATCAGCCAGCCGTTGGCGACGACCTTGCCGGGGAGCGGCAGGCCCTGCGCCATCAGCATCGCCGGCCAGATGACCGAGTGGAAGCGCAGGATGTCCTTGCCGATCAGGTGCACGTCCGCCGGGAAGGTGCCGTCGAACTTCTCCTGGTTGGCGCCGTAGCCGACCGCCGTCGCGTAGTTGAGCAGCGCGTCGATCCACACGTAGATCACGTGCTTCTGGTCCCACGGCACCGGGACGCCCCAGTCGAACGTGGAGCGCGAGATCGACAGGTCCTGCAGACCCTGCTTGACGAAGTTCACGATCTCGTTGCGCGCCGACTCGGGCTGGATGAAGCCCGGGTTGGCCGCGTAGAACTCCATGAGCTTCGGGCCGTACTCGCTCAGCTTGAAGAAGTAGTTCTCCTCCTTGAGGAGTTCCACCGGCTTCTTGTGGATCGGGCAGAGCTTCGTGCCGTCCTCGGCCTCGATCAGGTCGCCGGGGAGCTTGTACTCCTCGCAGCCCACGCAGTACGGGCCTTCGTACCCGCCCTTGTAGATCTGGTCCTTGTCGTACAGGTCCTGCACGAACTCCTGCACACGGTCGGTGTGCCGCTTCTCCGTCGTACGGATGAAGTCGTCGTTCGCGATGTTCAGGTGCTCCCAGAGGGGCTTCCAGGCCTCCTCGACGAGCTTGTCGCACCAGGCCTGGGGCGTGACGTCGTTCGCCTCGGCCGTGCGCATGATCTTCTGACCGTGCTCGTCCGTGCCGGTGAGGTACCACACCTTCTCGCCGCGCTGACGGTGCCAGCGGGTGAGCACGTCGCCTGCGACGGTCGTATAGGCGTGCCCCAGGTGAGGAGCGTCGTTGACGTAGTAGATGGGGGTCGATACGTAGAAACTCTTCACGCCGTCGCCCCCTTGCTTCTCGGATCCAGTGGCCGCCATGGTCGAAATCCTAACGGCCCGTGGGAGGTCCCCTCACATCGATAAACGCGGCCCCGTGCCCGGAGAGCTTTACGGAACATCCTTTCCCGTACCGAAGGCGCATCCTGGGAGGAGCGGGCACGCGTGCCCGAGGCAGGAGAGAACACGACGCGGGTACCGGCAGCTCCTCGCGCAGCTGGTGGGGAACCCGCTGTCCGACGCGGTGCGGTACATCGTGCCCGGCGGCCGTGTGCGGGTGTCGCCGGCGCCGGGCGGCGTCCTCGTCGTGCGGAACACCGGTCCGCCGGTGGCCGAGGCGGACATCACGGAGTTCTTCCAGCCGTTCCGGCGCGGCGAGGGGCGGGACCGGTTGGGCCAGGGCTCGGGACTCGGTCCGTCGATCGTGCGGTCCATCGCGGTGGCTCACGGCGGTACGGTCACGGCGGTGCCCGGCCCCGAGGGCGGGCTCGCCGTGACCGTACGGGTGCCGGTGGATCAGTCCCCGACGACTCCACGGGCGGCGGCCCAGGCGGACAGTCCGGTGAGCACCTCCTGGTAGAACGCCGCGTCGGGCACCTCGCGCGGGGCGGGGCCGGCGTGGAAGAACCCGGCGTTCTCCACGTCCAGCCTGCGCAGGAAGTCGAAGCCCTTCGCGTCCTCGTCGCCGAACGCGACGAACTGGAAGAACAGCGGCAGCCGTGCCGCGTCCGCCAGGGCCTGCTTGGCCGCCACCTTGGCGTCCGGCGCGCCGTCCGTCTGGAAGATCACGAGCGCCGGGCCCGAGGCCCCGGACTTCTCGTAGTGCGCGACGATCTCCTCGACGGCCCGGTGGTAGTTCGTGCGTCCCAGCCGGCCGAGGCCCGCGTGCAGCTCGTCGATCCGGCCTTCGTGGGCGGTGAGGTCGATCGCCCCGGTGCCGTCGATGTCGGTCGAGAAGAAGACGACGGGCACGGTGGCGTTCGCGTCCAGGTGCGCGGCGAGCGCCAGGGTACGGTCGCCGAGATGCTGGGCGCTGCCGTCCTTGTAGAACGGCCTCATGGACCCGGACCGGTCGAGCACCAGATACACGGTGGCCCGCAGCCCGGTCAGCCCGTGCGCCTTGAGCCCGGCCTGCGCCGCCTGGTAGGGCGCGACGAGCTCGGGCGCGGCGGCCTTGACCCGGGCGAGGGTGGTGGCGGGCTTGCCGACGGGGGCGGCGGCGGCCTCCGTGACCGGTGCCGTCTCCGGCTCGGCGGCGGGGGTCTCGACGAGGGCTTCGGCGGCGGGAGCGACGGGCTCCGCCTCCGCGGCCGGTCGGGGGGCGACGGGTGCGGCTTCGGCGACCGGTGCGGCCTTCGGCTCGGTCTCAGGTTCGGCGGCGACGGACTCCGGCGTGGCCTCCGGCGTGGCCTCCGGCTCGGTGGCGACCGGTGCGGTCTCCGCGACCGGTGCGGCCTCCGATTCCGCTGCCGGAGCAGCTTCGGCGACGGGCTCGGGGGCAGCTTCGGCGACGGGCTCCTCGGCGACGGCCTCCGGCTCGGTGGCGGCCTCCGGCGTGGTCTCCGCGGCCTTCGGCGCCTCGGCCGCGGGGGCGGTGTCCGGCTCGGACACCGTCTCCTCGGCCGCTGCCGTCTCGACGGGCTCGGCAGCGGTCTCCGAGACCACGGGAGCGGCTGCCTCCGCGACGGCCTCGGGCTCCTCCGCCGTGATCGGCTCGGCAGAGGGCTTCGCCTCCGCCTCCGCGACGGGCTCGACGGCCGCGACCGGCTCGGCGGGTACCTGGACCGGCTCCGGCTCCGGGTCCATGTCGATCGTGATCGGTGACGCGTCGGCGGCCGGCTCGGCCGCGACGTCCGCCGCCTCCTCCTTGGCCCCCTTCGCGTCCGGGTCCGGCCCCTGTGCGGGAACCGTCGGCGTGGGCGCGGAGGTCGAGGTGGACGCAGATGTGGCGGCCGCCTTGTCGAAGGCAGCCGCCACCAGGTCCGACGCCGGTCCGTCCTCACGTCCGGTGGTGGTGGCCGTGGCGGACCGGGCCGAAGAGGAGGAGGCCGGGGCCGGTACCGAGGCCTTCGCGGGCTCGGCCGCCGAAGTGGTGGTCTTCGGCTCCGGCTCCGTGGGCTGGGTGCGCTCGGCCTGGGGCGGGACGGTGGCCGTGGTCGGCTCGTCCTGCTCCGTCCGGCCGAACACCTTGCGCAGCAAGCTCCGAATGCCCATGGGCGAGGCCTTTCGCATGAGGTGGGTGCGATAAATGTCCGTACTGCGGGAATTGATCCCTGGCCAGGGCGGATACGTAAGGTTAGCGGCCGGATCCGGCCGTTCGGCGGTGCGGCCCGCCCCTGCGTCAACCGAGCTCCAACCGAGTTCCATCCGAGTCCCGCGCGAGCGCCCGAACGGGGCCGAGGGGGCAGCGGTGTCCGGGACTTCACCCCCTGTTCACCGGCAGTCCGACGGGCCGCGTGAATGCGCACCTACCGTCACGCAGGACACACAGACGGAGGGACGACAACGTGCGCAATCTGCTGCCGCTCATCAGCTCGCACCCGGGCGGGCGCTCTGCGCTGACCTGCCGCTACCGCTGCGGAGACGCCTGCTTCCACGAGGTACCCAACACCAGCGACAACGAGTACGCCGGCGACATCATCGCCGGTGCCCTGTCACGCCGGTCGATGATGCGCGCCGCGGCGGTGGTCACGGTCGCCGCCGCAGCCGGTACCGCTGCTCTCACCGGCCCCGGCACCTCGCAGGCCGAGGCCGCGCCGCTCGCCGGCCACCCCGGCAAGAAGCCGAAGCCCACTCCTTCGGGCGCACGCGGTCTGCGTTTCACGCCTGTGGCGCCGAACAAGGACGACAAGGTCACCGTGCCCGACGGGTACGGCCAGAACGTCGTGATCCGCTGGGGCGAACCGATTCTGCGCGGTGCCCCCGCGTTCGACGCGGACAAGCAGTCCGCGAAGGCGCAGGCGGGCCAGTTCGGTTACAACAACGACTTCCTCTCCCTGCTCCCGCTGCGTGGTGAGCACGGCCGGCAGGTGCTGGTCGCCAACCACGAGTACACGGACGAGATCCTGATGTTCCGTGGATACGATCCGGCCAATCCGACCCGTGAGCAGGTCGAGATCGCCTGGGCCGCGCACGGACTCTCCGTGGTCGTGGTCCAGGAGGAGAACCGCACCGGCAAGCTCGGCCCGGTCAACCGTCATCCGCTGAACCGACGCCTCACCGCCACCAGCGAGTTCCAGGTCACCGGCCCGGCCGCGGGCAGCCCCCTGCTCCGCACCTCCGCCGACCGCACCGGCCGCAAGGTGCTCGGCACCCTGAACAACTGCGCGGGCGGCACGACCCCGTGGGGCACCACGCTGCACGGCGAGGAGAACTTCAACCAGTACTTCGCCAACGGCTCCAGCGTCACCGACAAGCGCTACGGCATCGGAACGGCCGCCACGGAGCGCAAGTGGGAGCGTTTCGACAAGCGTTTCGACCTGGCGCAGGAGCCCAACGAGGCGCACCGCTTCGGCTGGGTCGTCGAACTCGACCCGTACGACCCCGAGTCCACGCCCCGCAAGCGCACCGCGCTCGGCCGCTTCAAGCACGAGGCGGCGGAGCCCCGGCTGACCGCCGACGGGCGCCCGGTCGTCTACATGGGCGACGACGAGCGGTTCGACTACCTGTACAAGTTCGTCTCCAGCAAGCAGATGAAGAAGGGCAACTCGCGGGCCGCTCGCGAGCACAACCTCACGCTGCTGGACGAGGGCACGCTGTACGTCGCCAAGCTGACCGGCGACTCCCCGGCCGAGGAGTTCGACGGCTCGGGCAAGCTCCCCTCCGACGGTGAGTTCGACGGCAGCGGTGTCTGGATCCCGCTCGCCACGGGCACCACCTCGCACGTGCCCGGCATGACCGCCGACGAGGTGTACGTCTTCACGCGCCTCGCCGGTGACAAGGTCGGCGCCACGAAGATGGACCGCCCCGAGGACGTCGAACCGTCGCCGCGCACCGGCCGGGTCTACGTCGCCCTCACCAACAACACCGACCGTGGCAAGGCGGGCAAGCCCGGCGCCGACGAGGCCAACCCCCGCAACGCCAACAAGCACGGGCAGATCCTGGAGCTCGCGGAGAACTGGGACGACGCGGCGGGCGACGGTTTCGCCTGGCGGCTGTTCCTCGTCGCGGGGGACCCGAACGACCCGGCGACGTACTTCGCCGGATTCCCCAAGGAGAAGGTCAGCCCCATCTCCTGCCCGGACAACGTGGCCTTCGACGACCACGGCAACCTGTGGATCTCCACGGACGGCGCCCAGCTCGGTTCGCACGACGGCCTGTTCGGAGTCGCGACGCAGGGCGAACGGCGGGGCGAGCTCAAGCAGTTCCTGACCGTGCCGTCCGGTGCGGAGACCTGCGGTCCGGTGATCCAGGACCGCAGGGTCCTGGTGGCCGTGCAGCACCCCGGTGAGATCGACGGTGCGTCGGTCGAGAAGCCGGCGAGCACCTGGCCCGACGGACCGGGCAAGATCGTCCGCCCGTCCGTCGTCGCCGTCTGGCGCAAGGACGGCAGCGACATCGGCGTTTGATCCGGAACCCCGGAGCCCTGGAACCCCGGAGCCCTGGAGCCCCGGAGCCCTGATGTCCCGGGCGCCCGGAGATGTCCGACCTCGGGCCCGCACCCTTCGGTGCGGGCCCGAGGCGTGCGGTCCACCGGGTGGGTCCACCGGGGACGGCCCGGGGACGGCCCGGGGACGAGCGTGAAAGTCGTACCCGCCCGGGCGCCTCACCGGACTACAGTCGGGTGCATGGTTTCCGGAGAGGCGCCGCAGGCTGAGGGAAGCGTCCGGGTCGATGTCTGGATCTGGTCGGTCCGGCTGACCAAGACCCGGTCACAGGCGGCTGCCGCCTGCCGGGCAGGACATGTGCGGGTCAACGGCGAGCGGGCCAAGCCCGCCCAGGCCCTGCGCACCGGCGACGAGGTGCGGCTCAGGCACGAGAGCCGGGACCGGATCGTGGTCGTCTCGCAGATCGTGAAGAAGCGCGTCGGGCCGCCGGTCGCGGTGGAGTGCTTCGTCGACAACAGCCCGCCCCCGCCGCCCCGCGAGGCCGCGCTCCAGGTGCCGGTCCGCGACCGCGGCACCGGCCGCCCGACCAAGCGGGACCGCCGCGAGATGGAACGGCTCCAGAGCAAGGGCCCGGACCTCCCCTGAGGCAACCCACTCCGGAAGCGACCCTCCCCTGAGGTGACCCGGCCGGCGCGGGTCCCTCAGCTCTCGTAGCCCTCCACCTCGTCGGCGGGCCGGACCTTCGCCGACGCCGGGTCCTCGCCGAATTCGCTGAGCGCGCGCCGCTGCCGCAACAGGTCCCAGCACTGGTCGAGCTGGACCTCCACCTCCCGGAGCCGGGACCGCTCCTCGGCGGAGAGGCCCAGGTCCGCGGTCGAGCGGGCGCGCAGGGCGCGCTCCTCGGAGACCAGTCCGTCGATGTTCTCGAAGATGTCCTGCTCACCCATGGCGTTCCCTGCTCCCGGTCTCAGATGACGAAGACGGTCTTGCCGCGCGCCCCGCCCGCACGGTTCTGGGCGAGTGCCTGCGGGGCCTTCTCCAGCGGGAGCTCGGTGTCGACGGGTACGCCGAGCTCCCCTCGCGCGGCCCCCGCCGCCAGCGCGTCCAGCAGTTCGCCGGTCGGTGCGAGGCGGAAGTCGACCCAGGCGACACCGGCCGGGGCGGCGACCCCACGGGTGGTGACGGCGACGCCCCCGTCCCGCACCAGGGCGGTGTGCGCGGCGAATTCTGCGGGGTCGGTGGAGACAAGGTCGACGAGCGCGTCCACGCCCTCCGGATACAGCCCCGCCACCGCCGATTCCAGCGCGCCCGGGTCGAAGGCCGTGTCCACGGTGACCGCGGCGCCGAGCGCCCCCATCCGCCGCTTCTCGTCGCCCCGCACCGCCGCGACGACCCCGATGGAACGGGCCGCCGCGAGCTGGGTCAGGAAGCTTCCGACCCCGCCCGCGGCACCGATGACGAGCAGGCTCCGGCCGCCGCGGACCGCCGTGCTGCCCAGGATCTGTGCCGCGGTCGTCCCCGCGGACGGGAGCGCCGCCGCGGTCCTGAGCGGCAGATCGCCGGGAACCAGGGCGATCGGGGAGTCCTGCGCTACGCACACGTATTCGCTGTAGGTGCCGCAGCGTCCCACCGGTGGTGCCGTCACCCGGCCGAACACGGGGTCGCCGACGCGGAAGCGGTTGTCGCCGCTGCCGATCATGTCCACCCGGCCCGCGAAGTCGGTTCCGACGATCAGCGGGAAGGTGTGCGGGGCCGCGCCGTCCAGGGCGCCGTCCGCGGTCTGCCAGTCGAGCGGGTTGAGGGAGGCGAATTCGACCTTCACCCGGACCTCGCCCGCGGCCGGATCGGGTTTCGGCACCTCGACGAGACAGGGCTCCGCACAGAACACGCTGACAGCGATGGCTCGCATACGGCAGGCCTCTCAGTCGCCCCCTGCTCTCACGCATCCCACTGTCGCCCGGCCCACGCGCCCGCGCATGTCGGGCTCACGCTCCGTGCAGGGCCAGCGAGACGAGCAGCGCGCGGTGGTCGGTCCCGCGCAGATCGAGGAAGCGGGCGGACCGTACGGAGAAGTCGTCGCTGACCAGGACGTGGTCGATCTGGGTGCGCAGGGGAGTGGTGCGGTCGGCGGGCCAGGAGTGTGTACGGGACAGCCCGGCGATCCGGGCGCTGTCGTGGAGCGCGCCCGCGTCGAGCACGGCACGGAAGGCGGCGTGGTCCTGGGACGCGTTGAAGTCGCCCGCGAGCAGGACGGGCCGCCCCTTCGCCCCGGCCGCGAAGTCCCGGATCCGGCCGAGTTCCGCCCGCCAGCCGTCGACCCTGCCGGGCACCGGCGGCAGCGGGTGGGCGAGCTGCAGCCGGATGTCCTTCCCGGCGACGGTGGCCACCGCACCCGGCATCGCCATCACCCCGGCGACGGGCTCCGCGGGACGCAGCGGATGCCGGCTGAGCAGGGCCGACCCGAGCGAACCGTCGAGCCGGACGACCTCGCGGTACGGATACGAGGCCCGCGGGATCCGGGCGTCCAGGGCGGCCGCGCAGAGCAGATCGCACTCCTGCACGAAGACGATGTCGGGCCGTTCGCGCCGGACGGTCGCGATCAGCGCGTCGGTGGCGTCGCCGAACTCCACATTGGAGGTGAGGACGCGCAGCTCGGCCAGGACCGGCCCGTGCGCGCCCGTCGTGGCGGGGCCGTACGGCCGGCAGAACCAGCCGGTGGCCGCGAGCACCACGACCGCCCACACCATGCCCGTACGCCACCGGGCCGGACCCGCGAGCAGGAGGGCCGCCGCACCGGGGAGAAGGAGCCAGGGCAGGAAGGCGAGGGCCTGCGGGAAGGGGGTGGGGCCGTCGGCGTCCAGGGCGCGGAAGCCGAGGACCGACGTGACGCCGGCCAGCAGGACCGCGGCGCCCCACCGGGCCGCTCCGCGCGGCCGGACACCGGCTCCCCCGGGCGTCGCCACGCCGCTGATCACCGCCACGGGCCGCTCCCCCTCCTGCAGCCGACAGCCGACAGCCGACAGCCGACCGTCAACCCCTGCTGACTACCGCCTACCGCCCCATGGTCCTCCGTGCCGTCAGGATCCGTCCCGCGATCCCGCCGATCAGCAGGATCGCTCCCACCAGGAGCACGATCCACACCGTCGTCCGCAGCGAGGCGGTCAGCGCGTCGTACACCGCCGCGGCCCCGTCCCGGTCGCTGCCCGACACCTGGTCCAGCACTCGCGAGCGGCCCACCGCGACCAGGGTCCGCAGCACGATCGCGCCGAGCACGAGCCCGCCCCCGGCCGCCGCGGCGGCCCCGAGACCGGCCCTCGCGCCGCCCCGTACGAGCGCGAGGCCCAGCACCAGGACGAGGAGCACCACCGTGCCGACGGCCGGCCAGACACCGCAGTACCGCAGCCACCTGAGCGAACCCCGCAGTTCCTCCGCACGATCGGCGGTGAGCACGGTGATCGAGGTGTCCTGGACCGGGATCAGGTCGGCGAAGGGCACACCGTCGCTGACCAGGTCCTGTTTGGCCTCCTTGATCACCGGGGTCAGTTCGATGGTCACGGCCTGTCCGCCGTCGTCGTGCAGGGCGTCGGTCACGGCCTCGTGCGCCGCCCGGTTCGCGGAGTCCCAGGCCCGCTGGAAGCCCTCGGTGGTGGTGAACGACCGCGCGGCCTCACGCACGAACTGCGCGACGGTCTCCTGGAGCGGGCCGACGTCGATGTTCCTCATCGCCTCGTCGGTGATCACCGAGGCGACGGTGTCCTGCACGTCGGGGTCGGAGGCCAGCGGCGAGACGGCCGCGAGATAGCGGTCGGCGTCGTCGAGCTCGAGGTCGACCCAGGCGGAGAGCGCGCCCACCGGCACCAGCACGGTGAGCAGCACGATCAGTACCGCCTGGAGAGCCGCTGAGAGAGAGGTCCGCACAGCCCCAGACAATCCCGTACTGCGGGGCGGCGCCCCGGACCGTACTCCATTCGAGTTGCCGCGCGGCGCGGCCGGGTGTGCTCTGGAGGAACGGACCGATGCACGGGGGCGAGGGAAGGAGCTGTCCGACATGGCCACACACGCGACGATGCCGGTGCGCCGGCGGAGCGGCCGGACCCGCACACCGGCACGGCAGGGACACGGCACGACGGCGTGGGCGCTGCCTCTCGCACTGGGCGTGATCCTCGGCTTCTGGGCCTTCTTCATCAGCCGGGACGGAGGCGCCACCACCGGCGGGCAGATCTGGCTCGGCGTCGTCTCCGGGGTGGTCTTCGCCGCCCTCTGCTTCCTGCTGGGCCGAACGCAACGCGCCCTGCCGCGTGAACTGCGGGCGGCGGCCTACGGCGCGCTGGCCGGGGGCGCGGTCGGCTACCTGCACAGCCTGAACGGAAACAGCGTGCTGATGTCGAGCGTGATCGGCCTGGCGGTCGGTGCGGGGACACTCGTCTGCGCGTTCTACGTCTTCTACACGCACGAGGACTGAGCGCGGCAACCATGGGCACCGAACGTGCCGTGCGGACCGAGGAGGTGGTGCAGGTCCTCGGTGGCAACCGTGCGACGGCACGCCGTCGACCTCGCCGTGCCGACCGGAACCGTCTACGGGGTCCCCGGCCCCAACGGCGCCGGCAGGACCACCACCGTACGGATGCCGGCACCGGCCATGGACATGCGACGAGAGATCAACGGAGTCTCCGTGTCCGAGCCTTGGGCCGTCACCGGCTGAGGGATGAAGACCAGAGGCCTATGGGCGCCCACGGGATCCGGAAAATGAGGGGGGCTCAGTCGTGGACGACGGTGACCGGGCAGGTGGCGTGCTGGGTGACATGGAGGCTGACCGAGCCGAGCAGGGTCGCCTTGAAGCCGCTGTAGCCACGCGCGCCGACGACCAGCAGGTTCGCGCCCCTGGAGCGCTCCAGCAGGGTCTGGGCGGGATTGCCGATCACGACGATCCTCTCGACCGATGCCGCGCCCTCGGCGCCGAGGGCCTCCTCCAGCGCCTCGTCGAGGGCCACGGTCGCCACCGCCTGCGGGTCGAAGTCCTCCGGCATGCCCGGCATCATGGACGCCCAGCTGGTCGCGGGGTACTCCCAGCTGTTGACCGCCTCGACGGTGTCCCCGGTCAGCTCGGCCTGGCGTACGGCCCAGCGCAGCGCCTTGATCGACGCGTCCGATCCGTCGACGCCCACGACGATCCTGCCCATGTCTGCCTCCAGGTCTACGAACATTCACCGCATACAGGTAGTAACTGTAGTCAAGACGGGCATCGGGGGCCGCATGGGTGGCCCCCGATGGCGCGGTCAGCCGATCCGCAGATCCGCGAGCTGCTGGGCGAACGGCACGACCGCGTCCTCACCGTCGTCGAGCGTGAGCGCCCGGGTCGCCCCGGAGGCGGTCCGCCCCGTGACGGCGGAGGCGAGCTCGCCGCCCGCGCGCCGGATCCGGGACGGGAGCCCTTCGGTGTACTCGTCGCCGGACGAGCCCCAGTCCTCCGACGCCGCGTACACGGAGGTCGGCAGGACGACCGCCCGCAGGTAGGCGAAGAGCGGACGCATGGCGTGCTCCAGGACCAGCGAGTGCCGGGACGTGCCGCCGGTCGCCGCGATGACGACGGGCTTGCCGGTCAGGGCGGTGTTGTCGACCAGGTCGAAGAACGACTTGAACAAGCCGCTGTACGAGGCCGTGAAGACGGGCGACACGGCGATCAGCCCGTCCGCCCCGGTCACGGCGTCGATCGCTTCCTTCAGGGCGGCCGGCGGGAAGCCGGTGACCAGGTGCTTCGCGATGTCGACGGCCAGGTCGCGCAGCTCGACGACCCGCACCTCGACCCGGCGGTCCTGGTCGGCGGTCAGCCGCTCGCGGGTGGCCTCCGCGAGCCGGTCGGCCAGCAGCCGGGTGGACGAGGGGCTGCTGAGACCGGCCGCGACGGCCACGATCTTCAGGGGGGTGGTGGCGAACACGGTCCTCAGACCTCCTTCGGGTCGGCCGCGGCACGGGCGGCGGTGACCGCGGGGTGGACGGGGGCGTCCGGCACACCGGCCGGGCGCAGGGCGGCGAACTCCCTGCGCAGCACGGGGACGACCTCCTCGCCGAGGATGTCCAGCTGCTCCAGGACCGTCTTGAGCGGCAGTCCCGCGTGGTCCATCAGGAAGAGCTGGCGCTGGTAGTCGCCGACGGCGTCCCGGAAGGACAGCGTCCGCTCGATGACCTCCTGCGGGGAGCCGACCGTCAGCGGGGTCTCCCGGGTGAAGTCCTCCAGGGAGGGGCCGTGACCGTAGACCGGGGCGTTGTCGAAGTACGGACGGAACTCCCGTACCGCGTCCTGGGAGTTCTTCCGCATGAACACCTGGCCGCCGAGGCCGACGATGGCCTGCTCGGCCGTGCCGTGGCCGTAGTGGGCGTAGCGGCGACGGTAGAGCGCGACCATCTTCCGGGTGTGCTCCATGGGCCAGAAGATGTTGTTGTGGAAGAAGCCGTCGCCGTAGTACGCGGCCTGCTCGGCGATCTCCGGGGAGCGGATGGAGCCGTGCCAGACGAACGGCGGGACGCCGTCCAGCGGGCGCGGGGTCGCGGTGAAGGACTGCAGCGGCGTGCGGAACTTCCCCTCCCAGTCCACGACGTCCTCGCGCCACAGCTTGTGCAGCAGGGCGTAGTTCTCGACCGCGAGCGGGATGCCCTCACGGATGTCCTTGCCGAACCACGGGTAGACGGGCCCGGTGTTGCCGCGGCCCATCATCAGGTCGACACGGCCGTCCGCGAGGTGCTGCAGCGTGGCGTAGTCCTCGGCGATCTTCACCGGGTCGTTGGTGGTGATCAGGGTGGTGGACGTGGAGAGGATCAGCTTCTCGGTGCGGGCGGCGATGTAGCCGAGCGTGGTCGTCGGCGACGACGGGACGAACGGCGGGTTGTGGTGCTCGCCGGTCGCGAAGACGTCCAGGCCCACCTCCTCGGCCTTGAGCGCGATCGCGAGCGTCGCCTTGATCCGCTCGTTCTCGCTCGGCGTCGTACCCGTCGTGGGGTCGGTGGTGACGTCCCCGACCGTGAAGATCCCGAACTGCATGGCGCCCGCCTCCTGAAGTGAGAATGGTTGAACGTTGAACTATGTGAACACACCCTACAACGGGAGACCTCCGTCCCCTATTCCCGGGGCTGCGGAGCCGTGGCTGCGTACGCTGGAGGCGGAGCCCGGCGCGGGCGGCAGGGGCGAGAGGGCGGGGCGCATGGCCGAGAGTGAACACTGGAAGGAGCGCGGCGTCGCCCTGCGCGTCTTCGTCTACGTCTTCGCGACGCACCTCTTCGCCGGATTCGTCATGCTGCTGTTCTACGTGGGCGGTCACGCGGACAGGTGAGCGAGCGGGCAGGCGGACGGGCGGGAGGGGTCAGGTCGCCGCCGGGGCCCTGTCCCGCCGGACCTCCTCCAGGTACTCCGCCACCGCGTCCCGGTTCCGCTCCAGGCAGCGGATGCGGTCCGTCATGCGGCTCAGCTCCCGCTCCAGGGTCCCGAGCATCTCGGGGGTCGCGTCGGGGAAGTGGATCGCCCGCGGTCTGTCCAGGCAGGGCAGGATCTGCTTGATGATCCGGGTCGGCAGGCCGGCGTCCAGCAGTCCGCGGATCTGCAGCACGCGGTCCACGGAGGACTCGTCGTAATCGCGGTAGCCGTTCGCGGACCGCCGCGACACGATCAGCCGCTGCTCCTCGTAGTACCGCAGCAGTCGGCGGGACGTGGCCGTGCGGTCCGCCCGTGCTGGCGGTCACCCTGGTCTTCGTCCTGGCCCACACGATCCTCTACACGTACATCGCCGCGTTCCTCGAACACGCGGGGATGGGCGGGTCCGTCGACGTCGTGCTGCTGGTCTTCGGCGCGGCCTCGCTCGTCAGCACCTGGGTGGTGGGCCTGTTCATCAACCGCAGGCCGCGCGCCCTCATGATCGCCGGCACCCTGCTGGTCGCGGTGGCCGCGGCGCTCCTCGCCGTGCTGTCCGACAGGCCACTGTTCGTCCACGCGGCCGTGCTGCTGTGGGGCCTGGGCTGGGGCGGCGTACCGACGCTCCTGCAGACCGCGGCCGGGGAGGCGGGCGGTGAGTCGGCCGACGCGGCGCAGGCCGTGCTCGTCACCCTGTGGAACGTCGCCATGGCCGCGGGCGGAGTGGCCGGCGGGATCCTCCTGGACCTGCTGGGCACCGGATCCTTCCCCTGGAGCGTACTGATCCTGCTGCTGCTGCCCGTCCTGGCCGTGGTGGTCTCGGCCCGCACCCACGGCTTCCCCGCGCACCCCGGAAATCCCTGACCCGACAACCCACGCCTTGTATCCTCACCCCATGACCTCCGTACCGTGCCGGAACTGGTGGCGCTCCTCCTAGGAGCGGCCACCCTCATCAGCACGGAGCCAGGGCCGTTCGACATGGACGGCCCTTCTCGCTGCCCCGGCGCCCCCACGGCGCGGGCCGTCCTCCACGCACACACCACCGCGAGGAGACCCCGTGACCACCACCACCGACCTGCCCGTCAGCCTCGCCCGGTCGCGCAGCGCCGAGCTGGAGCGGCAACTGTCCCAGGACCCCGGACGCTTCCGGGTCCTGACCGGGGACCGGCCCACCGGCGCCCTGCACCTCGGCCACTACTTCGGCACCCTCCACAACCGGGTGCGCCTCCAGGACCTCGGCGTCGACGTCTTCGTCCTCATCGCCGACTACCAGGTCCTCACCGACCGGGACGTCGCCGAGCGCCTCACCGAGTACGTGGAGGGGCTGCTGCTGGACTATCTGGCCATCGGGATCGATCCCGCGCGCACGACGGTCTTCAACCACAGCGCCGTACCCGCCCTCAACCAGCTCCTGCTGCCGTTCCTGTCCCTGGTGTCGGTCGCCGAGCTGGGCCGCAACCCCACCGTCAAGGACGAGATCGCCCACTCCCGGCAGTCCGCCGTCAGCGGGCTCATGTACACCTACCCGGTGCACCAGGCCGCCGACATCCTCTTCTGCAAGGGCAACCTCGTGCCCGTCGGACAGGACCAGCTGCCCCACCTGGAGGTCACCCGCACCGTAGCCCGGCGCTTCAACGAGCGGTACGGCACCGTCTTCCCGGAACCCGACGCCCTGCTCTCCGCGACCCCCCTGCTGCTCGGTACCGACGGCACCAAGATGAGCAAGAGCCGGAACAACTCCGTCGCCCTCGGCGCGAGCGAGGACGAGACCGCCCGGCTGATCAAGGGCGCGACCACCGACGCCGACCGGCGCATCACCTACGACCCCGGCACCAGGCCCGGGGTGTCCGGCCTGGTGCTGCTGGCCGCGCTCTGTCTGGGCCGGGACCCGCACGACGTGGCCGCGGGGATCGGCGACGGCGGCGCCGCCGTCCTGAAGCGGACGGTGACGGACGCCGTCAACGCGACGATGGCCCCGATCCGGGCCCGGCGTGCCGCGTACGCGCAGGACATGGGGTACGTACGGGACGTCCTGCGCACGGGGAACGAGCGGGCGAACGCGCTCGCCGAGGAGACGCTGGACGAGGTGCGGCAGGCGATGGGCATGTTCCGCTGAGGGGCCCCGACCCGAACGAGAGGCCCTAGCGGCGGGCCTCCGTGCGCTGCCGGCGCAGCAGCTCCGCGAGGCCGCGCCGGGTCGCGGCGATCACCACCCGGTCCTCCCGCCGCAGCACGTAGCCCGGATGCAGGTCCCAGACCAGGCCGGACGGCCGGTCCGCCGCCCCGGGGCCGAACGGGTCGTACGGCGGGACGGCGGCCAGGTCCGGGTGGCGGTCGGCCGGCGGTGTGGCGTCCAGGGCGAGGACCCGCCAGGAGCCGGGCCGGAAGGCCTGTTCCACGGTATGACCCTCCAGCTGCGGGTGACCGCCCACCTCCAGGGCGGCGAACAGCATCACCTTGCGCTCGACCGGTACCGCGCCGAGGATCTGGCGCCCCATCATGGCCACCGCGAACGACGGGGCGGCCAGATGGGACACCGACCGGGAGCGGGTCAGGGCCTGCGGGTGGGCGGTGCGCAGGGTGCGGTAGACGGCGGTGGCGAACTCGTCGTCGTACAGGCGCAGCGCCACCCGCAGGTCCGGCTTCACCGAGCGGGCGTACAGGGCCGCTTCGAGGTTCGTCGTGTCGACGCTGGTCAGGGCGAGCAGGGCGTGGGCCCGGCGGATCTTCGCGGCCTCCAGGACGCCTTCCTGGGTGACGTCCCCGATGACCGTCGGTACGTGCATGCTGCGAGCCAGCGGGATACCGCGGGCCTCCGGGTCCTCCTCGACGACGACCACGGGGATGTCCATCTCGCGCAGCCGCACCAGCACCCTCGTACCGATCTTGCCGAGGCCCAGGAGCACCACGTGGCCGGACAGGCCCCGGGGCGGGCGGCGCAGCGCGGACGCGGTGCGCAGCGAACCGAAGGCCTCCAGGACGGCGGCCACGAGCAGGGGGAGGAGCAGGAGCCCGGCCGTTCCGGACAGGAGCTGGATGATCCGGCGGGACGCCGGTTCGGTGTCTTCGGCGGGGTCGCCCATCGCGAGCAGGTCGAGCAGCGTGAGGTAGGCGGCGTGCAGCGGGCTGTCGCCGGTCGTCACGACCGAGGCGACCGCCAGGGCCACGACGGCCGCCGCGACGCCCAGCGCCGACCAGCGGAGCCTGCGCGAGAAGATGTGGCCCAGCGGCGCGCCCCTGCCGCCCATCCGGGTCGGGGTGCGGTCGGGTCCCGCCTGGCTGATGGCCTCCAGCACCACCGTGCCCCGGCCGGTCGCCGCGGCCACCGTCGCCCGGTCGGGCAGCAGCTGGGGCCCTTCGTCACCGCTGCTGTCGGAGCCTTCGGTGCCCGCCGGGTCGTGGGTGGTGGAGGAGAGCAGGGCCAGGGTGCACAGGCCGGGGTCGGCGAGCTCGCCCTGCCGGGGCGGGGTGCGTTCGGCGGCGCGCAGGAGCAGGCCCTCGGCCTGGATGACCTTGCTGCTGCCGGTGACGGCGGTGGCGGCGAGGGCCGGGGCGGCGGTGTCGGCGTCGGACAGGACGGTCGTGGAGGTGTCCAGGGCGGCCGGGTCGAGGCCGGGCATGGCGACGGCGGCGGCCTGGTCGAGCAGGGTCTCCAGGTGCTGGCCGAGCTTGCGGTTGTAGAGACGGATGACCAGCCGCAGACGCGGGTTGAGCCGCCGGGCGGTCAGCGCGGCCCGGATGTTGCGCTCGTCGTCGTCGTAGACGAGGGCGAGGGCGGCTGCACGGTCGACACCCGCCTCCTCCAGCGCCTCGTCGGAGGGCTCGTGGGCCTCCATGATGCGTACGGCCTCGACCCCGGCGTTGGTGTCGCCGGGACCTCCTGCCACCGCCCCGTTGCGGTTCATCGCCGCGGACATCCGGCCGAACAGGGCAGCCGCCCGGGCGCGTTGGGTCAGCGGCAGGTCGGGCCGGCTGGTGTCGCGGCCGGGCGGGAGGACGAGGGTGACCCGCTCCCCGTACACGTAGCGCAGTTCCACGGCGAGGCGCCGCGCGAGGGTGTCGTCGCCGCAGACCACCATGTGGCCACCGGCGGTGGGGTGTTGGGGCTGCTGCGGAAGTGGGGGCACGAAACCCAGCATGCCTTGTCCTCTCTGTGTCAGTCCTCGTGGCCCCGGCGGGTGGCAGGGGCGGCCCGCGGGCGGCGGGGGTCGGCGGCCCGCCCGATCGCCGTCTCCACCGCCGCGACGCGGTCCGCGAGCAGCCCCAGCGCGGCGACCGCCCGCGTCATGGGGTCGCCGTCCGGGCCGCCGAGCGCCTGGCCGCGGACGTACGCGGCGGTGACGGCGGCCCAGCGGTCCCGCTGCGCCGGGCTGAGGGTGCCGCGCAGTGCGGCGAGCTTCAGCAGATTCGCCTCGGCGCCCGTGGTGAGGGTCTGTGCCTCGCCCGCGTAGTGGTCGTCGACGACGGCGGCCAGCTCGGCGTCGTTCATCACGGGCACGATCCGCTCGGCGATCCTGTTCAAGTCGCGGTACGAGCCCTGCAGCCGGAACGGCGGCTCGGTGCGCGTCGCGTCGGTCCGCGCCGCCGACGCGATGTACGCCGCGTTCACCGCGAGGACGGTGTCCCGGGCGGTGAGCAGATGGCGCAGGACGGAGACGATCCGCTCCAGCTCGGCAGGTGTGTACGGGTGTTCCAGCCGGTCCGCGCGCACCGACCCGGTGGTGTCGGAGGCCAGCCGGACGAGCTGCGCGAGGTCGTCCCGGGAGCGGGCGGCCAGCGGGGCGAGGACCGGGTTCGCGGTCAGGGCGTTCTCCACGAAGCTCAGCGCGAACACGTCGTCCCGGCCGCTCAGGACCTCGCCGAGATTCCAGACGTCGGCGCGGTTGGCGAGCATGTCAGGAATCCGGAACCGTTCCCCGGACTCGGTGTACGGATTGCCCGCCATGACCACGGCGAAGCGCTTGCCCCGCAGGTCGTAGCTGCGCGGCTCACCGTCGCGCACCCCCTCGATCCGGCGGGTCGCGTCGCAGAGCGGGATGAACTTCTGGAGCAGCTCGGGCGAGGTGTGCTGGATGTCGTCCAGGTGGAGGAGGGTGTTGTTGCCCGACTCCAGCGCGAAGTTGATCTTCTCGACCTCTCGGCGCGCGGTAGCGCCGCGGGCCTGCGCCGGGTCGAGGGACGTCACGTCGTGGCCGAGGTTAGGCCCGCTGACCTTGACGAGGACCATGCCGAGCCGGTCGGCGACGTACTCCATGAGCGTCGTCTTGCCGTAGCCGGGCGGCGACACGAGGAGCAGCAGGCCCTGCGAGTCGGTGCGCCGGTCCGCGTCGGCGGTGCCGAGCTGCTTGGCGAGGCTGTCGCCGATGAGGGGCAGATACACCTCGTCGACCAGCCGGTTGCGGACGAACGCGGACATGACGCGTGGACGGTGGTCGTCCAGGCGCAGCCGGGAGCGTTCCGCCGCGACCAGGGTGGTGCGCAGCCGCTGGTAGGCACGGAAGCCGGGCACGGTGACCGCGCGGAACTCCGCTGTGCGGGCGAGGAGTTCGTCCAGCCGCACCGACAGCTTCCCCCCTTCGACGCGCGGGTGGTCGCCGAGGAGGCCCTCGACCGTCACGGTGAGCGGGGCGTCGCACTCGTACCGCTCCAGTTCCGGGCACAGCTCCACGGCGACGGCCTCCGCGAGGTCCCCTTCGTCCACCGCCGGGCCGCTCGCCCCGGCGTAGGACGTGAGCCAGCCCTCGACCAGCTGGCGCCGGGCCGGCAGGTCGTCGGCCAGGGCCGACAGGTCCTCGTCGTAGGCCGATGTGCCCGTGGCCCGGCGGAACTTGTCCAGGAACGTACGGGTGGCGGCGCTCGTGACGAATCCGGCGGGCCCGCCGGTCAGTTCCTCGAAGAGGTACGCGGCGACCGCGTCCCCGGCCCCCATGGCCGCCGCCCACTCCTCCTGGAGCGCGGCGACGGCCGGGGCGAGCCCGAACGTGTCGCGGGCGCGCGCCAGCGACACCGCCCGCCGCGCCCAGGACGCGCGCCGGGCGTCGTCCGCCCCGTACGTCCAGAAGAGCTGCGCCGCGGCGCGTACGGCGGGCGGGAAGCGCAGCAGGCCCGCGCCGGAGTGCAACCGCAGCAGGGCGGTCAGGACCGCGGTGGCGTCCTCGTCGTGCACGCCGCGCCGGTAGCCCTCGTCGTACGCCGCCGCTGCCGCGTCCCGCACGAGCGCCGAGAGGTCCGGTGCGTCGCGCAGGGCGTCCGGGCCGTGCTCGTCCAGGAGGCGGGCGGCCAGGTGCTCGGCGCGGTAGACGGCCGCCGACTCGGAGGGCAGCAACTGGTCCCAGTACGGCCGGGTGGCGGCGAACTCCGGGTCGGTGACCGGGGCCCGGTAGTCCGTGCCGGTCAGCGCGAAGGCGAGCCGGTCGCCGGACGGGACCAGGGTCAGGTCGAACGGCTGGGTGTTCACCGCGAACCGGTGCCGGCCGAGCCGGATCACCGACCCGCCGTCCGCGTACAGCTCGCCGCGGTCGCGCAGCGCCCGGCCCGCCTCCTGCCGGGCCGCCTTCAGCCGCCCGTCGAGCTCCCCGGCCCGCACCGGGTCGCCGAGCCCGCGCAGTTCCTCGGCGGTGCGGCGGACCTTGGCGACCATGGGGTCGGAGGCGAAGTACGTGTGGACGGCGTCCAGGTCCTCCAGCGAGGCCAGGCGCCGGGCGACCGTCTCCAGGACCCGGTTCGCCGAGTCCGCCAGCCGCTCGGCCCGCCGGGCGCGGGCGTCCATCAGCGTCTGCCTACGGGCCGCGAACGCCTCGTACACCTCCGTACGGCGCTCGGCCAGCCTGCCCAGGAAGTCGTCGGACTCCGCGAACCTGGACTCCTGGTTCTCCAGCTGGAGCAGCACCCGGGCGAGCTGGTCGTCACAGGCCTCGGGGGAGTCCGAGGCGGCCAGCGCCCCCGTGACGGTCTGCCCGAGCAGTGCGAACTCGGCGGCGAACTCGGCCCGCCCCTCCTGCGACAGCAGCTCCCTGCGGCGGGCGTCCAGCGTGGCGCGGACCCGGTTGGCACCGCCCAGCACCTCGGCGATCCGCTCCAGGATCGACGTGCGGACGGTGGCGTCACCGATGTCGAGCCCGGCGACGACGTCCGTCACCGTCCCGAGGCCCTCGGTGATCCCCGTCAGCCGGTCCGCGACGGCCGAGGTGTCGGCGACACCGGCCGCCGCGTCCGCGGCCTCGGTGAGCTGCGCGAGGTCCTCGTGGTAGCCGGTGAACGCGTCCTGCCGGGCGAGGAAGGCCACAGCCCGCCGGGCGGCCGAGTCGAGGTCGTGCTCGGTCTCGGCGGAGAGCTCCGCGATCCGGTCGGTGTCGGCGTACCGCATTTCGGCGAGGGTCGCCAGATGGCCGTGGGCGCGGCGTAGTTCGGTGAGCTGGGCCACCCAGGCGGCGGCCGGGCGCGGCGCCTCGTCGCGGATGCGGCGGACGAGGGCGGTGAGCCGGGTGGCTGTGCCGGTGAGGGCGTCGGCCGCCTGCCGGGTCAGCTCCTGTACCGTCTCGAACTCGGCCAGGACCTGGTGGGCGGTGGCCCGCAGCTCCTCCAGCGGTTCGGCGAGCGCGCCCAGCTCGGGGTCGGTGAGCCAGTGGTAGCGGTCGCCGGCCCGGGCGCAGTCGGCGACGAGCTGCCGGTACACGGCGGTGGTCGGGGTCATGTCCCGCACGCCGTGCGCCAGGGCGAGGCAGTCGGAGATCCCGCGCACCAGGTCGGCGTTCCCGGTCCGGGCGAGGGGGCCCGTGCCGACGGGGGCCGCGGCGGCGTAGGTGTCGGAGACGTACGGGGTCCGCCAGCGCTGCAACGGGTGGACGCGGCCGGTCCCGTCGCCGCCCTCACCGCCCTTGCCGTCCTTGAGGAGGATCAGGGTGCCGTCGTCGAGGAGGGCGTGGGCGCGGCCGAGCAGCGGGGTGGCGACCTCCTGGCGGATCAGGTTGTAGGGGAGGAGCAGGGTGCGGCTCTCGTCCCTGGACCGGAAGACGTACAGCACGTCCTCGCCGTTGGGGGAGCGGACCGCGCCCTCGAAGACCGGGTCGGTGAGCTCCTCGGCGGTGTCGAAGGTCTTGGCGGTGCCGGTGGTGAGGTAGTAGCCGCCGGGGAAGATGATCCCCTGGTCCTCGGGGAGCCGGTGGCAGGACGGTCCGATCGCGTCGAGCCTGCGGACGGTGGAGAGCAGGGTGTTGAAGACCAGGTGACGCCAGTTCTCCTCCTTGTACGGGCGCACCCGCAGCAGGATCAGCGGCCCGGCCTCGGCGTACTCGACGTCGGCGTCCGCGAGCGACTGGAGCGGCTCGTCGACGGGCTCCTCGTAGATCCCGGCGGGGGACTCGGTGTCGTCGGCGGTCCTGACGGTGAGGCTGCCGTTCAGGGTGTCGACGAAGACCGTGTCCCGGATCGCGATGTGCGGATGCCGCCCCGGGACGTGCGCGTCCCGTCCTGCCGGGGTCCAGTCGAAGTCGTGCGACGGCGGGAACACGTGGTCCCGGTCCCCCCGGGCGTCCAGGAACGCCCCGGGCGCACCGTCCGGGCCGAGTGCCCAGCGCAGGACGCGGATGTCCTCGGCGGTCTCGCCGGTACGGAAGACGGCGAGCAGCCGGCCGTTGACGCGCCGCAGCCGGAGCAGCCGGGCGTCGCGGTAGTAACGGTGCAGCCCGGCGAACTCCCGTACGAACGTCTCGTCGCCGAGCGGTCCGGGATCCGCCTCCTCCAGCCCGGCCCCCCGCAGGACGAGTACGTCACCGACCGCCACCTCCCCGCCGGCCCCGGGCCCGCGCTCGAAGCCGAACAGCAACTGCCCGCCCACGGCGACGAGGTCCCGTGCGGTGGACGCCCGCCCGGTGGTCACCTGCTCGGTGGCGAGCAGCCGCAGCCCGGTCGAGCCGAACTCCTCGGTCCGCCGCGCGTTGAGAGCCCCGGCCCGCCGGACAAGCTCCTCGGCCTGCCCACCGAGCCGCCGCCGGAGCACCTCGTAGGCACCGGCATCGGCATCGGTGGGTGTGGTGTCGCGGTCCATGCGTACGGCTCCCTACGAGACGACTACGTCGAACGACCTGCCCCGGACCGGGTCCGGGTCCGACCCCAGCCGACCGGGGGCTGAAGCCGCTTTCCGGGCCGACCCACGCCGGCCCGGGTCCGGGTCCGCTTTCCGGGCCGACTCCAGCCGGTCCGGGTCCGGTTTCCTGGCCGACCCCAGTGCTCTCCGGGTTCGGCACGGAATTCCTGGCCGACCCTCCAGCCCGTCCGGCGCTTGAGGACACACCACCTCGGCCTACCCCACGGCCGCCCCGTTCCGCCCCGCCGCAGACGCCACAGCCCCGGCCCCCGTGGACGCCCCCGCGGCCGCCCCCGTCAGCGAGGACACCGTCATCCCCGCCAGCCCCAGCTCCTCCGCCGCGGCCAGCAACTGCCGTACCTGCCCCGAGGCGGCCCCCGACGACCCCCGCATCAGTTGCGTCAGCAGCGCCGACACCGTCAGGTTCCGTACGTCCCCCGTGGACACGGAACCCAGCACCCGGGTCAGGTCGTCCGTGAACGACCCGCTGCCGTCCAGCCACGGACCCGCCAGCGCCTGCGCGGTCTTGGAGTTCTCCACGAACCCGTCCACGCTCCGGCCGAGCGAGATCGACGAGACGATCCGGTCGAAGAAGACCGGGTCGCCGCCGATGATGTCGATGTCCGCGTTCTCCAGCCCCGTCGCGAGCACGGTCGCCTGCGCCTCCGCGACCTGCCGCCGCACATCGAACTCCGCCAGCCGGATCTCCTTCTCCGCGGCCAGCCGCAGCCGGTACTCCTCGTGTCCGCGCGACGCGTCGTCCAGCGCGGCCATCGCCGCGGCCTTCTGCGTGAGCCCCTCCGCCTCGGCCCGCAGCTTCTCGCCGATCATCGCCGCGTCCGCCGTCGCCTGGGCCCGCGTACCCTCCGCGACCGCCAGCGCCTTGAGCCGCGAGCCCTCCGCCTCGGCCCTGAGCCGTGCCTCCGTCGCCCGGCCCTCCGCGAGCCCGGTCTTCTCCGTGACGTCGGCCTCCGCCTCACGGACCTGGACGTCCGCCAGCCCCACCGCGGCGGTCTCGGCCTGGATGCCCTCCGCGAGCCGCAGCTTCGCCTGCGCGTCGAGGTCGGCGGTCTTCAGCCGGGCCTCCGCGAGCGTCAGCTGCTCGGCCGCCAGGTGCGTCGCCGACACCTCCGCGGCCTCGGCCGCCTTGATGTCCTTGACCAGCTTCTCCTGCGCCTCCGCCTCGGCCGCGATGATGACCGACCTGCGGGTGCGCTCCGACTCCTCGACGGCCCGCAGCGTCAGGATCGACTCCTCCTGCTCGGCGACCGTGCGGTCCACCGCGATCCGCTCCCGGATCACGTCCGCGACCTCGCGGCGCTCGGCCTCGACCTCCTTCGTCGCGGCTATCCGGTTCAGCTCGGTCTCGCGCTCGCGCCCGATGACCTCCAGCATCCGGTCCTTCTCGATGCGCTCGTTCTCCACGGCGATGACCCGCTCACGGTTCTTCTGCGCGACCGCGACCTCACGGGCCTGGTTCTCCCGCTGGATGCCGAGCTGCTCCTCGGTACGGATGAACGCGCTCTGCGAACCGAGCCGCTCCTCCTCCTGCACCCGGGCGGTGGCCGACTCCTCGCGGGCCCGCAGCGTCTCGACCTCGCGGCGCTGCTTGATCTCGGCCTCGGCCTGCCGGCGCTCCAGCTCCAGGATGGTCTCGCGGGCGTCGACGTCCTGCCGGGTGATCTCCTTCTGCTCGGTGCGCTGGAACTCGTTGGTCCGCACGTGCTCGATCGACGTCAGTTCGGTGATCTTCCGGATGCCCTGCGCGTCCAGGATGTTGGCGCCGTCGAGCTGTGCCATCGGCGTCTGTTCGAGGAAGTCGATCGCGGCGTCGTCGAGGTGGTAGCCGTTCAGGTCGGTTCCGATGACCCGGATGATCCGGTCCCGGAACTCCTCACGCTTGGTGTACAGGTCGACGAAGTCGAGCTGCTTGCCGACGGTCTTGAGCGCCTCCGAGAACTTCGCGGCGAAGAAGTCCTGGATCGCGACCTTGTCGCTCGCCCGCTCCGTACCGATGGCCTGCGCCACCTTGATGACGTCCTCGACGGTCTTGTTGACCCGGACGAAGAAGGTGATGTGGATGTCGGCGCGGATGTTGTCCTGGCAGATCAGCCCCTCGCGGCCGGTACGGCGGATCTCGATGGTCTTCACCGAGATGTCCATGGTCTCGGCCTTGTGCAGCACCGGCAGGACGACCGCACCGGTGAAGGTGACGTCGACCTTCTTGGTCTTGGAGATGATCAGCGCCTTGCCCTGTTCGACCTTGCGGAACAGTCGGGTGACGACGAGGAGCAGGGCGACGGTGACGAGCAGGACAACGGCGACGAGCACGCCGATGCCCAAGGAGATGGAATCCATGTCAGTCCTTGGCGGCCGGTGGGAAGGGGAAGAAGAAGGGGCGCACCGCGCGGTGACGGCATGCGGAACCAGGGCCAGGGGCCCGGAGTGGCGGACGGGGGAGGTCAGCCGGCTGTGCGCGGCAGCGGTCGCGGTCCCGGGTCGAGCGCCGCGTCGTACGGCGACACCCAGAAGAACTCGCCCTCCGCGTCGTACGCGTAGAGAAGCCCCGCACTGCCCGCCACGAACACGTCCTCCACGTCACCGGAGCCGGAAGCGGTCGGCCGCTCCAGCCGGCGTACCTGCACGACCGCGGTCGAACCGTCGGCCGCCGCGACCTCCGCCTGCCCGAAGTCGGCGGTGACGGAACCCGTACGGATCGTGCAGAGCTGCCCCAGGAAGTCCTGGCGCGATGGAGGAGGTTGTGCCGGGAAGTACCGGCGGAAGCGACGTACGAGCATGCGCACCGCCCCCCAGGCGATCAGCAGGGCCCCGGCCAGTACGACGACGTGGAGCAGGGACCGCGCGGTGCCGGTGACACCGCTGCGCACCACCAGGATCGACCCCGTCAGGCTGATGAACCAGGAGATGGCGACGGCCAGTGACACCGACACGGAGACCGGAACTCCGGCGACGCCCGCGGCGTCGGCGTCGAGGTCGGTGTCGAAGGAGTCGTGCCCGGCGGCCCCGGCCAGTACCAGCAGCCAGAAGCAGACGACGACGATCAGGGCGGCCCCGAAGGGGACGGCAGGGAAGGCGATTGCCGCGGAAAGGAATTCGTTCATCCGGCCCACCCCCTCGCGCCGTGCGCGCCTCCGTCACGTCCACGAGGCGGCAGCCGGGGCACCGGCGCCGCGACACCGTGAACGGCCCCGCAGCAACCGGTTTCCTGTCCCCCGTGCTTTCCCGTAACCCCCGTGCTTCCCCCGTGTGTTGCTGACCAGATGGTGTCAGCCGGGGGCGTACCCGCGCACTGCCGGAATCCGGCAGACTTGCTGAGGTCACCCTGCCGGGCACCGGCATTCCGCCTCGCGCGTTGACTGAACGAGACGCTGACACACGTACGGAGGAGTGCACCGTGGCGGAGCCGGAGATCCCCGAGGAGTTCCTGGGGGACTATGCCCGCATACTGGCCGAGGTCGCGGACACCGGCCGTCGGCTCACGCGCGACGAGCTGGAGGGCAGGCGCGTCCTCGGCAGGGAGGCCGCCGAGGCGGGCCATCAGCTGCGTGCCCTGGTCAGCCTCCATCTGACGGCGACCCGTTCGGCCTGGCCGCTCACCGCGTCCGGCGCGAGTGCCACCGACTTCGTGCTGGCGGCCGTGGAGCAGGCCGTCGACGCCTTCGCGGAGGGCTTCGAGCGGGCGCAGCGGCTCACGGTGCGGCGCGAGGAGGCGGCGCGGCGGGAGTTCATCGACGACCTGCTCTACGGGCGCAGCGACCTCGGCAGGCTCGCGGAGCGCGCCACCCGGTTCGGGCTGCGGCTCTCCCGGGCGCACGCCGTCGCGGTGGCCGCGGGCCCCGAGGCGTACACCGAGACGGACGCCGTGCCCCGCAGCGTGGAGGCGGCCCTGCTCGCACGCTTCGGCGGCCGTAAGATCCTGCTCACCACGAAGGACGGCCGTCTCGTCTGCATAGCCCCCGGCAGTCAGCCCGACGTCCTGCGGTACTTCGCCAAGCAGGCGCACGCGGCGACGGACGGCGGCCAGGTGGCCGTGGGCCGCCCGCACCGGGGTCCCGGCGGGGTCGTCCACTCGTACGACGAGGCGCTCGAAGCGATCGACCTGGCCCGGCGGATGGGGCTCGACGAACCGGTGCTGTACTCAGCCGACCTGCTCGTCTATCCGGTGCTGACCCGCGACCGGCAGGCGATGGCCGACCTGGTGCGCAGTGAGCTCGGCCCGCTCCAGGAAGCCAGAGGCGGTGCGGAACCGTTGCTGCGGACGCTGTCGGTGTACTTCGACGCGGGCTGTGTCGCCGCGGAGACCGCCCGCCGGCTGGCGCTGAGCGTACGCGCCCTGACGTACCGGCTGGAACGCATCCACCAGCTCACGGGCTCCGACCCGTCCGACCCGATGCACCGCTACGCCCTGCAGACCGCGGTGATCGGAGCCCGGCTGCTGGACTGGCCGGCGAAGGAACTCTGACCGGGCGGGGGCCTGATGGGGCCGGGTGTCCGACGGGGTGGCCGGGGGCGCACAGGGGGGTGCAGCGCCCCCGGCCTGCCGGATGCGGACCGGGGTGGGTGGTCCGCGTCTCCGGCGGTAGGAGCGTACGGCCGTTCGCTGTGAGGGCCGTACGGGAAAGCGGTCCTACAGGTCGAACTCGTGCGGAGGCAGGTCGAGCGCGTAGCACGCCTCGCGCACCACGGCCTGCTCCGCGGCGTCGAAGTCACCGTCGGCACCGCCGATGACGATGCCGATCTGGATGACGGCCCTGGCCTCGGCCGGGTCGACCGGCTGATCGCCGCCGGCCTCGCGGAGCGCCGGGTCAACCCGGACAACCGCCGCGAGACCGAGCTGCGGGTGACACCGGAGGGCTGCCGCCTGGTCGCGGACGTCATGGCGGACCGTCGTGGGGAGATCGCCGCGATCGCGGAACGCCTCGCCCCCCGGCAGCGCGCGGCGCTGGTCGAAGCACTGACGGCGTTCACGGAAGCGGGCGGGGAGCAGGCCGCACCGGACGTCGATCCGTTCGGCTGGACGCAGCTCCCCGCCCGCTTCCTCCCGCCGGCCCGTCAGTCGGCGTCGCGCCCGGCGTGCTCCGGCGTGAGGTCGTCGTGCACGGGCATCGGCTCGTCACGCGACACGGCGGCTGCGGGCTTCGGCCCCTTGCTGGCGAGCTTGGCCTGGATCCTGGAGGCCACCGGCTCGGTCCAGCGGGCGGTGAGCGGGCCGACGATCACGAGGATCAGCACGTACGCGGTGGCGATGGGCCCGATCCGCGGCTCCGTCGCCACGGCCAGACCGGCGATGACGATCGAGAACTCGCCCCGCGCGACCAGGGTGCCGCCCGCACGCCAACGGCCCCGCGGACCGATTCCGGCCCGCCGCGACGCGTACCAGCCGGTGCCGATCTTGGTGAAGACGGTGACGAGCGCCAGCAGCGCCGCGGGAAGCAGCACGGGCGGGATCTCGGCCGGGTCCGTGGACAGGCCGAAGAACACGAAGAAGACGGCGGCGAAGAGGTCCCGCAGCGGCGTCAGCAGCTTGCGGGCACCCTCGGCGACCTCACCGGACAGGGCGATGCCCACCAGGAACGCGCCGACGGCCGCGGACACCTGCAACTGCTGAGCCACCCCGGCCACCAGGACGGTGAGGCCGAGGACGACGAGCAGCAGCATCTCCGGATTGTCGGAGGACACCGCGCGGCTGATGAGCCGCCCGTGCCGCAGCGCCAGGTACAGCACGAACCCGACGGTCCCGAGCGCGATCAGCAGGGCGACGCTGCCACCGGCCAGGCCGACGCCGGCCAGCATCGCGGTGAGCAGCGGGAGGTAGACGGCCATCGCGAGGTCCTCGATGACGAGGACACCGAGGATGACGGGCGTCTCACGATTGCCGAGCCGCCCCATGTCGGTCATCACCTTGGCGATCACGCCGGACGACGAGATCCAGGTGACCCCGGCCAGCGCGACGGCCCCCACGGGCCCCCAGCCGAGCATCAGGCCGGCAGCCGCACCGGGCGTGGCGTTGAGCACGAAGTCGACGGCCCCGGACGGATACTGCGTCTTGAGGCTCGTGACGAGCTCGGACGCGCTGTACTCGAGCCCGAGCAGCAGGAGCAGGAGGATGACACCTATCTCGGCCCCGATGGCGGTGAACTCCTCACTCGCACCGAGTGGGAGCAGCCCGCCCACCCCGAAGGCCAGACCGGCCAGCAGGTAGAGCGGGATCGGTGAGAGCCCGACCCGTCCGGCGAGGCGCCCGATGATGCCCAGCCCCAGAATGACGGAGCCCAGCTCCACCAGCAGTGCAGTCGTGTCGTGCACGGTCAGCCCTCCGCAATGATCTCGGAGAGCGTGTCGACGCCCTCCCGCGTTCCTACAACGACGAGCGTGTCCCCGATGGCCAGCCGGAAGTCCGGCCCGGGAGACGGATGCGCACTGTGCGTGCGCAGGACAGCCACGATCGACGCACCCGTCCGGGTCCGCGCCTTCGTCTCTCCGAGCAGCCGCCCGCCGTACGGGGAGCGCGTCCCGAGCGGGATGTGCTCGGTGACCAGATCGATGCCCTCGGTGCGCACGGCGTCGATCGGCGCGGCGTCGATGAGGTGCGCGAGCCCGGTGGCCTCAGAGGTGGTCAGGGGTACGGAGAGCAGACATGAATCAGGGTCGTCCTTCTCGTAGAACCCGAGAAAACGCCGTCCGTCGTGGTGCACGACCACGGAGATGTGCTGTCCCGTCTCGGTGGTGTAGTCGTACTGGACGCCGACTCCGGGCAGCGGTGTGCGGTGGGTTCCCATGGCTTCCTCCCGAGGAGCGCGGCGGTACGACGCGGCTTTTTGATGATCTCTTTAACTGCCCATTACCCTAACCGGCGGCGAGTTTCGGCCGCGTGACGGCGGTCCACGGCCACCGGACGGGGGCCCGAGGCAGCCGACCTGGCCGGTTCCGGACGCGGGTCGCCGGTCGCCGTCGCCCGTTGTCCGGCGCCCGTCGCCCGTCGCCCGTCGCCGAGGAGAATCGCCGGATGAGGATTCTGATCGTCACGGCCGGTTCACGGGGAGACGTGGCGCCCTACACGGGCCTGGGACGGCGCCTGCTGGACGCGGGCCACGAGGTCGCCGTGGCCGCTCACCCGTCCTTCGCCGCACTCGTCGGCGGGTGCGGTCTCGAACACCGGCCGGTGCCGGGAGACCCGCGGGAGCTGATCCGCGGCTGGTCGCGGGCGGCGTCGCGGGAGGAGACCCGGGCGTTGTCGAGGGCGTACGTGGACGGGCTCGCCGACGGAGTGGCGGACGCCGCGGGGGGCGGAGCCGACCTGCTGCTCACGGCCTTCGGCCCGGCACCGCTCAGCCGGGCGGCCGGCGAGGCGCTCGGCGTCCCCGTCGTCGACACCTACCTCGTACCGGCGTTCGCCACCGGGCAGTTCCCGCTGCCCGGCGCGCGGGACGCCGACGACACGGGGCCGGAGGGCAACCTCGCCGCGGGCCGGGCGGTGCTGGAGCGCGCGGAAGGACTCTTCGCGGGTGCCGCGACCCGGCTGCGCACGCGCTTCGGGCTCCCCGCCGACGTACCACCGGCCGGCCTCCCGCCGGTCTTCCACGGCTACAGCCCGGTGGTGGTGCCACGCCCCGGGGACTGGCCGGCCCGGGCCCGGGTGGTGGGCTACTGGTGGCCCGCGCGGCCGGACGGCTGGCAGCCCCCGGCCGGACTCGTCGACTTCCTCCAGGCCGGTCCGCCCCCGGTGTTCATCGGGTTCGGCAGCATGGCACCGGGGCACGGGGAACGGCTCGGTGAGCTGGTGGCCGCGGCGGTGCGGCGGGCGGGCGTACGCGCGGTGGTGCAGGCGGGGTGGGCCGGACCGGGCGGGTCCGGCCCCGACGTCCTGGCCGTCGGCGACCTCCCGCACGACTGGCTGTTCCCCCGCACGGCCGCCGTCGTCCACCACGCCGGGGCGGGTACCACCGGAGCCGGGCTGCGGGCCGGGGTGCCGGCCGTACCCGTACCCGTCATGACCGACCAGCCGTTCTGGGCGTCCCGGCTGCACCGGCTGGGAGTCGCCCCCAGGCCCGTGCCGTTCCAGGACCTCACCGCCGAAGCCCTCGCCTCCGCGATCACGGACTGCCTGACCGAGCCGGCCTACCGCCGCCGAGCGGTCGAACTCGCCCGGACCGTCGCGGCGGAGGACGGCGCCGCCGCGGTGCTCGCCCACATCGGACCGGGGCCCGGCCCCGTCCGTGCGTCGTGATATCCGTCCGGGCACGGCCGGCTTCGAGGACTTGGACCTCGGGCCGCTGGTCGTCGAGCAGCCCATGTACGACGACGAGACCCCCGCCCCGGCGTTCGGCGTCGACGTGCGGATGAAGGCCAGGGGCATCGAGGACGCGCGGTCCCACGTGTTCGACAACGGCCTGGCCCACACGGTGCTCGACGAGTCCCGGGCCTTCTTCGAGGCGCTCGCGTTCGGCGACGAACCGCCGGCGGGTGTGGGGAGTCCCGCCGTCGACGGCGGACACCAGGTGTACCGCGAGTGCTCCCCGTCCGGGACGGCGAGATCACCGTCGTCGACCGGTGGGGGCACCCCTCGGATCCGTACGCCCTGTTCCTGGGCGGCGGCCGGCCGGCCACGCGGACGGGCCCGGCGGAGAAGGTTCGCCGCCGGGCCCGGTGGTGCGGTGGTGCGTCAGTCCGTGACCTCGATCTTGTTGTTCGCGTTCGCGGGCTGCGGCACGGAGACGGCCGCCGGCTCGGACGCAGCGCCGCCCCCGGTCCTGCCCTTCAGGTTCTGGAGCAGCGCGCCCAGGTCGACGCCCGTGGTCGAGCTCAGCAGCTCGATGCCCTGGGCCACGTTGTCCGTGACCGTACGGGACAGCTGGCTGGCACCGTCCGTCGAGATGACGGTCAGCTTGTCGATGGCGCTCAGCGGTTCGGCCGCCTTGGCGACCACCTGCGGGAGTACCTCGACCAGCATCTGGAGCACGGCCGCGTCGCCGTACCGGGCGAAGGCGTCGGCCTTCTTCTGCATGGCCTCGGCCTCGGCCGCACCCCTCGCGGCGATGGCGGCGGCCTCGGCCTCACCCTCGATGCGTACGGCGTCGGCGAGGGCCGAGCGGTGGAGCTTCTCGCCCTGACCGGTCAGACGGGAGCGCTCCGCGTCGGCCTCGGCCTCCTTGACCTGGGCGATGCGGCGGGCCTCGGCCTCCTGCTCCGCCTGGTAGCGGGCGGCGTCGGCGGGCTTACGGACCTTGGTGTCGAGCTCACGGTCGGTCAGGGCGGCCTGCCGCTGGGCGACCTTCTCCTGCTCGGAGAGGACCTCCTGCTGACGGGCGGCCTCGGCGAGGGGCCCCGCGGCGTCGGCCTTGGCCGTGGCAGCGGCCGTCTCGGCCTTGATCTCGGCCTGCTTGAGGTAGAACGTCCGCTCGGCGATGGCGATCTCCTCGGCCGCCTTCAGCCGGGCCTGCTCCGAGGCACGCCGGGCGATGGCCTCGGCGATGTCGGCCTCCTGCTTGGCGCGGGCGGCCTCCGGGCGGCCGAGGTCCTCCAGGTAGGAGCCCTCCGTCGTGATGTCCTGGATCTGGAAGGCGTCCAGGATGAGGCCCTGGCCGGAGAGGCTGGCCTCGGCCTCCTCGGCGACCTGGCCGGCGAACGCGGCGCGGTCGCGGATGATGTCCTCGACGGACATCCGGCCGACGATCGCGCGCAGGGCGCCGGAGAGCACCTCCTGGGTGAAGCCGACGATGCCGTTCTGCTGCTGCAGGAACCGCTGGGCAGCGGCGCGGATCGCGTCCTCGCTGCCGCCGACCTTGACGATCGCGACGCCTTCGAGGTTGGACTTCACGCCGCGCAGGGTGACGGCGCCGCGTACGGCGACGGGAATGTGCCGGCTGGAGAGGTCCAGGGTGAACTTCTGCTGGACGAACGGCACGACGAAGACGCCACCGCCGACCACGACCTTCTGGCCGCTGTTGTCGATGCTGGTGCGGCCGGTCACCGGGTCGGTGGACCTCTTGCCGCGCCGGCCGGTGATGATGAAGGCCTGGCTGGGACCCGCGACCTTGTACCGGGTGATGACCGCGAGGGCCAGGAGTACGACGAGAACGACGATGCCGATGACGGCGATCACTACTGGACTCATGAGTGGTGTCCCCCCTGCCTCCCGTGGGGGCGGCAGTTTCGTTCGGACTGTGTTCGGGCTGTGCGGGAGTCGGACAGGCTGCGGACCGGTGCGGTTCAGCGCTCGACGGGGCGGACCGTGACCGAGGTCGTCGAGAGCGTGGCCTCGACCCAGATCTCGGCGCCGCGCTCGACCGGGACCGCGCTCTTCGCGGAGAACTTCACGGTCTGGCCCGCGAGTCGCAGCAGGACCTCGCCGTAACCGTCCGCCGGGATGGGTGTGACGACGGACCCGGAGGTGCCGACGAGGTCCTCACCGCGCGGCGTGGCGGTGGTCTGGTCCCGCATCAGGGCCCTGCTGAGTCTCCAGGTCAGCCAGGCGGCGACGATCCCCGCCGCGGCTCCGGCCGCGACCGCGACGGGGGTGCCCACGTCGGTGGTGCCGAGGACGATCGCGCCGCCGAAGCCGAGCATGGAGACGAAACCGGCGATGACGGGCAGTGAGAGGAGGCCGTCGAAGAAGCCGTTCAGCAGACCGCCCAGGGCGTCGCCGAAGAGTCCCTCGAGGATTCCGTCGAAGATCAGGGAGATCGTGAGAAGAGCGATTCCCGCAATGCCGAGACCAAGGAAAATGGTCACGTGATCACTCCCCCGACTTTCGAATTCCCCCGAAATGTTTCCGTCGAACTGGGTGAATGATCCCATGAACCGCCGGTGAGGGGTACTGCCGGACCTCGGCAGTCTTTACGCAGTTGCGATGCCGGAAAGCTGCTCGGCAAGGGTGTCCAGCGACTGGAACGTGGCACCGAGCAGGGCGACGTGCTTCCAGCGCAGCACACCGTCGGGACCGATCAGGAAGACCGAACGCCGGACCCCGATCCCGGGTGCCGTGACACCGTACGCCCGGGCGGTCTCCCGCCCCTCGTCGGCCAGCAGCGGCATGCGCAGGCCGAAGGAGCGGGCGAACGACTCATGACTGTCCACACCCTGTGGACTGATTCCCCAGACCTCGGCGTCGAGGCCTTCGAAGGTCTCGAACCCGGAGGAGTACGAGCACAGTTGCCTGGTGCAGACGGTCGTGTTGTCGCCGGGGTAGAAGGCGAGGACGACGGACCGGCCGCGGGCGGCGGACAGCGTGTGGTCCCGGCGCTCGAAGACGTCGTCGGCCAGTATGCCGCCGGGCAGGGTGAAGTCCGGTGCGGTCTCGCCGATTCGGGGTCCTGATGCCATGTCGGAAGCTCCTTGGTCTCGGTGCGCGCGTGGCTCGGTGCCTCGTACAGTGAACGGCACTTTCCACGCATCGACACGTTCGACCCATCCGTATACCGTCCGGCACCGAACATGAAGGGAGGGCGGGCGCCGGATCCGCACCCCGATCTGGAGGTACGCGTGGCCGAACTACCGCCGTCGGCAGCGGTTCTCATCCTCCACGGCGGCTACGAGACGGGCCTCACGACGCCCGCGCCCGGCCTCCTGAACCTGCCCGGCATGCGGATGCTGCCGATCGCCCGCGCGGTGGCCCGCGCCGTGCGCGGCGAGGCCCGCGTGCACACCGTCCGCTACACGCGCCGCGGCTGGAACGGCACCCGCGCGGATCCGCTGCACGACACCGTGGAGGCCCTGGACGCCCTGCGACGTGAGGCCGGGGACATCCCCGTGGTGCTCGTCGGCCATTCCATGGGCGCTCGCGCCGCCCTGCACGCCGCCGGCCACCCGCTGGTCACGTCCGTGGTCGGCCTCGCCCCGTGGTGCCCGCCCGGGGACCCGGTGACGCAGCTCGCCGGGCGCGACGTGGTGCTCCTGCACAGCAACCGCGACCGGGTGACGAGCCCGCAGGCCTCCCAGTCACTGACCGCCAGGGCGCGCCGCGCCGGCGCCCGTACCTGTCTGGTCACCATCCCCGGCAGCGACCACGCGATGCTCCGCCGCGCCCCGGCCTGGCACCACCTGACGAGCACGCTCGTGACCGGGCTGCTGGGGCTGACCCCGCTCCCGGACCGGATCGGTACGGCCCTCGGCCTGCCACCCGGAGCCCCGGTGTCCGAAGGCACGCTGTCCCTGGACGCCCTGCACCACAACGGGCGGGACGGGCGGGGACCGCGGAGGTGCGGAGCGGGGTGGGGCGCCCGACGATGAAGGGCAGGGTGCGCGGGCGGGTCGCTCCGCCCGCCCCCCGCCCGCCGTGTCCGCACCACTGGAGGCTCCGTTGCCCGCCCACGCGCCCGCCGACCTTCCGCCGCCCTTCGACGCGGAGGCCGTGGCCGCCCTCGTCGGCGGCAGCCCGGCCGGGGTGGCGGTGCTCGACGAAGGACTGCGCTATCTGTACGTGAACGCGGCACTCGAACAGCTCAACGGGGTGCCCGCCGCCGCGCACCTGGGGAGGACCGTCGCCGAGGTGCTGCCCGAGGTCGACGTACACACGGACCTGATGCGACAGGTACTCGCCGACGGCAGGGCCCGCGAGGTCACCACGAGCGGCCGGACCTGGGCGGACTCGGCCGTCGAACGGCGCTTCTGGAGTGTGGCCTGCCACCGGCTGGACGGGGACGGGCGGGCGCCGGTGCTCGTCGCGATCGCGCTGGAGACCAGCGCCACCCAGAACCAGAAGGAGGAGCTCGAACGCGCCAGGACCTATCTGACGCTCCTGGACACCGCGGCCGTCAGCATCGGCACGACGCTCGACGTCGACACCACCTGCCAGGAACTCGCGGACTTCGTCGTCCCCGCGCTGGCCGATATCGCCGCGGTCGATCTCTTCCCCGTGGACAGGCACCACGCGGGGCGGCGGCGGGCCTCGGGATCCGTGCTTCTCCACCGCGCCGGCCTGGCCGCGACCCCGGAACTACGCGACACCGTCGACCAGTTCGGCGGCCCGGGCGTGGACATCGAGTACCAGGAGGGATCGGCCGTGGCACGCAGCCTGGCAGCCGGACGGCCGGTGGTCGAGAACCTCTACGGCGACGACCGGCTCAGCCGCGCCGCAACCTCCCCGGAGCGCGTCGCCGCCTACCGCGCCATCGGCCTGCACTCGGCGGTCGCCGTGCCGCTCACCGCGCGCGGGCGGCCGCTGGGGGTCCTCAGCCTCCTGCGGGCCGGGGGCTCGCCCCCCTTCGCCGAGGACCAGGACGTCGTCATCGCCCGCGAACTCGCCGGCGGGGCCGCCATGGACGTGGACCACGCCCGCCGGTACGCCCGCGAGCACGGTGTCGCCCGGGAGCTCCAGCGCTCGCTGCTCTCCGAACCCCGGCTGCCCGACCGGGGCATCGAGATGGCGACCCGCTACCTCCCCGCCGGACAGGACGCCTTGGTGGGAGGCGACTGGTTCGACGCCATTCCACTGGGGGACGGGCGCCATCTCAAGGTGATCGGCGACGTGATGGGCCACGGTGTGGAGGCCGCGGTCGCCATGAACCACTACCGGGCGATGCTGCGCCTCCTGGCCGAGGGTGACCTGCCCCCGCACCGCGTTCTGGAACGGCTCGACGAGTGGGTCGAGCGGTCCGGCATCGACCGGGCGGCGACCTGCCTGGTGGCGGTCGTCGACCGGCGGGCCACGGTCTGCCAGGTGGCCAGCGCCGGCCATCCGCCGCCCGTCTTCATCGACCCGGGGCCGGCCGGCGCACGGGTGGCGGACATCCATGTGGGGCCGCCGCTCGGCACCGGATTCGGCGGGTACCGGACGACGGAGGTGCCCTGTCTGGCCGGGACGGTGCTCTTCATGTACACCGACGGCCTGGTGGAGCGCCGGGGCGAGGACATCGACGTGTCCGTCGGGCGTCTCACGCAACTCACCCTTCCGGCGGACGGGCGGCTCGACGACCTCCTGGACCAGGCCGTCGACCGGTTCGGGGACATGGCGGAGGACGACATCGCGATCCTCGCCTCGCGGGCCTGGAAGCACTGAACACCTCGGCCGGACGGTGGCGTCGTCGGTGGCGGGTGCGAGGATTCACGGCATGGAACCTCTGCTCCTCGCCGACATCGAGGCCGCCGTCCGCAGCAGTTGGGACGCGGACACGACCACGCCCGCCTGGCGCCCCCGGTGGGACCCGGACAATCCGGCCCGGGACCAGTGCGGAGTCACCGCGCTGGTGGTCAACGACCTGCTGGGCGGCGAGCTGATCCGGGGAGAGGTGCGGGTCGACGGCGTGCGCGTCGACTACCACTGGTGGAACCGCCTGGGCATGGGCATCGAGATCGACCTGACGCGGGAGCAGTTCGCACCGCACGAGACCGTCGTCGGCGGCGTGGTGATCGAGCGTCCGGCGGAGATCGTCCGCCTCCGTGAGGAGTACGAGCTGCTGCGGAGCCGGGTGCTGGAGCGGCTGCGCGGGCGGATACGGGTGGGCACGCCGGCCCGCACGGTCTGAGACCGCTCCTCGGCCGCGGTCCTGTCAGCCCAGTTCGAGACTGGTGATCCCGAACATGCCGCTCCGGTCCATCTCCGGTACGGGTCCCGCGTACATCCGGGCCGTGTCGAACGACGGGGCCAGACCGAGCTGTTCCACGAGGCGGACGGCCCGCGGGTTGACGTCGGGTACGTCGATCGCCACGGCCGTGTCCGGCGCCGTGGCCGCCAGCGCGCTCAGCAGAGCGGCGGCCACCTCCGGGGAATCGGCGTGCAGCGGGCCGATCCGGGACGCCTCCCGGCAGGCGCGCAGCACGGCGAAGCCCACGAGCTCGCCGTCGCGGACCGCGCAGAGCGCCGTGCGCCCGGGCCCGGTGATCCAGGGGGCGAGGAAGCTGTCACGCGGTCCGGGGAAGTAGCGCCGGTCGTACGCGGCGAGCCGGGCGAAGGGCAGGGTGCGGGCGTCGGCGAGGGTGACGCCGGCCGGCGGGGCGAGGCCGGCGGGCACGACGCCCTCGTAGCGCGCGTTTCCCCAGGCGGCGCGGAAGCCGGACCTGCGGTAGTTGTCCTGCTGGGCGGGTACGCCGTCGAGGCCGACCGTGCGTCCGGAGAGCCGGGCCATGCCCGCGCGCCAGACCCGCATCCCGTATCCCCGCCCGCGCAGGGACGGACGGGTGAGGTAGAAGCCCAGGAAGCCGAAGCGGGTGCCGTAGCGCACGACGGACACCGAGGTGACCGGCTCGCCGTCGAGTCGGCCGATCAGGAAGCCACCGGAATCGGCGGCGAAGAAGGCCTGCCCGTCAGTGAGGCCCGGGTTCCACCCCTCGGAGTGGGCCCAGTCACCCAGCATCCCCAGGTCGTCGGCGCTCGCGGTGGTGATCTCGAATGTCGGCACGGCTCAGTCGTACCCGGCAAGGGACCGGTTCAACGGCCGGACCGGGGTGACCGGCGGCGCAGCTGCCGCAGGACGATCAGGGCGGAGGTGCCCAGGGGGAGCAGCCCCGCCACGGCGTCGGCGGTGGTCAGCTTGCCCTGCGTACCCCGGGCCCCGCGCATCTGCCGGACGGTGCGGACTACGGCGAGTGCGCTGCCCCCCAGGCTGAGGATCAGGCCCGCCTTGGAACTCTTCCGTGTCCTGGCCATCTGGGTACCTCCTGCGTACGTGCCCGCGCGGCCCCCGGGTCCACGTAACCGGCTCAGGGACGGGCCCGCAATCGGGGACGCCACGCCCCTCGGGTCAGCCGAACAGGAATCCGACCGCCGTCGCCGCGCCCAGGGACGCCCCCGCGACCGTCTGCGCCACCGAGTGGTACCGCAGTGCCACCCGGGACCAGCACACGGCGAGGGTCAGCACGCCGGCGGCCAGCCACCACGGGGAGTGCGCCACGCAGAGCAGGGCGACCACGGCGGAGGCCACCGCGGCGTCCACCGAGATCTTCCAGACCGTGTTCACGGCCAGGAGCACGATCGTCATGGCCCACAGGGAGATCATCGCGGTCAGGATGCCCGCCGGCGCGTTTCCCAGGACCATGATCAGCGCACCGGTGCCGAGCGAGCCGAGGATCACCAGGAAGATGGGCGCCCGCTGGGTGCGGTCCACGACATGGCGGTCGCCCCAGGTGCCGCGCCTGCGCTCCCATTCGATGTACCCGGCGGGCACGAGCCCCGCGCACAGCGCGCCGAGGAGGCCCCAGGGGAGACCGGTCCAGTCACCGGCCGAGGCCACCCCGACGGCGAGCATGCCGACGAGCAGGGTGTTGCGGGGCTGGAGGATGTCGGTGACCGTGCGCGCCGCCGCCGTGGTCCGGCCCGTCCGGTCCGCCGTCGTGGTCCTGTCCGTCCGGTCCGTGCCGCTCATGCTGGGGATTCTCCGGGGTCCGCCGGGATCCGGTCGCCCGGGCGTGAATGTAGCCCTTCACGACGGGGGATGCGTGAAGGGCTACCCGTGCAGTATGACCCTTCGCCGGTCGGTCGACAACTGACCGGTCGGTCAGCCCCGTTGGGGTGTCCCGACGGGGCGCGTACGCCGACACGCCGGGAGCCCCGCGCGGGCCGCCGCACACGAGGGACACCGCGGGCCGGGGAAACCTGTGCCGGCCACAATAGACATGACCTATCCGTACGCCTAGGGTTTCTTATGCAGTCAGGCCACATCGATGGCGCGGTAAGCAGCAGAGAGGTGCAGATGCCCCAGGAGACCCCTCCGCACGCCACGGATCGTCTCGACGACGACGACTACCCCGCCTACACGATGGGGCGAGCCGCGGAGATGATCGGGGCGACGCCGGGTTTCCTCAGGGCCATCGGTGAGGCCCGCCTGATCACGCCGCTGCGGTCCGAGGGCGGCCACCGCCGCTACTCCCGCTACCAGCTACGCATCGCCGCCCGGGCCCGCGAGCTGGTCGACAGCGGCACGCCGGTCGACGCCGCGTGCCGCATCGTGATCCTGGAGGACCAGCTCGAGGAGGCCCTGCGCCTCAACGAGGCACTCCGGCTGCCCGCGGACGGCCGGAGCGGCACCGATTCCTGACCGGCGGACGGGCGCATATCTGATTCCGTGGGAACAGAAATACGCGCAATGAGCGGTGAGGGTTTATGCAGTGTGTGACGGAGTGAAGGTGGAGTGATATGGCATACAGCTCGCCTCAGCCCGAATCGTGCTACTGTTGATCTCAGTTGCAGTTGTGGTTCCCAAAACTTCAAGTGCTCTCGCCGGTTCACTCGGGTGGGTGCACTTTTGTATTTCCGGACTCTTCCGGTCGGGGCAATCATTTGCGGCGACGTAGGACTCACACGGTGTGAGTCCACGGGCAACGCCCCGAAGGAGATATGACATGGCTACTGGCACCGTGAAGTGGTTCAACGCGGAAAAGGGTTTCGGCTTCATCGAGCAGGAGGGTGGCGGCGCTGACGTCTTCGCCCACTACTCGAACATCGCCGCCCAGGGCTTCCGCGAGCTGCAGGAAGGCCAGAAGGTGAACTTCGACGTCACGCAGGGCCAGAAGGGCCCGCAGGCGGAGAACATCACCCCCGCCTGATCACCTCAGGCGTACGGCGTAGCTGGGGCCCGCACCTTGGGGTGCGGGCCCCAGCTCGTTGTTTTTCCCCGACCGTGACCGCAGACGTCGCACCGGTGAGTAATTCCGGGTGTGTACAGGTCAGGTCGGCGCACGTCATTGCAGTCATTCTGAAGTGCCGTAAGCGCCTGGTTCATCCGGCGGACGGGCTTCGTTTTTCGATATTTCACCGGCTCGTTCTTGCGATTCTTGGCGCCGTACATGGCTGCAGCCGCCCGGAAAGAATCCCTCGATACGTGCCATTCGAGGGAAGGTTCTCCATTGAACCGCGATCGCACAGCTCGCACGAACGACCGATTCTCCCGGACCCGCTCCGGCGGAGCCTCCGGCGGCAGTCGTACCGCCAACGGATTCCGCTCGCAGGGATCCAGCCGACAGGGCGCCCCGTCGCAGGGCCGCTCCGGCGGACCGAAGCGCTTCGGCGGGGGCGGCGGACGCCGCTCCTCCGTCTCGGGTGAATTCGCCCTGCCGGTGACCATCACCCCGGCCCTCCCCGCCGCCGAGACGTTCGGCGACCTGGACATGCCCGCGCCCCTGCTGGCGGCGCTGGGCTCCGAGGGTATGACCGTGCCGTTCCCCATCCAGGCGGCCACCCTGCCCAACTCGCTCGCCGGGCGTGACGTCCTGGGCCGCGGCCGCACCGGATCGGGCAAGACGCTCGCCTTCGGCCTGGCCCTGCTGGCCCGTACCGCGGGCAACCGCGCCGACGCCCGCCGTCCGCTGGCCCTGGTCCTCGTCCCCACCCGGGAGCTGGCCCAGCAGGTCACCGACGCGCTCACCCCGTACGCCCGGTCGCTCAAGCTGCGGCTGGCCACGGTCGTCGGCGGCATGTCGATCGGCCGCCAGGCGAGCGCCCTGCGCGGTGGCGCCGAAGTCGTCGTCGCCACCCCGGGCCGGCTGAAGGACCTCATCGAGCGCGGCGACTGCAAGCTCGACCGCGTCGCCATCACGGTGCTCGACGAGGCAGACCAGATGGCCGACATGGGCTTCATGCCCCAGGTCACCGAGCTGCTCGACCAGGTCAACCCGGACGGTCAGCGGATGCTGTTCTCGGCCACCCTGGACCGCAACGTCGACCTGCTGGTCCGCCGCTACCTGCACGACCCGGTCGTCCACTCGGTCGACCCCGCGGCCGGTGCGGTGACGACGATGGAGCACCACGTGCTCTACGTCCAGGGCTCCGACAAGTACGCCACGACCACCGAGATCGCGGCCCGCGAGGGTCGGGTGATCATGTTCCTGGACACCAAGCACGCGGTGGACAAGCTCACCGACCACCTGCTGAACAGCGGTGTCCGGGCCGCGGCGCTGCACGGCGGCAAGTCGCAGCCGCAGCGCACCCGCACCCTGGACCGGTTCAAGACCGGCCACGTCACGGTGCTGGTCGCCACGAACGTCGCCGCCCGTGGCATCCACGTCGACAACCTCGACCTCGTCGTCAACGTCGACCCGCCGAGCGACCACAAGGACTACCTGCACCGCGGCGGCCGTACCGCCCGTGCCGGGGAGTCCGGCAGTGTCGTCACACTGGTGCTGCCCAACCAGCGCCGCGAGATGACCCGCCTGATGGCGGACGCCGGGATCACCCCGCAGGTGGCCCAGGTCCGCTCCGGCGAGGCCGAGCTCAGCCGCATCACCGGGGCGCAGGCGCCCTCGGGCGTTCCCGTGATCATCTCCGCGCCGTTGACGGAGCGCAAGGGCAGCGGTTCCCCCTCGCGCCGGCGTGGCAGCAGGCCCCCGCAGGGCCGGCGTTCCAACGCCGGCACGGCGACTCCCGAGGCGCGTGCCGCTGCCGCGCTGCGTCGGTCCAACAGGGCCGCGTAGTCACCGGACAGCAGTCCGGCAGACCCTTTCCGGCTTTCTCACCGACCTTGTTGAGGCACCATGCGCTGTGTCATCGCCCGCTTCCCCTTCGATCTGTTCAAGAACGAAGTGGAGGATTCGATGAAGGGCATCAAGCCCGAACCCGTCACCGGTGACGCGGTGGTCATCAGCCGCCGCGTCTACCCCGTCAAGCAGGTCGGGGAGATCATCACCCGGCAGGACCGCCGCGACTTCAGTGCGGCGGAGGTGACCAGGGCGCTGACGCGTCTCGGCTTCACCTGCCGTCCGGCGGAGGTGCCCGCCCCGGCGGTGCCCCTCACCCCGCTGGAGAACGCGTCCGCCATGCTCGGCACGCCCGGAGACATCCGGCCGACCGTCTGACGCCACCGCACCCCACCGCACCCCCCGCGCCCCTACGGGCCGGGGGGTGCGGTGCGTCCGGACACCTCGGCGCCCCGCCGGAGGACGTCCTGCGGCACGCCACGGTCGTGGGCACGGCCCTCGGCAGGAGCCCCAGCCAGGAGCCCTCAGGACGCGGGGCCCGGTTTCCTCGCCCAGTCGAGCCGGGGCTCGACGACGAAGCGGAACACGCTGCGTACGGGCGGGCTGCACAGCAGCGTGACCACGGCCGCCGCGACGACCGTCACCACGATCCGGCCGAGCGGCGTGGCGACCAGGTCCGCCTCGAAGAGGTCCAGCCGCACGGCGCCCTTCACGAAGAAGCCGTGCAGCAGGTAGCCGTACAGGGTGCCCGCGCCGAGAGCCGTCATCCACGTCCTGCGGCTCGGCACCCACGCGAGGAAGCAGGCGCTGAGCACCACCGCGCAGCCGAACAGCAGCAGGGTCACCACCGCACCCGTCCAGGGGGGCGAGCCGAGCTGCTCCGCGCCGTACCGGCGGAAGAACCACGACGTCGTCGTGCGCGGGACCGCCCAGTACGCCGCGGCCAGGGCCACCAGGCAGACCGGGACGGACGCGAGGCGCACCGCCCGGCGGCGTACGAAGTCGAAGTGGGCGGGCCGCAGCTGGAGACCCAGCACGTAGAACGGCAGGAACTGCAGGACCCGCTGGAGCTGGAGGTCGCCGCCGATGTTGCTGGTCACCGCTCCCATGGCCGCGACGACCAGGGACACCGCCACCGGCCACCGGACCGTCTGCCAGAACGGTGTCGTCAGACGCCAGAGGAAGAGCGCGGGCAGGAACCACAGCAGCCAGTACGGGGTGAGCGGGCTCAGCGGGAAGCCGGGGGCGCCGGTGAGGCGCTCGAAGAGCGTGTAGGCCACCTCGAAGACGGCGTACGGCACGACCAGGCTGGTGACGAGCTTCCACACCCGCTCGCGCCGCAGGTCGAAGCCGCGGGAGAAGTAACCGGCGATCATGATGAAGACCGGCATGTGGAAGGCGTACACGAAGGTGTAGACCGTCTCGATCACGCGTCCGCTGCCGGGCAGCGGCTCCCAGGAGTGGCCCATCGCGACGAGGACGATGGCCAGGTACTTCGCGTTGTCGAAGTACGGGTCCCGGCCGGGCCGGGACGGGGCCGGGGCCGCGGCGCCGGTTCCGGCGGGGGCCGGTCCCGGGGTGCGTGAGGTCAGGGAGGGCATCCGGCCACCTTAATGACCTCCGCAAGCCCCGGGCCTCGTGCGGGCACCGGGGTGCCGCCCCCCGCAGCCGCGCACCGGTGCCCCTCCGGGACCTCGCTCAGGGGATCAGGACCACCTTGCCGACGGTCCGGCGGGCCAGCAGGTCCTCGTGGGCGCGGTGGGCCTCGGCGAGCGGGTAGCTGCCGCCCGCCACCGGCTTCAGCCGTCCCGTGGCGGTCAGGCCGAAGAGTTCCTTCATGGGGCCGTCGACCGCACCCGGGACCGCCAGCGTGGGGCGCAGCCAGAATCCGACGACGGCGGCGTTGAGCCGTCCCAGCCGTGCCGGGTCGACCGGCGTGAAGCCGGTCCGGGCCGCGCTGCCGTAGGTCACGAGCCGGCCGAAGGACGCCAGGGAGTCCAGCGCCCGGTCGAAGAGCTCGCCGCCGACGGCGTCCAGGATCACGTCCGCCTTCTCCTGGAGCGGGTAGCCGACCACCGCGTCGGCACCGAGGTCCAGGACGAGCCGCTCCTTGGCCGGGGAGGAGACCTGGGCGAGCACCCGGCCCGCTCCGAACTCCCTGGCCAGCTGGACGGCGAGGCTGCCCACGCCGCCCGCCGCGGAGTGCACCACGACGGTCTCGCCGGCCCGCAGCCGGGCGGAGGTGCGCAGCAGGTGCCAGGCCGTCAGCCCCTGCATCATCAGGGCGAGGGCCTCGGCGGCGCCGAGCTCCTCGGGGATCTCCAGGAGGGCGGACTCCTTGGCGGTCACCTGCTCCGCGTACCCGTGCGACACCCGGGCCAGTACCCGCCTGCCGTCCGGGGCGCGGCCCACGACCTCGCTGCCGGGGACGTACGGCAGGGCGTCGGCGCCCAGGTAGGAGCCGTCGGTCTGATGGGTGTCCGCGAAGTTCACCCCGGCGGCCTCGACGGTGAGCAGCACCTCACCGGGTCCGGGTACGGGGGCGGCCAGTTCCACGGGCCGGAGGACTTCGGGACCACCGAAGTGGTCGAACTGGATAGCGATCATGTCGCACGGTATCGCGGGGTTCCGGCGATGTACGGGCGTCCTGGTATCCGTCGGAGCCGAGTTGACGGAAGAAGGGGAAAACAATACATCCGGTTTGTTAGAGTGGTCACTCTGTGTCGTCGACCGCGCGTAGCGAACGGACAGCGGCACCCGTAACCCCCGGATCCCCGTACTCATCGGAGTGGCAGGATGGCCAAGCAGGACCGCGCGGTACGTACGCGCCAGGAGCTGATCCGGTCGGCCGCCGAGGCCTTCGACCAGGGCGGATTCGCGCTCTCCTCGCTCACCGGGATCGCCGCGGGGGCCGGGGTCAGCAGCGGGGCGCTGCACTTCCACTTCCGCAGCAAGCGCGACCTGGGCGCCGCCGTCGAGAGGGCGGCGGCGCGCGCCCTCCAGGACGTCATCGCCCCGCGTCCCGGTGAACAGCCCGCCCCGCTGCGGAGTCTGGTGGACACCTCGCACGTGCTGGCCGGACGGCTCACCGAGGACGTCGTGCTGCGCGCCGGATTCGGCATGGCGGCGGACGCCACCTGGCAGCAGGACGTCACGCTGTGGCGGGTGTGGCGCGGCTGGGTCCGCGCGACGCTGACCCAGGCGCGCCGCGAGGGCGCGCTGGCGCCGGACGTGCCGCTGGAGGACGTGGTCTCCACCGTCACGGCGGCCGTCGTGGGGGCGCACACCCTCGGGCGGCTGGACGAGGAATGGTCACCGCGGTACGCGGTCACCCAGTTCTGGAACCTGATGCTGCCGCGCATCTCCACAGCCATGGTCCCGTTCGAATAGGCCTGCCAGACTGCGCCCATGAGTGATCTTCTGAACGGCAGAGTCGTCCTCGTCACCGGGGCCAGCAGCGGTATCGGCGCGGCCGCGGCACGCGTGTTCTCCCAGGAGGGTGCGACGGTGGTCCTCGCCGCGCGCAGGGAGGACCGACTGGTCGCGCTGGCCGCCGAACTGAGGGACAAGGGCGGGGAGGCGTCCCACGTCGTCTGTGACGTCACGGTCGCGAAGGACGCGGCCCGCGCGGTGGACTTCGTGGTGAACACCTACGGGCGCCTGGACTCCGCGTTCAACAACGCGGGGCTCGGCGGCGACCGGACTCCCCTGCACCTGATGGGCGATGACGTCTACGACGCCGTCATGGACACAAATGTGCGAGGTGTCTGGAATTGTCTCCGCTACGAGATAGCGGCCATGCTGCCGAACGGCGGGGGCAGTTCCATCGTGAACAACAGCAGTGTGGGCGGCCTGGTGGCCATACCCGCGGCGGCGCCCTACATAGCGGCCAAGCACGCGGTCGTAGGCCTGACCCGCGCCGCCGCCGACGAGTACGCCCGACAGGGCATCAGGGTCAACGCCGTGGCCCCCGGCACCACACGCAGCGAGATCACCGCCGACTGGTTCGCGCGTAATCCGGGCCTGGAGGAGATGGTCAACAGCATGACGCCGCAGGGCCGTACGGCTGAGCCGGAAGAGGTGGCGAACGCGGCTGCATGGCTGCTCAGCGACCGCTGCCCGTTCCTCACGGGCACGGTCCTGCCGGTGGACGGCGGATTCGTCAACCAGTGATCCTCCCGCGGCCGGCGGATCCGTGGGGCGCTCAGCCGCACGGACCGCTGAGCCGGCCCCGGAAGACCGTTCCGCCGTCCTGGGTCCCCGTGACCAGCACGGTGGCGAGCCCGGGGCCGGGGGAGGGCGCCACCTCCGCCTCGATCCAGCAGGGGCTGTCGAATTCGACGTACCGCTCGAAGGACGTGTCGACGGTGGTCGCCTCGAAGAGTGCGGGGTGCAGGACGGCGTTGGCCGCCTGGTGCGCGGCCTCGATCAGGACGAGCCCCGGGACGTGGTCGACGGGGTGGTCGAACAGCAGCACGTTGTCCACGTCGTTGCGCAACAGCCAGTGATGGGGCCTGTCGCCGGGCGCCAGCACGACATCGGTGCCGGTGGCCCGCCGGACGGTGCGGGGGTCGGCCGGGGCGGGGACCGCCCAGGTGTTCCACCCGGTCGTGAGGTGCTCGCCGCGGAGCCTGCGATAGGCGCCCGGGGATATCCAGCCGAAGTCGCAGTCGGCCCGCGCCACCAGGGATTCCTCCTGGTAGAGGCGGATGTCCATGCCGAGGGAACTCACGGCACGGCCGCGCTTCTTCGGCTCCGCGAGGGAGATCCCGACGGTGAGCGGGGACGGCCCGGTCGACGCGACACGGAACCCGGGGGCTACGGTGAAGTCGAATGAGTGCAACAGGGTGTGGTGGGAAAGCGGTACACCGTACGCTGCATGCGCGATGAGCAGACCGCTCTGCCGGATCGCCTGGGTGAGCATCCGGGGGTCGTAGGGCAGTCCGCCGTCGGGGGCAGGCCAGTCGGCGGTGAGCGAGAACTCGCCATCTTCGCGGCGGTGCCATCCGGTGACGAGGACGGCTTCGGCACGGCTGAGGTGGACGTATTCCTTACGGACCCCGTCACTGCCCCCGATGTCGGTACACGGATGATGAGGGAAAACAGGTACGTCGGGCACGGTCCCCCCGGACATGGCGCAGAGTGGGCAGCCTGGCGCTGATATAATACCGGTTCACCGGTCTTTTTTGAAGAAGCGTCAAGCCGAGGTCAAGGGGAGCGCGAGTTGGCAAGACAGCAACGGGCGATCCGGACGCGCAGAATCTTCCTCGAGGCCGCCGCGGAGGTCTTCGACGAGCACGGTTACGACGCCGCCACGATCGCCGCGATCCTCGACCGGGCCGGTCTCACCAGGGGCGCGCTCTACTTCCACTTCACCTCGAAGGAAGAGCTGGCGCGCGGCGTCCTCGAAGAGGCCGTGACCTCGGACGGAGTCACCCCGCAGACCTTCAAGCTGCAGGAATGGGTGGACACCGCGCTCCTGCTGGCCTACCGGCTCCCCCGGGAGCCCATGCTCAGCGCCTCGATACGGCTGTCCGTCGACCCCCGGGCCCGCAGTCTGTTCGGCACCCGCTGGCCGGACTGGATCACGCTCCAGACCGAGCTCCTCACCGAGGCCAAGGAGCGGGGCGAGCTGCTGCCGCACGTCGACCCGGTCTCCACCTCCCGGCTCCTCGTCGGGGCCTGGACCGGTGTGCAGCTGGTGACGGAGGCGATGGCCGATCCGCCTGACCTGGTCGCCGAGATCTCGGCCCTCTTCGAACTGATCCTCCCCAACAACGCCGTCCCCGGTGTGCTGGCCCGGCTGGACACCTCCCCGCACCGCGCCCGGCGCATCATCGAGGAGAACAGGGCCGCCGCCGCCGCGTCCTGACCCGCGGGTCCCTGCCCCGTTGCCGGTCTCACCCGACCGGATGCGCCACGACTGCGACGTGGCTGGTCAGCGGACAGGCTGGCCCCATGTGGCTTCGCCGAACAGCCCTGGGCGCCGTCGTCGTGCCGCTGGCCGTCCTGGTGTTCCGGGACGCGCCGGTACACCTCGCCGCGCCCGAGCCGGCCACGGCCGAGCCCGCGGCCCCGCCCGGAGCCCCGCAGCCCGTGATCGTCAGCCGGGCCCAGTGGCGCGCGGACGAGAGCCTGGTCAAGGAGCACGCGACGTACACGGGGGCGGTGAACGCGGTCTTCGTCCACCACACCAACCACAGCAACGACTACGACTGTGCCGACGCCCCGAGGATGCTCCGGGCGATGGAGGAGGACCACGTCTCGGGTGAGGGGTGGGACGACATCGGCTACAACTTCGTCGTCGACCGCTGCGGGACCATCTACGAGGGCCGGGCCGGCGGCGTGGGCCGCTCCGTGCGCGGGGCGCACGCCAAGGGCTTCAACGCGCACAGCGTGGGCATCGCGGCGCTCGGCAGCTTCGGCCCGGGGGTGCCGGTGCCCGAGGCGCTCATCGAGGGGATCGCGAAGGTGGGCGCGTGGAAGCTGCGTCGGGGCACCGACCCGCGGAGCACCGTGCGGATGGTCTCGACGAACGACGAGAGCCTGTACCAGCGGGGTGAGGTGGTCCACCTCCACGCGGTGTCGGGTCACCGCGACACGTTCCAGACCAGCTGTCCCGGGGACGCGCTGTACGACCAACTGCCGCTTGTCCGGGCCGAGATGGCCCGCCTCCGCGTCACCCGGCGCTGACCTCCGCCCGACCTTCGCGCCAGCCCTCCGCGCCATTCCTCCGCACCGGTCCCTCGCGCCGGGCCGTGGGCCTCCACTCGGGTGATTGTGCGGACGCGGAACGCGTCGGTACCCCCTCAAAAGCATATCGGCGGCTTATCTGTTCGTGCCCTTGTACAGTCCCGGAGCACAGCGGAGGAATACCGTCATGCCGGCATCACCCCTCGCCAAGCGACCCGTCGAATCGGTGCTCGCCCTTCTGCTGGTCCTCCTGGGCGTGCTGGGCCTCTCCGGCCGCAGCGCCGCGGCCGTCCCGGCCCAGGCCGCCACCGCTCAGGCCGTCACCGCCCAGCCCGTCTCCACCGTCCGGGCGTTCCCCGTGCGGGCCGCCGCGGCGCCGACCGTCACCGCGGGCACCGACTGGGACCGCATCGCCGAGTGCGAGAGCAACGGCCGGTGGAACATCAACACCGGCAACGGCTACCACGGTGGGCTGCAGTTCGCGCCCTCCACCTGGCGGGCCTACGGCGGCGGGCAGTACGCACCGCGCGCCGACCTCGCCACCCGCTCCCAGCAGATCGCCGTCGGTGAACGCGTGGCCCGCTCACAGGGAATGGGCGCCTGGCCCACCTGCGGCCGGCTCGGCGTGAACGGCACATCGAACCCGCAGGCTGGCAGCACCCCCCAGCGCAGCGAGACGCCGAAGGCCACCCCCCAGCGTCAGTCGGACAGCGGTTCGAGCAGCTCGTCCGGCTACTCCCACGAGGCGTCCGACGCGGCGGAAGCGACCGACTCCCATGAGCTCGCCGGCAGCGAGACCTACGTCGTCGAGCCGGGCGACTGCCTCTCCGTGATCGCCGAGCGGGCCGACGTACCCGGTGGCACCGACGCGCTGTTCGAGCTGAACCGTGAGCTGCTGGACGAGGGCCCGGACCTCATCTACCCGGGGCAGCGCCTCCGACTGGCCGCCTGAACCCGGTCGGCGTGCCGGTAGGGCCGAAGTCCACGGGCCCGGTGCGTGGTCATGGAATCGAGCTCCGCCGCGACGTACGGGCGTTGCCGAAGGTGGCATCGCGCGGAAGGGCGTCCACACAGCCGTGGAGACCCCGAGCGTGTCGTCCACGTAGGCGTAGCCGAATTCCGAGGTATGCGGGGCCATGACATGTGGTTCTCGAACTCCACCGAGCGGGAGAATCATGAGGCGGGACCAGGGTGGGAATCCAGGAGCGCGGCATCTCCCGGGTGTGTACGGCGGTTATCACGCCCACGTCGCCACGAGGTTCCCCCATCAGCTTGAGCAGTGTCTCCACGTCTTCCCTGTCGAGGCCGGAGGCCGCTCCCCCGGGAGCGGGGTGCACAACCCTTCTGTGAACAGCACACCACCCGAGACGCGTTCGAAGACTTCCCCCGCGAGCGGCGCGATGTGGCCGACGTACCGGTCCACAAGGTCCGCGCGTGCCACCTCGACCAGCCGGCGGGTCGATCTCGGCGGGCTCGGTCATGCTGCCGAACCGGACCGGGCCTGGCTTCGGAATCCGCCGCCACGGAACGCACAGCCCCGCCCACGGCCGGGTGCGATCCGAAATGACGGACACCAGGAAATTCCCGGCGTACGGAAAATGAACTTCCAGGGCGGGCATCGCCAATGGAGGAAGGCGGATCAGGGAACTCTCCGGAATTCACTGCTGCCCCGACCGCCCCTCTGTCTACTTTTGGTTGAAGCGGACTCCCGGGTCGTCGAGTTCACCAGGAGGTGCGGTCCATGGCGGGCACGCAGCAGTCGGAGGCACGCGGCACACGGAACGGTGTGACCGCGCCGGAGCAGGCGTTCACCGGTATCCGGCGCAGTCGGCAGGACGTCGGGAACATGAAGTCCGACCTCGCCTCCGGCCTCATCCACCGCACGGGCAGGCCCCGGTGACCGAGAACCTGGTGACGCCCGCCGAGGACGAGGCGGAATCCGGGACGAAGGCATCCGGGACCGCGTACGAGGGAGGCGCGCCCGCCGTGATCAGCCGATGAACCCGGGAGAGCCGCCCGAGCCCATGGAGCAGCGCCTGGCCAAGGCGAGGGCCGAACTGGCGGCGGTCGAGGCCGCCGTCGCGCGGGCCGAGGGCGCTCTGCGCGACACCTCGCTCACCGAGCGCTCGCGCGACCGCACGGTCGAGGTCACCATCGGTCCACAGGGCGAGCTGATGGGCCTGCGGTTCCTCGACACCCGGTTCCGGAGCATGCCGGGCGCGCAGCTCGCCGCCTCGGTCCTGGAAGCCGTGGAGCAGGGGCGCGCCCAGATGGCGCACCGGGTCCGGGAGATCTTCGAGCCGCTGACCCGTCCCACCGGCATCGCACCGGAGTTCGGCGGCTTCGACGTCGACTGGGACCGCATCCTGGGCCCCGCGTACGACAGCGAGGGTGGCGGAGACGGCTGGTCGTCGAGCGACCGGCTGCGGGACGAGATCCATGACGACTCGGACGACGGGCGCCCGGGGGTACGGGGAGGCCGGAGATGAGCGGTGCGTACGAGGCGAACACAACCAACCTGCGGCGGAGCATCGAGGAGATGAAACTCCTGCCTTCCCTGGCCAAGCGCATGAGCGAGGAATTCAGGCACGAGGAGAACGACTACAGCGGATGGGCCGGCTGGACGGACGACTTCGCCCGCGGGGTGCGCCCGAAGTACGAGGCGAACAACCGGTACTGCACGGACATCGCGCAGTCGCTGTACGAGGCGCTCGACGCGCTGGTCTCGGCGACGCTCACCAACCTGGAGAACATGGAGAGCACCCGTACGGACGCCGCCGACAAGATCCGGGCGCACCAGGCGAGGAACGAAGAGGCGGCCGTCGGCGACGGGCAGGGGAAGCGCTGAGTGCAGGAGATCAATTTCCCTGAGGACGTCAGGAAGATGCTCTGGATCCTGCTCGGCGAGATGCCGTTGCAGGCCCGGGAGAACCTGGCGTGGGTCAGTCGTTCCCTCTACCTCAACCACGGGAAACGGATCCTCGCACTGGGGGACGCCCTGCAGGAGTCCGTGTGGAACGCCGGCCGTTCGCTGCCGGACGACGTGGCGCGCGGGTACGTCCAGGGCCTGTCCCTGCTGCTCGACGACGGAGGGGTCAACCGGCTCCGGGAGATCGTCAAGCAGCTGGACGACATGGCGGATGGGCAGGTCAACTACTCGATGAAGATCCAGGAGTCGAAGTGGGAGATCATCTCCGAGATCATCCTGCTCCTCATAGAGCTGGCCTTCCTGGCGGCCATGGCGTTCTTCACCGGCGGTACGTCGATCTCGCAGATGGCGCTGGCCAGGGCGCGGACCCGGCTGGCGGTGCTGATGATCATCGACCGGCTGGTGCGGATGACCCACATCGCCCCCACGCTCAGCGAGGCCTTCGCGGAGGCGATCCAGACCCTGGCGGTGAGGCTGGCCCAGATCGCGTTCAACCCGCCCGGGCGCAAACCCTCCGGTGTCGACTGGGGAGATGTGGGGAAGGCGGCGGCGTTCGGTGCGCTCGGCGGTTTCTTCGAGAGCGCCTTCGGACGGTTCCCGCCGAAGTTCAAGGACTGGATGAACAACGGGGGCAAGCACCTCGACAACCTGGACATCGACTTCCCGCCGCGGAATCCCTTTGTGTCGAAGGTGCTGAACGACGTCTACGACGTCCCCGCGGTCTTCGTCGTCTCGGGCATCAGCGAGACCCTCGCGGAGGTGCTGGTCACCGGCCTCTTCGACGGGCAGTGGGAGTTCAAGTGGGAGACCTTCGTGGGCTCCGGGACCAGCGCGGTGTTCGGGATGTACGCGGAGTCCGCCGTCGGGGGCGGGGCGCTGTGGCTCAACGACAAGTTCTTCGCGCCCCCGGTGGCGTCGGCCGACCTCAACGGTCCGCCGCGCACGGTCGACAGGGTGGGCACGGTCGGGGGCGACGGGCCGCGGAACGCGTCGGTGCCGCCGCCCGTGTCGTCCGTGTCGTCCGTGTCGTCCGTACCGACCGTGTCGTCCGTACCGACCGTGTCGACCGTGCTGCCCGGCCCGTCCGCGCTGAACACCGTCGGCGCACCGCCTCCTGTCGTCCCGCCTTCGGTTTCCTCACCGCTCGGCCAGCCGCTCACCACTTCCTCGCCGACCGACCCGGCACCGGTCGTCGGGCCCCGGAACGGGGCGAGCCCGGTGGACGGGCCGGACGGGGCCGGTGGTCTCGGTGGTCTCAACGGTCTCGGCGGGCTCGACGGTCTCGGCGGGGTGATGTCCGTGCCGCCGCCGTTGTCGTCCGTGCCCCTGCCCCCGTTGTCTGCTCCGCCGCTCGCGACGGGGAACCTTCCGGGGCCCACGGGGGCGCTCCACGACGCCGGCCAGGACGGGTCGCAGTCCCTCCCGGTCACGGACGGGGACATCGATCCGCAGCAGTCGCTTCTCGATACCCCGTCGACGTCACCGAACCTCGGCGCGCCTCAGCCGCAGTCCTCCTCGCAGCAGACCCCGCCGCAGTCGGGCGGGCGTACGGACGATGAGTACGCGGGGCAGGAGACGGATCCGGCGCGGGGCGACCAGGTGCCGTCCGCGTCGCAGGGCCCCGGGTCGTCGGCCCCACCGGCAACGCAGTCCTCGACGGGCGGGCGCGGCGCGGCGGGCGGTACGGATCAGCAGCCGTCGGTCCAGGAAGCGGATCCCGCGCGGCGGGACGAGCCGGAGGCGGATCCCGCGCGGCGGGACGAGCCGGAGGCATCCCCGGGTGTACAGCCGCCACCGCTCGCCGCACCGCAGTCCTCGCAGCCCAACACGTCCTCGTCGGCCACGCCGCAGTCGTCGCAGCAGCCCCAGTCCGCGCAGCAGCCCCAGGCATCGCAGCAGCCGCAGTCGTCGCGGTCGCAGCAGCCCCAGTCGTCCGTCACCGAGGAGACGGCCCCCGTCTCCGTGACGGACAGCGGGGCGGGAGGGGAGGGGACGGCGGAGCACCCGGCGGCCCCGGCCGCATCGCGCGGCACCGGAACGGGCACCGGCCCCGGGTCGCCCGCCTGGGAGTCCATACGGGCCGACGCGGAGCCCGAGACCCGGTCCCATACGTGGGTCGATCCCGTGTCCACGCCCGCGGACCCGCAACGTCCGGGCCGGACCACGCAGTTCGCCGTGCACTCGAAGTTCGAGGTGCGCCGCTTCGAGTTCGAGGGCGAGAGCATCACCGATCTGACCGTGCAGGTCGGCGTCGGCAGCCCCGACCGGCTGCCGGAAGGCGTCTGGGGGAAGGTGGTCGACGGTGTGGAGGCCCTGCTCAACGCCCCCGGCCACCGGCTGCCGAACGGCGATCTCCTGCATGTGACCGTGGAGCAGGTCGTGAGCGACCCGCACCCCAACGGCCTCAACGTCCAACTCGTGAGCCGGGACGAGCAGATGACCCGTTCCGCCTGGTGGGCGGACGCCGATCCGATCGACTACGCGCACGAGATCACCCACATGCTCGGTCTGCGGGACGAGTCCCGCCACGCGGTCGCGCCCCACCGCCCCGACATCGCGGGAAGCCTGCTGGGCGACTACCGCAGCCCCGCGCCGGCCGGGCTCGCGCAGGGCGGTCTGCGCGGGCGCCATCTGCAGCTGATCGCCGCTCACATCGGCGAGCCCGGCCCCGTCAACAGCGCCCCGCCGCCGCCCACCCGTCGGGCCACGGTCGGCGGGCACCCCGGGGCGGAGCCGTACGCGCCCGTACCCCCCAACAGCGACGGAACGGCACCCGGGACCGGCGGGACGGCCCCGGGGACGACCGGGACGCCGGACGTGACGGGGACGGCCGAGGTGACGGAGGTGACCGATCCGCCCGGGTCCGACACCACGATGGTGACGACGTCCGGGACCGTCCCGAAACCGCTCCCGGAACCCCTCCCCAAGCCGCTCCCGAAGCAGAAGGAGTGGATCCGCACCACCCTCGACCGCACCCGGCCCGCCGTCCTGGACCCGAGCCTGAACCGCCCGCTGGGCGGGCGCCGGGCTCCGGCCCGCTTCGGGAACGGCAGCCGGATGCCCGACTACATCGACGACGTCCAGTCGCTCCTGCACGACGTCCCCCCGGACATCCTCGTCGAGATGCTGTCCGGCTCCATGACGTTCGGGCACAGCGATGTCGTCCTGCGCGGGACGGGTCAGGCCCTGGCGGAGATCGACCGGCTGCTCTCCGGCGCCGGTGACGTGGTGCGCCCGGCGCCGCCGGCGAGCGACGGACCCACCGGGGCCGGGCTGATGGCCGACGTGACGTACGCCTTCCGGCACGAGCCCAAGACCCTGGCCGGGGACGGCCGGGTGTTCCCGTACACCGCACAGGACGGCAGTGTCAGGAAGCTGGCGGTGACCGTGCGCCACTACGGCGACTGGGAGCAGTTCGACGACGCGTACGGCAGCCCCGTGAAGGTGGACGGGATGCACCGGTCCACCGCCGCCGCCGGGCAGAGCAAGACCATGCAGTCCACCGCGCAGATCGCGCTGGGCGGCCCGATCGGGCCCATGGGCACGGCCGCGTTCAACGGGTTCGGGCGGATCGGGCTGCGGTTCGGGTTCACCGACAGGGTCGCCTACGGGCAGACCGACCAGGGCACGAGCCAGACGGAGACCCGCGCGCTCGACGGCTCCCGGGTGTATCTGGACCACGCGTACTACGAGTTGGCCCTGACCGACGCCGACGGCCGGCCGGTCACGGTGCCGGGCCCCGACGCGGCGGTCTTCGGATTCTCCGTCCGGGACGGGCTGTCGGTGCGGCTGCCGGACAGCGTGACGAGCACGACCGTGCGCCCGGGCCGCATCCCCCGCTCCCTGGAGCTCGGCCGCAACTCCGCGTACCGGCTGGTGCGCACCGAGGGGTTCGGGCCCGTCGCGCGGATGCGGGACTGGGCGGCCGGGGAGATCGGGGTGGCACCCGGCAGCACCGCCTACGGCGAACTGGACGCGTTCTTCTCCTCGATCAGCTTCCAGCGGCAGGCGCCCGCGCTGTCGAGGGGCCGGGTGACGACCGTGCCGCTGTTCGCCGACGACAAGACGCGCACCCCGCTCGGTGTCTTCGTGGTGGACGTGGTGCCGGGCCGGGCGACGCTGATCACGGAGACGCCCGAAGCCGAGATGCGTGACATCAGCACCTCGACGGTCCGCAACGACCGGAGCCTCCAGAAGACCGCCGCGTTCGGCATCGACGGCGTCGCGGGCCCGGCGTTCAACTTCTTCGACCTGGGAGGGAACGGGAGCCTCAACCTCAGGCTGCAGTTCGGTCCCGCGTTCCGCTACCTCTTCTCCGTGTCGCGTACCGCTGCCCTCGGCGGTTCCGGGGCGATCAAGTCCGCGGGCCAGGTCAAGGGCGACCTCACGGGCCTCTACCTGGTGCGCAAGACGGTCTACGTCAACCGCAGCGGCAGCGGCGCCCCGCCGACGCGCTTCCACACGTGGAGCGTGGACCGGATGACGCGCACCGAGGCGCGCCGGCTGGCCGGCTGGGACGACGGGATACGGAAGGCGCTGCGGGCGGGCGCCCCGCAGCCGTTCGCCCCCGCCTATCTGACCCTGGACCGGCCGCCCACCCTGGGCATGCACCGGGTGGAGGAGTTCGCCTTCGACGACGGCACGAGGAGCGGCGCGACGGACGCCGGGGGACGGGACCGCACGCTCCTGGACACCTTCGCGGACGAGGTGCTGACCGCGCTGGCGGCCACGTACCCGCGGCTGGTCGCCCGTCTCGACCAGCTCGCACCGCCGGAGCGCAGGACCTGGCGCGAGCGCACGACGGCGCTGCTGGAGTCGCCCGGCCCGCTGGCCGGGATCCGCCCCGCGTCCTCGCCGTGGCGCGACGACGAGGAGTACCGCACGGCGCTGTCCAACACGCTGGAGGTCCTCGCCACCCTGTCGTACCGGAGCATGGCGGGGAATCTGGAGGCGTTGACGACGACCGGGATCAGGATCAGGTTCAACGAGCCGGGCCGGATCGGTCAGGGGCACCGCTACGTGTGGCTGCACGGCGAGCTGACCAACCGCCGGTTCGAGGGCGTCCAGGACGACTTCAAGCTGCGCTACAGCTCGATCGGTGTGGAGCGGGTCGACGGGCAGAAGAGTTCGAAGCGCGTCGCGGAGGTCGGTTTCGAGGGGCAGTTGGCGTTCCGCGATCCGAGCGCGGACGACATCGGTGCCCCGAACAACGCGGGCGTGCTGACGCTCGGCGCACGCAAGGGGTGGCAGACCGACCAGGAGACGGGCTTCGGCGCGACGGCCACGTACGAGCCGATGAGCGTGAGTGCCGGGCCCTCCCACCTCTACCGCTACGACCTCTCGCTCACCGTGAACCGCGGCGGCTACTGGCGCTTCCGGGGACTGCTGCGCGGGACGGCGACCCTCGGGCTGCTGGGAACCCAGCCGTTCGTCTTCCGCCAGCCGCAGGACCTGCTGATGGGTACGGCCGCCGGGGGCCGGGCGGTAGGGGGCGGTCCTCGGACCGGCCAGGTGCTGATCAGCATCCCGGGCACCCACGCCCCCGCGGTGGACCCGCATGCCCGGGGGGCGGCGAACCCCTACCTGGGGCTCGCGCCGCACCCGGTGCGCACCCTGCGGCCCGCGCGGGCACGGGCGCTGGCCCTCGGTGACCTGACCCGGCCGGGGAGCCTGGTGCGTGCCACCGACCTGGAGGGTGACCCCGGGCCGGTGACGCCGGACGGCCGGGGTTCGCGGATGTTCCAGGCGCTGCAGAACCATCCGTTCCTGACCATCGGCGTCGTACCTGCGCCCGCCCTCGTGGACGCCCTGGGGGCCGTACTGACCAGCGGTTCGGGTGGTGCGTGGCAGCTCTCCGAGGAGGGAACTCCCACCCGGGAGGCGGTACTCCGCGCCTTCCAGGCCCAGTACCTGACGTCCAACTTCGACCAGAGTTCCGGCCCGCTCGGCTGGACCGCCGCCGGGCTGATGGGCAAGGGCCCGTACTCCACCCTGTGGGCGACCTTCCGCCACCTGACGGCGGTGAACGACATCCGGGCCCTGACCCCGTCCGTCCCGATGGACACCGAGATGGTGCTCGGCGGCACCGGGCAGACCTCCGGGAAGACCACCAGGAGCACGACCTTCTTCACCGGCGGGCAGCTCGTCTACGCCCGCTCCCACGCGACCGGCCCCGGTCTGCTGGGCACCTACGGTCTCGTCGCGAGCCCCTGGTCGACGGCCGACCAGTCGAGCAGGATCGTCACCCGCGCCGTCGTCCACGACATGAACCGCAAGGGCTTCGGCCACCAGGTCCTGGTGTCGGGGACCGCCGAGCACTGGCTGGCGCTGGCCTCCAGCATGCTCGGGTCCCGTGCCGTGGGGAAGCCCTTCGTCCCCGACCGGCTCGCCTCCGCCGCCGGGCGGATGACGACGGTGCCCGGCGGCTGGCTGGCCCACGTCCCGGAGAAGAGCGCCCACCTGGTCGGGCTGATCGACGACGGCATGGGGGAGGTGCCGCGCTACACCCGCCACCGCTGGTCGCCGCAAGCCTGGCTGGAGGGCAACAGCTTCGGCACGTACCCCGTCAACGCACTGGATCCGACGGCCGTGCTCGCCGCGTTCGACCGGCAGGTGGGTGCGCTCGGGCTGGACGACGCGGGCCGGGAGAGGGTCCGCACCCTGGTGTCGGCGCGGGTCATGCGCTCCCTCGACAAGGAGATGACGGGCACCGGCTCGTCGGTGCCCGCCCGCACCGGGGCGTGGGGCTGGCACAGCGTCCGCATCGGGAAGCGGCAGGTCCGGATCAGGGTCCAGCTCATCCCGGGGACGCCCGTCTTCGAGATGCTGGACCACAGCGTGGAGATGGAGGAGAACCGCCGGGCGATCGAGACCGTCCAGGACGGGTCCGAGTCCACCAAGGGCGCCGACCTCGGCTATCTCGTCGGCGAAAGCGTGCACACGGGCGACCGCACGGCCGCCGCCGCGGGCCCCACCTTCACGGAGACCGGCTCCGGCCGGCAGTCCAGCGGCGGGAGCCGTACGGCATCGACCCTGACGGTGTTCCGGGCCGCGTCCACCGAACCGTACGCGGAGGTCGCCACCCCGTACCGGCTCCGGATCACGCTGGAGGCGGACGACGCCCCGGCGGACGGCGGGGGGAGGACGCTCGGCAGGTTCCGCGGCCGGCAGGTCCTCTCCGAGGAGGGCGCGGCCGGGACGCTGCGCGAGCACGTTCCGCTCAGCCTCATGGCCCCGGACGCCGATCCGGGCGCGGACCTGCTGGGTCCACCGCGGCTGACCGGGCTCGCCGCACCGCACCAGGGGATCTCGCCCTATGTGCTGGGCCCGGACACCCGGTACGGCGACGGCACCATGAAGCCGTTCCGCTTCCCCGACACCGGATTCGACGTACGCCGGATCGTCGGGCTCTCCGACGTCCAGGTGGCGAACACCTACGCGGTCGCCCTCTCGTACGACGCCGGGTTCTCCCTCGACGGGACCGACGCCCCGCGCCGCTCCCGCGACACCGGGCTCACCCGCCTGGGCACCGGCTCGGCCCAGGCGCTGGAGGACGGGGCGTCCAACGCGGCCCTGTCCGCCTACTACCACCAGGCGGTGACCGCCGGCGGCTACCGCATCCCCGGGCTGACCGAGCGGAACGTGGTCAGCAGCGACAGCGCCCAGCTCGACCTCTACGCCAAACCCGACTTCAGCCGGGCGGTACTGCTGACCGTCGCGGACGGCAAGAAGATGGAGATGCTCCGCAGGACCGGTGAGAGCGCGGCGACGTCCGTCGGCCGGGAGAACGTCCAGGACTCGGCACTCGGGGCCGGAGTGCTGATCAGCTCCGACAAGACGGGGATGAACCAGCTGGGCGCCTCGGGCACCGGCCCGTACGCCGCCGAGGGGGACTCACTCGCCACCTCCGCGGACCAGATGACCTCGGTCAACACCAAGCCCAAGACCGGCCGGGTGTTCCTGTTCGCCGTGCCCACCGCCTGGCTCAGCGTCGCCGACGTACAGCGGGGCATCAAGGACAGCCGTATCGGGCGGCTGGTCGGCGGCACGTTCGGCCACGTCCGGCCGGGGCTGAAGGCGGTGGGGTCCGAGGCGTTCGCCCTCGTGTGGGTGCGGGACGACATCGCCAGGGAACTCGGCCTGATCAACGGGACGAACTTCCCCGCCCGGGTGGGCGAGGCCTGGGACGCGGTCGGCAGCGCGAGCAAGGCGTGGGTGGACGCGGACAAGGCGTACTGGAAGAAGCGCCGCTCGGCCCTCGCCCTGCGGGAGGCGCGCGACGCCGCGGAGACCGCCCTCGACGCGGCACGCACGACCGCCGACGCCGACGGGCGGCGCCTGGGCCTGGCGTACGACGCCGCCGAGATCGACCGGACCGCCCTGGAAGCGGCGATCGACCGGCTCGACGGGGTACGGGACACGGCGCGGCAGCAGGTCCGGGAGGCGCGCGAAGCCCTGGAGTCGCTGGAGGAGACGGACACCGGGGAAGCCGCCCACGACGGCTGGGCCGAGTTGGTGCGGGACCAGATCACCGAGGCCCGCACCGCCCTGGCGACGGCCGAACGGACCACGGGCGAGCTCGTGTCGGCCGCCGAGGTCCATGTGGGCGCCGCACGGAGGCGGGCGGCGGGGACCGCCCGTAAGGTGGCCGCGGCCGAGAAGGACGTGACGACCTCGGCCCGCCGCGTCGAAGCGGTCACCCGGCGGCGGGACGCGGCACTCGACGCCTTCACCAACCGGCGGGCCCTGCTCGACGGACTCAGGGCGGTGGCGGAGGACGCGGCGGCCGAGTACCACCGGGTCAGGGCCGGGGCCGACCAGCTCACCCGGTGGCACCAGGAGGCGGCCACGGCCGAGGGCCGGACCCGGCTCGGCGACCGTGCCGAGCCCGAGGCCGTCGCCCACCGCAAGCCCACGCCGCCACCGAAGCCCGAGCCCCGGCCCGCCCCACCGGCGTACACCAGGACCGTCACGGACGGCGGGACACGGCTCACCTCGCCCGACGGGGCCACCTACACCCTGCGGGACGTACCCAGGGACGGCGAGGCGTTCTTCCACGCCCTGGTGGAAGGGCTGAGCGGCACCGCGCCCGAACTGCTCACCGACCGGGGCATCGACCTCGGCGACCGGCGGGCGGCGATACGCGAACTGCGCCGCCTGCTCGCGAGCAGGCTCTCCGATCCGGCGGACGCCGACCTCCTCGACCTGGTCGCGCCGGACCACACGGACACGTTCAGCGACGCCGAGGCCACCGCGGCGGGCCTGCGGGGGACCGGTCCGCTGGGGCCGGACACCCCGGGCGGCCGGGAGTTCGACGGGCTGGACGGGCTGATCCCGCACTCCGTGACCCCGGACCCGGCGGCCCGGGCCGCGCTCGCGGTCGCCCAGCTGACGCGGCCGGGCGACGCGGACGCGGAGACGGGCTGGAACCACGCGGCGGCCGACCTGCTCCCGCTGCTCGCGGCGCGGACCTTCGGCGTGGACGTCACCGTGGTGGACGACGCGGGACGCTACCAGGACTTCGGCCCCGCGCCGTCCGACCGTACGGGGCACCTCAAGGGCCTCCTGGACGGGCCCGAACCGACCCGCCCCCGCGTGGTGCTGAGCCTCGCGGACCGGCACTTCCAGCTTGCGGTGCCGGGGGGCGTGGATGCGGAAGCGGATCCGGATGCGGATCTGGACGTGGACGGGGACGGGGTGCGTACGCCGCCGGGGAAGGGGACGGAGCCCGCGGAGGAGTCCGCGCCGAAGGGCCCCGCGCCCAAGGATCCCGCGCCCAAGGATCCCGCGCCCGAGGATCCCGCGCCCGAGGATCCGGTGAAGGACCCGTCGAGGGAGCCCGTCGGCGGGTCCCGGAACAGGCCGGCCAGAGGGCTGCCGGTTCCCGTTCCGGCGACCGGGGAATGCCTGCTGTTCTCGTTCATGGCGAGCGACCCCGCGCACATGCGCGGCCGGCTGCCCGGACTGGCGACGTCCGACCCCGCCGCTTACGCCTGGCTCGACGACCCCGCCGCCGTGCGCACCGGGCTCGCCGGGCGTGCCACGGTCCGGTCCGGGCAGGGCCACTACCCGGGCGGCCCGGAGACCGCGGTCGCCACCGCGATGCGCCTGGCCGTCGAGGACCACCTGGTCGCGAGTGGGGGGCGGCTGCACCCGCTCGTCATAGGGCAGTTGCGGATGTCGACGGCGGCGGAGTTCGAGGCCCGGATCGCCGGCCGCCACCGGGCCGGGCTCGTCTCGCTGCTCGACCACCACGGTGTGGACGCCGACATGCTCGTGGACCGCTCGGAGGCGGGCCTGCGGCGGGAGTTGACCAGCCTCTACGCGACGAGCACCGCACCGCTGGACGACGTGGAACTGCACGCGGTCCTGGACGCCGTGACCCACTGGGAGGACCGTTACATCACCTCGGTGGGCGAGATCTTCCTGCCCCTGCTCGCCCATGTCTTCGAGGTCCGTGTCGAGGTGGTGCGGGACGGACGTCAGGTCGACGACGCGCGCGCCGGGCTCAGCGACGCGTCCCGGGTGATCGAGGTGCACTACAACGGCTCGGACCACTACAACGGCAGCGACGCCGACCCGCGTGACCTGCTGGTCTTCGGTGATCCGGTGGCTCCGAAGCGGGTCAAGCCGGAGGAGCGGGACGCCGACGGCGACGTACGGATGAACCCGCTGTGGGTGCCCCTGGACGAGGTCGATCCCGACCTGCTGATCACCGCCGACACCGACGCCGTCTGGCTCTACACCGTCACCGGGGACGGGCGGGTGCTGCTGGGCAGCGAGGAACCGAGCGCGATCGTCACACCGGAGCAGTTCGACGCTCTGCTCGCGGGCATGCGGCGGGTCACACCCGACCTGACGGCAGAAGCGCTGCGGGCGAACCTGGACGGCCTCGGGCATACGGGCATCGCGGCCGGTTTCGGGGAGACGGGGCGGCTGGAGCCGGGCAGGAGCCGGGTCTCCGGCGAGTTCCGGTGGAGTCCGGAGCGGGGCCGGTGGTCGGTGAACGACAAGTCCGGCCGGTACATGAGCGAGTCCGTCCGTCCCGGTCTCGACCCGGAGGCCGCAGCGGGCTGGCTGGAGCAGGTCGCGGGGCTGTTCACGGAGGCGCTGGGGGTGTCGGTCGTCCCCGTACAGGTCAAGACGGCCGCGCCGCCCGCACCTCCCGTACCGCCCACGACGGAACCTGCGACGGAAACCGGGGCCGGGAAGGACCCTGCCGTGGTCGGGGAGGCGGTGAAGGACCCCGCCGTCGAGGACACCGCACCGCCCGCACCGCCCGCACCGCCCGCGCCGCCCGCTCCTCCCGTACCGCCCACGACGGAACCTGCGACGGAAACCGGGGCCGGGAAGGACCCTGCCGTGGTCGGGGAGGCGGTGAAGGACCCCGCCGTCGA